>DATJUD010000153.1:0-34164 GCA_035502695.1 Acidobacteriaceae bacterium
GAGGAGGACGGCTACTTATTTAATTAAGCAGCAAGTGCTAGTTGATTGTTAGCAATTGTGTTTTTGTAAGCGATTACGGGTGCCCACCCCCCGGCATGCCTCTCTACCGCAAACGATCCCGTCGAAACCGTGACGCCCCCATTTCGGGTAGCCCTGTCCATAAGATGCGGACCAGGCCGGAAAGGCTCGTGGCATTCAAGTACATCTCCATTCTACGCCGAAACGAGCCCAAGTTTGCTGTCATTCGATTGCCTCGGGCAGACCGCCAGAAATCAAATCGACATTTTTGAACCGGGTGATGAGCACTGCACCAGCAACTCGGGATGGCTATTCTGTCAACATCCTTCTTAGTACAACAATAAACTTTCTCTCTAAGGTTTCGACAACGATCACACGGATATGGCCGCTCAGACAGTGCTGAAGTTCAACTCACGATAAAAGTGGAAATCATTGATGCAGCGGAACCTCTACCGTTTGCAAACCTCTGGGACCTTTCTATTGGATCTCCGCTTGCTTGGCGCTGAAACTGTCTCCCCCTTCATTGCGTTGTTTTTGATCCAAAGCTCGCGACAGATCATCTAAATTTTGGAGCATGTTTTGACGATGCGCATGGTGCAGTCCCCCTGTATCCTGATGATCTGCATGTTGGTCGTCACTGCGGCAGCGGGCCAGCAGATTTCCGCGCCCACGCCACAGACCGCCGCCATCACCGGCACTGTGACCGATGTGAACGATGCCATAATTCCCCGTGCTGCTGTCGTTCTCAATGGCCCTGTCCCCAGCGATCCCCGCACGATCATGGCCAACGACAAAGGTTTCTTCCAATTCAGCAATCTCGATCCTGGAAGGCCCTACCGCGTCACCGTCAGCGCCAGGGGATTTGCAGACTGGACCTCGCCCGCCGTTATTCTCAAACCAGGCCAATTCCTCGACCTGACGAACATCAGGCTTCAGGTCGCAACGTCGATGACCACGGTGACTGCGATCTCTGCCGAACAGCTCGCTACCGAGCAGGTCAAGGTGGAAGAGAAGCAGCGCGTTTTCGGTGTCATCCCCAATTTTTATGTCACCTATGGCCCCAATGCCGTGCCACTCACGACGAAGCTGAAGTTCCATCTCGCGCTCAGAGCCTTGGTCGACCCCGTTACCTTCATTGGCTTCGGTTTAAATGCTGCCTTCTATCAGGCGGCCGGCTTTCCAGACTATGTTCAGGGTGCAAAGGGTTATGGTCAGCGCCTGGGCGCCACCTTTGCCGGCGGCTACACCAACATCATGGTCGGCGACGCCATCCTGCCCTCGCTCCTGCATCAGGACCCACGCTACTTCTACCAGGGCACGGGCACAAAAAAGTCCCGTGTGCTGCACGCGATCTCCAGCCCATTTATCACCAGGGGAGACGACGGACGCCGGGAGATAAACTATTCGAATATAGGCGGCGACCTGGCCTCCGGCGCCATCTCGAACGCCTACTATCCTGAGACGAATCGCGGCGCGGAACTACTGTTGAAGAGTACCCTGATTGGCGCCGGCGGCCGCATGGCCAACGCCCTCCTCCAGGAGTTTGTGCTGCGCAAATACACGTCTCACGCAAAAAATCGACCCTGATCTTCTGGTGGCTGAAACACACTGGATCACGCAAGGCCAGAGATCATCAGCTTCCAACGCTCTTTCATCTCACTAACAATTCGTCTCTTACTCCCTGAATGACATTTGACTAGGCAGAACGGTTCGATCATGATCAAATCACAACATTTCTCTGGAAAGCCCCCGTGGCGAAGAAGAAAACACTTTCCGAGTATCAGATTCACCTGATCGCCAAGGCCCTTGCCGATCCGCGACGCCATGAGATTCTGCAGCAAATCGGCGCCAGCAAGGACACTGCCTCCTGCAGCGACATTCGCGGCTGCCAGCCCGTCACCGCCGCCACCCTGTCGCACCATATGAAGGAACTGGAGACGGCGGGCCTGATCAAAATCACTCGACAAGGCAAATTTGCTTGCCTGGAACTGCAGCGCGATGTCCTGAAGGGCTACCTGGCCCACTTGAAGAAAATTTAACCCAAACTTCTGCAACCATCCTGACCTTGCCTCATCAATTAGACAGTCATCGAACTGTCGAAGCAATGGCAGTTTCGACCGAGGAGAGGGATCATGAGCAAACTCAAGAATAAAGTTGCAGTGGTTACAGGAGCATCGAAGGGCATCGGCGCCGCCATCGCCAAAGCATTGGCTGCCGAGGGCGCATCCGTCGTGGTCAACTATTCGTCCAGCAAAGAAGGCGCCGATCGCGTCGTGGCCGACATCGCTGCTAAGGGCGGCAAAGCCGTGGCCGTGCAGGGTGACGTTTCCAAGTCAAAAGATGTGGATCGCATCTTTGCCGAAACAAAGAAGCAGTTTGGGTCGCTGGATGTGTTGGTGAATAATGCCGGCATCTACGAGTTCTCGCCGATCGGCGAAGTCACCGAAGACAAGTTCCATCGCCTCTTCAACACCAATGTGCTCGGGTTGCTTCTAGCCAGTCAGCAGGCAGCGAACCTCTTCGGGCCAGAAGGCGGCAGCATCATCAACATCGGTTCGGTCGTGAGCCGAATTACCCCTCCTGGCTCGTCCATCTACTCCGCCACCAAGAGCGCAGTGGATGCCGTGACGGGCGCTCTTGCTCGAGAATTAGGCCCAAAGAAAATCCGCGTCAACTCCATCAATCCGGGCATGGTGGAAACCGAGGGCGTACACTCTGCGGGCTTCATCGGCAGTGACTTTGAAAAGGGCGCAGTCGCGCAAACTCCGCTGGGTCGCATTGCGCAGCCGGGTGATATCGCGCCTCTGGCCGTCTTCCTCGCCTCCTCCGATTCAGGCTGGTTGACGGGCGAGACGATTCTCGCATCTGGCGGTCTTCGCTAAATGGAAAGGGGCTGCATGCCGCAGCCCCTTCACAGTCAGTGAAGCATTTTGGAAATCAAATGGCAACCAATCCCGCGGGCCCATGGTGCCGCCAGCGCGAAACGTAACATCACTTGTGATGAAGATATTTAATCAGCATCACCTCATTGCCCTTCTCGTTGTAGATCAGGTCATCCACAAGGCTCCTCGCCAGCAACACTCCATATCCTCCGGCGCGCATGCCCTGCGCCCTGCGATATTCAATGTGTTCGAGCGGGTCATCGTCCATGTCGGCCATGGCAGACTCGCGTAGCTGCTCCAGCGAAAATCCCTCGCCCGGATCCTTGATGCGGCAGATTACCGCATCGCGTGCTCGCACGTAGGAGATGACTACGTGCTGCGATGGATCCAGATTGCCGCCGTGCTCGACTGCATTCAGCAGCATTTCGCGAAAGGCCGAGCCCACATCATCTCGATGCGGTTCGGGCAAGTCAGAAAATTCATGGATGAACTGTACCAGCCGATCCGCCGTGCGCAAATCGCAGCGTGCCGCCAGGCCTAGCCATTCGGGAGTGGCCGACAACAGCTCAATGCCTTCGTCCCACACCGGCGCGTCGGTGGCATGTCGCAACATATCCGTCAGCGCTTCGGCGGTGTAGGGCGCGGAAAAGTAACTGAAGGCTCGCTCCTTCATACTTGCAATCACATCGGCTGGAGTGCTTTCATTGGTCAAAATAATCAGGCGCAAATGGGGTCGCGTGCGCCGCACTTCCCGCAAGAGTTCTACATCCTGTTGTCCTGAGGTTTCATCGCCGGTCAGTAGCAAGTGGAAGTGTTGCGCTCGCAGCAAGACAAGCGCAGTTTCATTATCGTCTGCGCGTACCAGGCGCCAATCGGGCAGCGCCTCCGCCACAATTTTCGCCACACGATGGTCGCGTCCAATGACCAGAACGTTTTTGCGATGCGGTGCCTGGGTGGGTGGGTTCTTCGGAATTTCAGCCTCTGTCATCGTGCAAAAGGCTCCCTTGTCTGGAAGATTAGCGCATCGGTATTGCCCGTGCTTGAAAAATACCGCCAAGTGCCGATTGTCAAGCAGTTTCAAGGTCCGGGAGCCACGGCTTACCCGTGCAGCAATTTTATTTGTTCCTGGTGCGTAATTTTCCGCCCGCCATACGTATCCCCATCGTATGTTCGAGTCTGAGATGACATTGGCGGCGACAGAGTCTGAACCCGAGCGCGTTGCACGTGGCCTTCGTCGCAGAGATGTCGCGCTGCTGCAGACCCTGGTGCAGCAATATCAATACCGGTTGGTGCGCTACTTCGTCTTTCTTCTTGGCACCCGCGATCAGGTGGACGACCTGGTGCAGGAAACCTGGCTGCGGGTTCTGGAACGCGGCGGGTCCTATGATGGTGAATCTCGTTTCGAGCCATGGCTGTTCGCGATTGCCCGGAATCTTGCCATCGACCACACCCGGAAACGCCGCCTCTTGAGTCTCGATTCGAACGAGGACGAGCGTGAGCCTGCAGTGCCCTCACCCGTATCCAACAAAGCTTCGCCGTTCGAGCAGGCAGCGAGGACGGAAGATGCACAGCACCTCGCCCGGTCGCTGCAGTCGCTTCAGCCGGTCTATCGAGAAGCGCTGGTCCTGCGCTTTCAAGAGGAGTTGTCGCTGCAGGAAATCAGCCAGGTTGTCGGAGCATCGCTGTCGACAGTATCGTCAAGAATTTATCGCGGCCTTGCGGCTCTGCGGCAACAGATCAACGGAGGAGCCCATGCAAACTGATAATCACGAATCGATCTGTCGACTGATCGACAAATCTCTCGCCGGCGACATCTCCGGCCAGGAAGAACAATCTGTCCGCCAGCATCTGCTCACGTGTTCTGCATGCCGGCAATACCAGGACGTGTCGAATCGAGCGATTGCCGGCCTGGGAGGATTTGCGTTCGGGACTGATCCGAACCTGCCCGGAAAAATTTTTGCAGCTCTTGCGATCCGCGCCGCGCAGCTCGAAACGCAGCGTCTTAGTCACCGGAAGCTTGCGTGGAGCTATGCTGCCGCACTGGTCCTCACTCTGGCAGGGTCATTCGCCGCCATTCATCTAGGCGATTGGTTTGCAACTGCCTTTTCCGCGACCCATCAGCAAATTCAGCTGGGATTGGTCGCGCTGTGGATTGTGCCGTCCGTCTTCTTTTGTCTCTTGTTGCCAACTCTGCCCATGATGTCGAAGAGGTGGATGCACGCGAAAGGAGTGTCCCTATGAAAACCGATACGTTTTGGAGCCTCATACCGAAAGGCGTGAAGATAGCCGCCGCCGTTGTTTTTGTTTGTGCCCTTATTGCCGGCCCGGTGATCGGTACTTGGCAAGGGCATATGGCCGGCCCGAATACCATGAACGGCATTCCGTCAGGAGCGCTAACCGCCGCGATTGGATTGGGAATTGGCCTGGTTGTTGGGGCCTTTGTCGCTTTCTGGCTGTTATCCCTGGGGTATGTTTACGCCGATTCCCGTCGTCGGGCCATGCCAGCCGTCCTGTGGGTTTTAGTCGCCATCTTTGTTCCCAACTTGCTTGGATTTCTGCTCTACTTTGCGATTCGCCGCCCGCTGGGATCGCCATGCTCCAACTGCGGACAATTGATCGCCGCTGAGCAGCGATTCTGTTCGTGGTGCGGCAGCCAAAGCTTTGCACCGCCACCTGCTCCCACCGGTTTTCACTCGCCCGGTTCGGAAGCTGGTCCCGCTACCACTGTTTGATTGGCAGAGCGATCCATTGGCATTTCACAGTTGCCTTCTGAAGTGGGATTGCGCGATGCTGGAGTAAGCCACCCATCGCTGTTTTTGTCGGAGAAGGAAGTTCATGTGGTCCCGCGTGCGACACGCGTTTCTTATAGGTTGCTGCACGGTCGCGTTGCTAGGGACAACCGCATGTAAATCGTCAGAGAAACAACCAACTCCGGCCGCCGCGGAAAATCCTTCGGGGGCGCAATCGTTACAAGCGGCCGCGTCAACTTCAGCCGGTGTGATGAAGCCGACGAATATCGTGCTCGTCACCCTGGATACGGTGCGAGCCGACCACCTGCATTGCTATGGCAACGCGAAAATCAAAACCCCAACTATCGATGCGCTTGCCGGCAGCGGCGTTTTGTTTGAGAAGGCAGTCGCGCAGGCGCCGTTGACGCTCCCTTCTCACGCCAGCATGTTTACTGGAACCAATCCCAATGTGCACCATGTGCGCGATACCGGCGGATTTGTGCTGCAGCCTTCCTCGGTGACCATGGCCACCATTTTGCGCCAGCACGGATGGAATACCGCAGCCTTCGTCGGCGCGATCGTATTCAAGCGCGTCTTCGGATTCAACCAGGGCTTCTCTGTCTATGACGATCGCATGCCAGGCAGTTCCAGCGGCGAAGGCATGATGCGGAATGCCGGTGTCACTGTGGATCACGCGCTGGCATGGCTGAACGCTCAACCTGAACAGCCGGATAAGCCGTTTTTTGTCTGGCTGCATTTTTATGATGCGCATCAACCGTACATCCCGCCGCCTGCAGAATTTCAGCGGCAATATCCGGGTGATACGTACGACGCGGAAATAGCCTACATGGATCAGCAGCTAGGGCGCTTCGTGAACGCAGTGAAAAAGAGATCGCCCGCGCAGAATACCTTGTTCATCGTGCTTTCCGATCATGGCGAAAGCCTGGGCGATCACGGCGAATACGAGCACGGAGTTTTTCTGTATGACTCGACGGTGCGCATCGCCTGGCTGATGGCTGGGCCTGGCATTCCCGCGGGTGTTCGCGTGTGGCAGCAGGCACGGACCATCGACCTGCTGCCGACAGTTTTGGATTTACTGGGTGGCCATGCATCTCCTGCGGTGCAGGGAACCAGCCTGGTGCCGGCCTTCGTTGGGAAACCGGTGGCGACGGAATATTCCTACGAAGAAACCATGTATCCGAAATTCATCATGAACTGGGCTCCGCTGCGCGGCATTCACACCGCTGAGTGGATGTATGTTCGCGCCCCGAAACCCGAGCTGTACGATTTGAAGACTGATCCGGCCGAACTGCATAACGTCATCGATGCGCATCCCAAGAAGTATCGCGAGCTGGACGAGCAACTGAAGTTGTTGATCGGCAACAACGGAACAGAAACAGTGGTCTCGCAGCAGATGGACGAGCAGACGATGCAGAAGTTGCGCTCGCTTGGATATCTGGGTGGATCGTCACAGCAGTCGGCGAGTTTGGACAGTGCGGGCGCCGATCCCAAGGACCAGGTCGAAATTCTGAAGCTGTTGCATCAGGCGAAGGACACACCCGCAGGCGAGATGTCCTCTTCGCGCAGGGTAGAGCTATACCGGGAGGCGCTCAAGAAAGATCCGTCCAATCCTGCTCTCTATTACGCTCTTGGAGATGAATACCAGAACATGGGACAAAACGAAGCCAACCTACAGCTATGTCTCGATGCACTGCACCACGGCGTGAGCGGACCGATGATCCTGTCGCGGCTGGGCCATCTCTACCTGAGCAAAGGCAACGCGCAACAGGCGATCGCATATTATGAGCCTGCGGTGAAGATGGATCCGACGGATGTGGGAACGATTGATGGCCTGGCGGCGGCGTATTCCGCGAATGGGCAGCTCGCGGAAGCGACGACAGAATTTCAGCGTGCGCTGGCGATTGAGCCCTATATTCCCGCGTACAACGGGCTGGGATTGGTGGCGGTGAAGCAACACGATTTCATCACCGCAAGGCAGAATTTTGAGCGCGCCATTCAAATCGATCCCAAGGACGCCGAGTCGCAATTAAATCTGGGCGTGCTGTGCATGCAAACGGGGGATGCTTCGTGTGGAAGGACCGCCTTCCATGCATTTCTGGCAAATGCGTCTCCGGTGCAATATCGAGACATGATTCCGCGCGTGCAATATGCATTGAGAACGGTTCTGGCGCCAAAGCCCTGAGGGGCGCAGAAGAGCGCCTCAAAAATGGTGCAAGCGGGGAAGTTTCGACGATCGTAGGCCTGGCTGGGATGGCTTTTAATGCGCAAAAGGGAAGGCCGCATACTTTTCGTATGCGGCCTTGGTTCGTACGGCAGTGAAATCGATCCGATTCGGCTAGGGTGTGACGGTTATGGTCACAGTGGGTGAACTCCCGGCTTTGTATGCGCCTGCAGTGGGATTAAACACAGCATAGGATTGCGAGCTACCGGCTAACCCCGCAGTCAGGGTGTCTGAAAATGTGGAGGTGTTGTTCGCGTTGGCTGTTACGGCATGGGGTCCGTCGGCCTGTACCAGCGTCCCGTCTGGAAGCTGCGTAAACAGGGTGATGGTACCCACGGGTGCCTTTTTGGAGCCGGCGGTTCCTACGGTAGCCGTATACCTGAAGGTTGCACCGGAAGTGACCGGATTCGGTTGGAATGACAAAGTAACCGGCGTGCCGGACACCCGAACGGCGAATCCGGACATTGTGTTCGGCTGGAAGAGCGTATCCCCGGAATACAGAACGGTAATCACGTGGCTGCCGCTGCTGAGGCTGGGAACGGTGAGGGTCGCTGTGCCTCCACTTAACGTGGACGAGCCAAGGACGGTGCCGTCGGTGTCCTCAAACGTGACAGTTCCCGAAGGCGTATCGGTGTTGGTGGAAACAGACGCCGCCACAGTTGCCGTGAGTGTGACTGGAGTGCCCGGCGCCACGGTCCCGGTTGGAGAATGCGTCAGCGTGATTTTGCTGCCCGAGCCATTCAGCAATATGTTGATGCTGGGGCCACCATTCTTCTTCGGTGGAAACTCATTCATATACATGGTCTGGTAAGCCGGAACCGTCAGGTTCACACGACTTACTGTGTTGGCCGTAACGATATCGAGTTTGCCATCGCGGTTGAAGTCGCCGAGGGCGACAGCCCAGGGTTGCTCGCCGGCCGCAAATTCCACGCGTTGTTCGAAGGTGCCGTCGCCTTTACCCAACAGAATCGCAACCTCATTAAAGTTCGCGGCCACGGTGACCAGGTCAGGAATTCCATCCCCATTGACATCGCCGGCTGCAATGGAATCCGGGAAGTTGAGTGCAAAGCTATTGACAGCGGATGCGAAGCTGCCACTGCCGTTGCCGGCAAAGAAGGAGACATCGTTGGCGATGGAGTTTCCAGTAACAATGTCGAGGTTGCCATCACGGTTGAAGTCGCCCATGACGACCGACGTTGGAAACAAGTCAGTCGTGTAGATTTCCGGCGACTGGAAGCTGGCCTGCGCCGGTGGCGGTTGGTACGGCATCATGCTGTTGTTGAGGAAGACTTCCAACTGGCCGGTGTGGTAGCAGGTAACGGCAATATCATTCTGGCCGGAGTGGCGCGTATCCCCGATGGCGACGCCATAAGGATTGGTGCAGGTCGCGAGAGTTTGACCTCCGACGAACCCACCGCCGCTTTGGCCATAGAGAATGGAGACGGTGTTATCTCCATAGTTGGTGACGGCGAGATCGGGAATTCCGTCGCCATTCAAATCTCCAATGGCAACTCCGTACGGCAGCGCTCCAACCGTATAGGTTTGCGCGGAAGCGAAGGTCCCGGTGCCGTCGCCTTTGTTCATCAGTACGCTGATCGTTCCTGGTCTTGAGTTCAGCGATGTGTTCGCGGTGACCAGGTCGGCGTAGCCATCATTGTTCAGGTCGCCAGCAACGATGGCGTAGGGTTGATTGCCAACTGGGTATTCCGTCGCCGGTCCAAATAGGCCGCCGCCCTTGCCCGCCAGAACACGAACTGCGTTGTCTTGCAGATAGGCTACGGCGACGTCAGGAAAACCGTCATGGTTGAAATCTGCGACGGCAACGCTATCCGCCATATTGCCGTGACCGCCGTTCGGAACGTGCGGAGCGACAAAATTGAGACTGCCGTGGGTCGGCGTGGGCAACGTGTTGTTGATCAGCACCGAGACGGTGCCTCCGGTCGACTGAGTCACGGCCAAGTCCGGTTTGCCATCACGATTGAAATCAATGGGCGCGACGTAGGCTGGTCCATTGGGGACCGAATAATCCTGAACCGCCTTGAAATTGCCCTCGTTACCGCCCATCAGCACGGCCACCTCATTTTGTAGAGTGTTGCCGGTGACGAGATCCAGGTTGCCGTCGTCGTTAATGTCGAATGCGAGCAAGTAGGTGCCGCCGGTTCCCGTGGCTGGACCCACGCTTATGTTGCGAGTGACGGCGAAGGCCCCACTGTTGTTTCCATTCAGAATGCTGACCGTACCCGAACCGGAATTGAGAACTGCAAGGTCGATGGCTCCATCCTTATTGAAGTCGCCGGCGACGATGCCTGTGGGATCACTTCCTACGGTTGCGCTGGAACTAAGGGTAAAGTTGCCGGTTCCGTCTCCAGTCAAAATATGAATTGCGCCCGTGGATCCGTCGGTGACAGCCAGATCGACATTACCCGACTTGGTGAAATTCGCGGCAACGATGCCATTGGGCATGCCAAATCCCGATAGCGTCGAGACCGTGTAATAGGTGAAATTGTTCGCAGGATTGCTGAGGAACAGCGTGATCGTGCCGTCGAGGCTGTCGGCCACGGCCAGATCCGGGTGGCCGTCATTATTGAAATCACCAGAGGCGATCGCGACTGGGCCCTTGCCCGTTCCCAGCACGATGTTTGTCGTTCCATTTCCCTCCGTCGGATCGAAAGTTCCATTGCCGAGATTCAGGAAAACCTGGATCACGTTCGAGGTCGGGGTGTTGCAGGTCACGACGATATCAGGAAGTCCAGTCAGATCAAGGTCCGCAGCCAAGACCGCTGTCGGTCCGCCGCACGTCGGGTATTTTGTGGGGGCTGCGAATCCACCCGAACCGTTCGACAAGAACACACTAATGCTGCCGGACGTGCCTTGGCTGGTGTCCGTTTTGTTGGCGACAACCATATCCGGATAGCCGTCGTGGTTGAAGTCAGCCACGGCAACACCCAGCGGCATTGTGCCCGAGGTAAAGGTCTGACTCTGGGAGCCGGGGCCGCCCAGCGGCTGAAACAAGGCCTGCGCATGAGCGCCGACAGAAAAGAGAATGACTGCGGTGACGCCGACGAAGGCGCAAAGACGAGAAATGACGCTGCGAACACTACCAGAATTCATGGCCAGGACCTCGACTGAAATTTAGCGACTTCAATTTCAATTGGCGGAGTGACTCAAGGGATTCGGATACGCCCGCGTTGCAAATCCGAACCCCGGGGATTGCCGCACCGGGGGTGCGGTCGTGCTGACGACAGGCAAAAGGCAACAGGCAAATGCTTTCAGGGGGGAGGGCTGAGTTGATTTTTTTGTGTTTCTCGATCCGATCAGAGTCAAGAGGTGAGTTTCAGAAATCACACCTATTGTCTCCGGCAGGCATTGCAAAGAAGTTACAAGCTGCCGTCCGCCAAAAATATACGCGGAGAAATTCGGCAATTGGTTGGATGCGGGAAATTCCAATGATGAAAACAAATTCATCGGGAATTAAGAAATCAAAGATGGTTTCGGTCGGGCGGCCGACCCGGCGGGGGATGGTTACGGGGAAGAAAAGGCGATGAAGAGGCAAGAAAAAAGGGCTGCCGCTTGGAAGCGGCAGCCCTGGGGTGGAGGTGTTGCGTTAGAAAAGTCGGAACGGAGCAGATCGGTTGGTCTCTCCAAACAGGGTGAGCGAGTTAAACGGGCTGCCCGCGCCTGTACGATCTCCGCCGCAGATGAAGAAGCAAAGAACGGTCGTGCTGGCGCTAGACGTTTGATAATACGTCTGCGCCGGGAAGGTAGCGGTCACTGTGAACGATCCAAATATCTCGCCCGTCGAATAGGTCGCCTGACCGTTAGCATTCGTTGTCTCAGGAGTTGCTCCGCCGCCGTTGACGGTGAAGTCTACGGTTAAACCAGCTGGAACTGCGTGGCCAGTTACGGTATTGGTTACAGTCGCTGTGCAATTGATGGCGAGGAAGCCAGCACTGCAAGCGATCGACGTTGAAGTGGTTGCCGTGGTTACCGTCAAAGGAGCATAGGACGAGCTCCCTGTCTGGTAATTTCCGTTCGTGGGGGTATAGACAGCGTAAAAGTTATAGGTCCCCGGAACCAGGTTGGGGGCGACCGCAGTAAAGTTGGCGGTTCCCGTGGAGTTGTTGCCGGATGCCGTCAGGGTAACCGTTCCCAGCGTGAATCCGGTAGAACTATAGATCGTTAGCGTGCCGGTGGGAACGCCTTCTCCAGCGGTTCCCGTAACGACAACAGACGCCGTGAAGGTCCCACCGTAACCCACAGAGGCTGGGCTGATGGTCAGGGTGACAGGTGTTCCGTTAACGGTGACGGCAAACGCTGTCCCCGAGCCCGTCGTTGGCTGGAAGTTCGCATCGCCTGAGTAGAGCGAAGTAAATAGATAGGTGCCGCTGCCTAAATGGCCGACAGGATAGCTAGCGGTCCCACTCGAGTTTAACGTGTAAGGACCAGTACCGAGAACAGCACCCGACGAGTTTTCAAAGATTACTGAGCCGGTTGGGGTTCCGCCGGTGTACGCCGGTTGAACATTCGCGTTAATCGTCACTCCAGAGTTGTTATACGGGAGTGGTGAACCTGGCGAGGTAGTCAGATTGATCTGCGCCGCCGACGCATTGAGCAGCACATCAACGCTGGGGTTACCGCCAGGGGTGGCCGGAAACTCGCTCATATATCGCAGCTGATTGGTTGGACTGTCGAGAGCGACCTGGTGGAAAGTGTTGGCGGTGACGATATCCAGCTGGCCGTCATTATTGAAGTCTCCCACAGCCAATCCCCAGGGCTGGGTTTTCGCCGTGAACTCTCCTGCGGAACGCTGCGCGATGGTGCCAAAGGTGCCATCGCCAACGCCGAGAGTGAGATCGACGGCGTTGTAGTTTGGAGCGACACCGACGATGTCAAGAATACCGTCGCCGTTGAAGTCTCCGGCTGCAATGGAGGCGGGGTGATTGAGGGACGGGGCGCTTTCCATGCTGTCTACAAATGTGTTGTCACCGTTGCCGGCAAAGAACGAGATGTTGTTTGCGTTCGAGTTACCGACCACGATATCTAGTTTGCCATCGCGATTGAAATCTCCCACAACTAGGGATTCCGGGTTGGGAGTGAGGCTGCTGTATGAGTCATAGACGGTATAGATGTAGGGGGTGCCGAAGGTGCCGTTGCCGTTGTTCGGGAAGATTTCGAGCTGGGAGGTGCTATAGCAGGTGACGGCGACCGATGGGAAGCCGTTGTGCTTGAAGTCGCCAATAGCTACGCCGTACGGATCGCCGCAGGTGGCGAGGGTTGTAGGTTGCACGGTGAAAGTTCCGTTCGCCGATCCAAACAGGATGGTGACCGTATTGGCGCCGTAGTTGGTGACGGCCAGGTCAGGATACCCGTCGCCGTTGACGTCGCCGATGGCAACCTGATAGGGCTGCTTGCCGACTGTGTAGGTGGCCGCGCTGGCAAAGGTTCCATTCTTGTTGTTCAGAAGGACACTGATGGTGCCAGTGGCTCCGTTCACGTTGGTGTTGGTAACGACGAGATCGGGATATCCATCACCATTTAGATCGCCGGAAGCGATGAAGTAGGGTTGGTTGCCGACCGGATACGTGGCTGAGGAGGAAAAGGAACCTGCGCCATTGCCGAACAATACCTGAACATCGTTGTCCTGCAGATAGCTGACCGCGACGTCGAGGTTGCCATCGCGGTTGAAGTCACCAGCGGCGACACTGTCGGCGAAGTTGCCGTAGCCGTTGGATATCGGGTTGTAGGCGGCGAAGCTGCGCCCATCGGGGTATTGCGTAGGCAGCGTGTTGTTGAGAAGCACGGAAGCAATGTTGGCATTCTGTTGAACAACGGCGACATCCGGTTTCCCATCCCGATTGAAATCGGCTATAGCAGGTTGGGTGCCGGGTAGGAATGCCTGGCTGGACGTCTGGGCAACCTGAAGTGTGCCATTTCCGTTTCCAAGCAGAATCGCCACAGCACCGGTCGATGTTGAGAATTCGTCGAACGCGACGAGATCGGGATAGCCATCGCTATTGACATCTGTCGTCGCGAGAGCGATAGGGTCTGTTCCGGTCGCTTGAGCTGCCTGAACGGTAAGAACGCCCGTGCCATTACCCAGCAGAATGGTTGCTGTGTTTGTGCCCGCGTTGGAGGTGGCGACGTCCATGTTGCCGTCCTGGTTGAAATCCGCGGCTACGATGCTGCTAGGTTTGGTTCCCGCTCCGGTTGTATAGGCGCCATACTGCGTAAAGGTGCCACTGCCGTTGTTGGTCAGCACGTGGACCGTATTATTGGCGCTATCGGAGACCGCCAGGTCGAGGTGTCCATCCTTATTGAAATCGCCCGCCGCGATTCCCGACAAGGTGCCGGTAAGAGTGACGTGGCTGGCGGAAAAGGTTCCATTGCCGGTTGTATTTAGAAGAACGGAGACATTCCCGTTGGAGTCTGCGGAGGCAACGTCTACGTAGCCATTGCCGACAAAGTCTCCGGCAACCAGCGCGACCGGTTGACCGCTGAGCGCATAGGTAGTGGCGGTGCCGAAAGCACCCGCGCCATTATTGATCAATACAGAAATCGTGGCTGAACTGGTGCAAGCTACGACGAGGTCAGGATATCCGTCGTGATTAATGTCAGTGGCTAATACGGCTGTAGGGTCTGTGCACAGCGTCGGGTAAGTGGTCCCAGTGTTATATGTGTTGGGACCAGTTCCCAGAAAGACCTTGATGTTCTTGCCGGTGCTGTTGGTGACGACCATACCCATCCAGCCGGTGCGGGCAAAATCGGCGGCGGCTACGCCTTGAGGGACGGTACCCGTAGTCAAGTTTGCCGACGGCGCTTGCAACAGACCTTGCGCGGCGGCGGTGTTGGGAAGCATCAGCAGGCCTGCGAACATGGCTGCGACGACTGTAGCGGAGGCGAACCGGAGGGAGGAACCGCTGGCGAAGAGACGGGAGAATCGGGACATGATGTTGACCTCAAAAAAAATAACGGTGAAACTGCGTCACGTACTTGAGTGGAATAAGGATCGGCTATGCGTCAACGCCGACCGGATTGAACCACCCAGAATCATTCCAAAACTTCGGGCCTCTCAGGCCGCAGGTTTCGGGTTCCATGGGGCGGCTGGAATTGAGTCAGGTGAGTAAGTAGTGCCTTTCCCAACCTGTGCCGCGAGTGCAGATCCTAAGGGTTCTTCTAGCCTTGAACGGTGACCACGCATCTGGCGGATCCTATTGCTGCAGGCAGAAGAACCGAAACGTTGTGCAACTTTTTCTCTACTCTCCAGTTGAACCACAAAACGACTACCAGACTTGGCGCACTTTAGTTTCTAGCGCTTGAATCAATAAACAAAGGTAAGTGGTGGAATTGTCTGACTGAGTCTATCCCATTTCCGGTAAGAAGACGATAAAAAAAACTTCCGTGATCTGTACAAATATGGAGGAATCAGATACATCACTTATCTCATTGAAAACGTGGATTACGTTGGTACGACACCGGCGCGGAATCTGTCAGGTCTACCGCGGGTTGATGTAGGAGATGGGCTGGACCCAATAGGAAGGGGTTGTCGGTTTTCTAAACAGAATGCATGGGGCGAGCGCAGCCAGCAGTATTTTCATACATAGGTGTTGGCTACTCAGGCACGTCAGTCTGGTCGAGCGGCGTGCCGGCAGCGTCCTTCGCGGCAACAATGGGTTCGGCGGTCAGAGGCCATTCGATTCCAATTGCCGGATCGTTCCACTGGATGGTGCGCTCAGAGGCAGGCGAGTAGAAATCAGTGGTTTTGTAGAGCACATCGGCAGTCTCGGAAAGAACCAGAAAACCGTGAGCGAAACCGGGAGGAATCCAGAGCATTTCCGGTGTCTCCGCGCTCAGCTCAACGCCGACCCATCTGCCAAAATAGGCGGAAGAACGGCGAACATCGACGGCAACATCAAAGATTCGACCGGCCACGGCGCGCACCAGTTTGCCCTGGGCATGCTGCAGTTGAAAGTGGAGGCCCCGCAAGACATGCTGGCGAGAACGGGATTGGTTGTCCTGGACAAAATGGGAGGGGAGGCCAGCCTTCTGAAAAGTGGCCTCGTTAAATGTTTCGGCAAACCAGCCGCGATCATCCGCAAAGATTCGAGGGCGCAGCCGCAGGACACCGGGCAGCCGAGTGGAGAGAGCTTCCATAGAAAAAGTGTACCGTGGTTCCGACACTGATGACGGTTCATGCCTATCCGGTAGACTGAGTTTTCAGGATCTCAGGTGTCGTTGGATGTCGCACTGACTGACGACACATCCCAGTAATGTGAATTCAATCTTGGTAAGGACGAACCATTTTGACAGAATCTTCTTCGATGCAACCACCGATTGTCGTGACAGGCGGTGCTGGATTTATCGGTTCGAATTTTGTGTTGGACTGGCTGGAAGACGCCGCCGCCTCCGATCCTTTGGTGAACGTCGATTGCCTGACGTATGCTGGCAATCTAAAAAATCTGGAGCGCGTATCGACGAACCCGCAATACACGTTTGTTCGCGCAGATATTTGCGATCAAGGCCGCATGAAGGCGTTGCTCGATGAATTCAGGCCGAGAGCGATTTTGCATTTCGCGGCGGAAAGCCATGTCGATCGCTCAATCCTAGGGCCGGATGCGTTTGTCGAGACGAATGTGCGCGGAACGTTTGTGTTGCTGGAGGCAGCACGGGCTTATTGGAATCGACTGCCAGAGCAAGAGCGGGCAAAATTTCGATTTCTGCATGTCTCCACCGACGAGGTGTATGGTTCGCTGGGGGCAGATGATCCGGCATTCTGCGAGACCACGCCGTATTCGCCGAACAGCCCCTACTCTGCGACCAAGGCAGCTTCCGATCACCTGGTGCGGGCCTATTTCCATACCTACGGGCTGCCGACAATGATCACGAATTGCTCGAATAATTATGGGCCGTATCATTTTCCGGAAAAACTGATTCCGCTGATCATTACGCATGCGCTTGAGGGCAAACCGCTACCAATCTACGGCGATGGATTGAATGTTCGCGACTGGTTGTATGTGCGTGACCATTGCGCGGCACTGCGGTTGGTGCTGGAAAAGGGTAGACCGGGGGAAACGTATAACGTTGGCGGCAGAAATGAGCGCAGCAATCGAGAAGTCGTGGAAACGATTTGCGAAATTCTCGATGAGCTGCGACCCAGTTCGCCGCATTGCCCGCACAAGCAGCTGATCCGTTTTGTAAAGGACAGGCCGGGGCACGATCGGCGTTATGCAATCGACGCGACCAAACTGGAGCAGGAGCTGGGCTGGCGGCCGAAAGAAACATTTTCGACAGGCCTGCGCAAGACAGTGGAGTGGTATCTGGAGCATCCGGATTGGATTGCAGATGTGTTGAGCGGCGAATATCGCGCATGGATCGAACAGAACTATAACGATCGAGCGACCGAGCCAGCGCGAGCGAGACGACGTAGAGTCGAGGAATAAATAAAGGAGTGAGTGTGCGCGGAATTATTCTGGCCGGCGGGTCGGGAACCCGGTTGTATCCTCTGACGATTGCGGCCAGCAAACAATTGCTGCCAGTCTATGACAAACCGATGATCTACTATCCGCTGTCGGCGCTGATGCTGGCGGGGATTCGCGACGTATTGATTATTTCCACACCTGAAGATACGCCACGATTTGCGGCCCTGCTAGGAACCGGCGAGCAGTGGGGGTTGAAGTTCACCTATGCGGTGCAGCCGGAACCAGGCGGATTGGCGCAGGCATTTTTGATTGGGGAGCGCTTTGTCGACGGCCAGCGGTCGGCGCTCGTGCTGGGTGACAACATTTTTTACGGCCATGATCTCTCTGGAATGTTGCAGATCGCGGCGAATCGCGAAGAAGGCGCGACAGTGTTTGCCTATCCTGTGCAGGATCCGGAGCGGTATGGCGTGGTGGAGTTCGACGGAAATCGGCGAGCGATTTCGATTGAAGAGAAGCCGCAAAAGCCGAAGTCTCGTTTTGCTGTGACGGGCATTTATTTCTATGACACGCAAGTAGTCGAAGTTGCGAAATCTCTGAAGCCTTCTGCGCGCGGCGAACTGGAAATCACTGATGTAAATCGCTGGTACCTGGAGCGCGGCCAGTTGCACGTGGAAGTGCTGGGGCGTGGATTTGCTTGGCTAGATACTGGGACGCAGGACTCGCTGATTGAAGCGGCCGGTTTTATCCAGACGATCGAAAAACGGCAGGGACTGAAGGTAGCTTGTCCTGAGGAGATTGCGTATCACCTGGGGTACATTGACGCCGCCCAGATGGAGCGTCTGGCGACCAAGCTGGGCAAGAGCGGGTATGGAAATTACTTGTTGCAGGTATTGCGCGAGGCGGATGTATGAAAGAAAAACATTCCGGGGGCCTGCGGATTCTGTTAACCGGTCGCGACGGGCAGGTAGGTCGCGAACTGAACCGTTCGCTGGCGAAACTGGGCGAAGTGACTGCTACCGGTCGCGATGAGCTCGATCTGACATCTGACTATGCAATCGGCGATATGGTGCATGAAGTGCGGCCGCAGTTGATTGTGAATGCGGCTGCGTATACCGCAGTGGATAAAGCGGAAAGTGAGCCGGACTTCGCGCATCGTGTGAATGCGGAAGCAGTGGAGACATTGGCGGCGGCGGCGAAAAGCGTGGGCGCGGCGGTGATTCATTACTCCACTGATTACGTGTTTGATGGCAGCAAAGAAACGCCGTACGTGGAGACAGACCGAGCGCATCCGCTGAGCGTGTACGGAAAAAGCAAATTGGATGGAGAGAAGGCGCTGGCAGCAGCGGGCATTCCATATCTGATTTTGCGGACGAGTTGGGTGTACGGCGGCGAGGGAAAAAATTTTCTGCTGACCATTCTGCGGCTGGCGATGGAGCGGCGCGAACTGCATGTCGTAAATGATCAGATTGGCGCTCCAACCTGGTCGCGCGATATTGCGAAGGCGACCGCATCCATTGCAGAGAAATGGCATCATGAGAAGTTTGCGACGGCGAAGTCCGGCGTGTACCACATGACGGCCGCAGGGAAGACCAGTTGGTTCGGCTTCGCGGAAGAGGCCGTCCGGCTGCGCTCGGTCTCGGCCGCGGGGCAAGGAACAAAGTTTGCGCGGCTGGTGGCGATTCCCTCTTCGGACTATCCAACGCCGGCGGAGAGACCGAAGAATTCAACACTTGATTGTGCGAAGGTGGCTCGGGAGTTCGACTGCAGCTTGCCGGAGTGGAAGACATCTGTAGCCGCGGTGATGCGCGCAATGAAGTAGATCGCGAAGTCCGGGGTCTACCTTAGCATCAGTCCAGGTCGAAGTCGCGGAGCGGGCGGGATTCGCTAGGCGATTCCTTGGCGCGGCGCAGTGCTTCAGAGAATTTCTTTTCCAGCACGTCATCCTTATTTTTCTCGGCCTCCACAGATTGCCGAAACAGGGCTTGCTTGCGCTCTTCCTGGTCTTTCAGTGCGCGTGTAGCTGCCTCAAAGTCTTCGAATGTTTTTTTCCGCGGGGCAGGCGTGTGAGCGATGACAGCGTGGGTGGTCGCATCCACCTTGACGATGGCTCCGCAGTCAGGACAGGTGATATCAAAAATATTGGAAGTCTTGGCGGTCATGGTCGCATCCCCTCCTGCGGATTTCTGGCTCCGCATCAGGATACAACTTTATCGCTTATGCAAGTTTCAGGGCAGCCTCATCGACTCGGGCGCTGGCAATATGTTCCAACATGCTGCGATTGCGAATGGTGAGAACGCGTCCGCGCTGTTCGATGATGTGTTCTTTGCGCAGCTTAGCGAGGGTGCGAGTAATGGATTCGCGGGTGGTTCCGAGCTGCTGCGCGATTTCTTCCTGAGTGTGTTTTAGGTGGATCTTGTCGGTTTGCGGCTTATCTTCAGGGCAATTGAGGCCAAGCAGAAAGCGCGCCATGTTTGCCAGGAGCGATGGTGCAAGAGAAAGTCGGCGAATCGCATTCAAAATGCAGCTATGCTGCTGCGCCAGTTCGTCGAGTGCGGCGCGAAACTGAGATTCATGATTGTTGAGGAACTCGAGGAAATCGTCGCGTCGTACCAAGTCGAGATCACATGGTTCGATGGTCACGGCGGACACCTGGCGCGGAGTGCCGGAGATCACGGAACTGAGTCCCAACAACTCGCCCGGAGCGGCAAGGTACAGGATGACGGTGCGGCCGAGTTCGGAATTCATGGCCACCTTTGTGCGTCCTTTGCGCAGGATGAAAATTCCATTGGCTTCATTGCCCTCTTGAAATACGGTCGAACCTCCGGGCAGCGAGACGCGAAAGGCGAGGGAGTTGAGTTCCTGGCGAAGCGCGGGACTCAATCGGCTGGTTAATAAATGCTCCTGCATACGGCAGGTTTCGCAATGTTGCAATGCATGAAAATCAATCATTGAGTTTTTTTCTCGAAACGAGGATTCTTGCCTCGAAGCGGCAAACGTGGAACCGAATCTAGAGAACGACGTGCTTGATGAGGTCAACATCCAAAGATGGGATGCCAATTCGCGGTGGGGAGATTGATGGGGAGCGCGCGGAAAACGCCGGTTTTAGAGGAATTGTGGGGCAACCAAAATGCGGGTGGTGCATCGCCAATGCTATTGGCCCGGGGGTTTTACAGAAAAAGAGCATGGTGGCCGCAGTGGCCGGTGCGCGCCTGCTCGACGAGCGTATCGATCAGCGGCGGTTCAAATCGCGACAGAAAGGAAATGCTGGCAAAGACTCGCTCCTGCAGATTGCCGTTGGGAAAAAGATTCTGACAGAGCGCGTTGGCCGCGTGTTGCAGGCTCTGATCGCGCTGTAACTGAAAATTCGCGGAGAGTCGACGCAGGCGGTTCATCTGGTACAGCATTTTCGATGCGGCAACGTCGGCGGCGTGGCCGAGGCCCTGATCCTGTGCGCGCATCCATTCGGTGACGGCAGAAAGCTCCTCATGCAGGGCATTGCCGGCGGCGGCAAGTTTGCGCTTAGCTTCGACGGGCATGGCTCGGGCGGCGAGTCGATGCGCCAGCGTGTCGGGCGTAGTGAAAACATCGGGCAGGGTGAGTCCATATTTGTGTAGCAGCTGCGCCATCGACGGATCTAAGAAAGTGGCGGAATAGCGCGGCAAAATTGGCGTGGTCCGACCGAGTATGTGTTGATAGACAACTTGCGATTGCGCGAAATAGGCAACTTCCGCCGGACCACCGATGTAAGCGGAGGTGGGGAGCAGCGTGTCCTGAACAACGGGACGCAGCAAAGCGTTGGGGCTCAGGCGTTCGGGTGCGGTGTCGAGAATTTGGATCAGATCAGCGGTGGTGTAATGCGCGGGACCGGCAGACCATTTGTCGCCAGCGGATTTTTTCAGGGCGGTACGGACGCCGGTGATTGCATCGGTCAGAAAAAGCGGGCTGGAAAACTCACCCACCATAACTTGGGCATGATAGCCAGCTTGTTCCAACGCATGCGCACGGTCGAGCAGGGCAGCGTGTAGTTCGTCGGCATTTTGAAGCGCGGCGAGCAAGGTGGAATACGCCAGTGCATGGAACGGCCGAGAAGAAGCGTCGATGACGATGAGGCCATGGCGACTGAAAATGCGTGTCAGCAGTGCCGCAAATGCGGACGCAAAAGTGGCGGCGGGTGTGTAGAGGGAGGCGATCAGATCGGTGGCAGAATTTTCGCCGAGACATCGGCGGAGTTCGTCGACCAGAGGCACAATTGCTTCGCCGAACGGCAAATTTCCGACAGGTCGGTTGGGTGCGGGATGATGCGGCAAACGAAGTGTGGTGAGATCATTGCCGCAAAGGAAGGTCGCCTGATTGACTTCGTCAAAATCGTGATCTTCGGTGGCTAGCCAGAAGATGGGGACATGCGGATAGCCGGCGCGGGTCGCCTCCTCAGCCAAATGGATCGCGGTTGCGGCCTTCATCAGCGTAAGCAGCGGGCCACCGAAGAGCGCGACCTGCTGACCAGTGACGACGGCGCCTGCTCCGGCAGCGAGGCGATCGAGATTGGACTGTGTTTCCTGGCTGGCGCCAAATTCTCGATTCTGCTGCCGCAATAATTCGACAATGGTATGGCGCCGGGCCGGATCCATTTGCGGCGGATTCTTCATCCACT
Organism: Acidobacteriaceae bacterium; assembly: GCA_035502695.1. Lineage (GTDB taxonomy): Bacteria > Acidobacteriota > Terriglobia > Terriglobales > Acidobacteriaceae > JAKAAZ01. The sequence goes on from DATJUD010000153.1 coordinate 21,939, forward strand.
GGCCGTCGTTGGCGGCAATTTCCGGATAAAACACGCGCAACTTTTCCCACTTGCCGGACACATAGTCGCGATAGAGATCGCTGACGTGCGGTAGCGCCGTAACGGGATAGCAATCTGTGTTCAAGTGCGCGTCGCTCCTCATGACAGATGGGGTAGGTTGCGCGGCTGACGTCGGTACCCCGGACTGCAGCGCACATGCCAAGTGTCTCATGCAGTGGATGCTGCCAGAAGCGTCGAAGATGCGCGGAATTGCAGCGGAACCCGGGTCCGGTTACTCGCGTCCTTCGCGCGCATCTTTCCACAGATCGATTCCGCTGTCTTGCGCAAATCGGTCGATTTCTTTCAGTTCGGCATCGGTGAATTGAAGTTTCTTGACGGCATCGAGCGAATCGTTGAGCTGATCCACATTTCGCGCTCCGATCAGTGCGGTGGTGACACGAGGATCGCGCAGCACCCATGCAATCGCCATTTGCGCCAGCGTCTGGCCACGGCCTTTTGCCAGTTCATTCAAGTAGCGCACACGCTGGATGTTCTGCTCGCTAAGGAATTCCTTGAGCAGGGAACTTTGCTCGGCGGTGGCGCGGGAGTTGGCCGGCACGCCGTTGAGATATTTGTTGGTGAGCAGGCCCTGCGCTAGGGGAGAGAAGGCGATGCAACCGACGCCCAGCTCGGCCAGTGTTCCCAGCAATTCTTTTTCGATCCAGCGATTCAGCATGGAATAGGAGGGCTGATGAATCAGGAGGGGAACGCCTTCCATCTCCAGAATATTCGCGGCTTCGCGGGTGCGATCGGCATCGTAGGAAGAAATACCGACATATAAGGCTTTGCCCTGGTGAACGGCGGTGACCAGCGCGCCCATGGTTTCTTCCAGCGGCACCGTCATATCCGGCTTGTGGGAGTAATAGATGTCGACGTAGTCGAGACCCATGCGATCAAGGCTTTCGTCGAGCGAGGCCAGCATGTATTTGCGTGACCCGCCGACGCCGTAGGGGCCGGGCCACATATCCCAACCGGCTTTGGAGGAGATGATGAGCTCGTTACGGTGATCGCGAAAATCCTTGCGAAGAATATGGCCGAAGTTTTCTTCCGCAGCTCCGTAGGGCGGACCGTAGTTATTCGCCAGGTCAAAATGAGTGACGCCTCGATCGAACGCTCGCCGGATGACAGCGCGACCGGTTTCAAAAACGTCGGTGCCGCCGAAGTTCTGCCACAGACCCAGGGATACAGGAGGCAAGACGATTCCAGATCTGCCACAGCGGCGAAAGTTCGCCTGTTGATAGCGTTTTGCGTCGGGCACATAACTCATCCGCGTGCATCTCCTTGAAGTTGGAAGGTGGGGAAGCGAATCCTGCACCGTGGTATTGGATGCATGGTGCGCTCGACAACCCGCCACGGCGGGGAACTCGTAGCCGAGCCCACTTCGGCTGAAAAAATATGGTGCGCCCGACAAGATTCGAACTTGTGACCTAACGCTTCGGAGGCGTTCACTCTATCCAGCTGAGCTACGGGCGCATCCCTCTTGAGGTTATCACGATGGGATTTGTGGCGCGGAATCGGAATTGGCGGCGGCCCTATGGTTTCTTTCGCGGGTTGGTGGAGGTTAAACGCTGCGATTGTCGCGGTTGGGGTAGACTATCGGAGGCCGTTAAATCTTAATATATTAAGAATAGGATGGGTGTGCAGCCGCCCGCAATCTAGAAGAGATGGCGTGATGACATATTTGATGGGAATGGGTCAAATACGCCAGCAAGCCGATTGTCCGAGCGTAATCCTGCCGAATGTCGATTGTGAGGTGTAGTGTGTTCACAGATCAGCGAGGTTCTCTTCCCATTGGCATCCACTAAGATTTCGTGTATCTGGAGAGGTGCAGATTGCACCCGCGGATATTGAACGGGATTATCCCTTCACGGCCACACTCGACACTCGAAAGAGAAGCTTCAATTCATCCTTGTCTTCACCGAAAAATGGCCGGTGATTCAACGGGCTCTGGATCGGCAGTATCGAAAATCCGTGGTGCCGGTCGATTTTTCTTGCGCCTATTGGACCTCGCCGCTGACACCGAAGCTGGCTTACGAAGTGGAGAAGGCGCAGATTGAGCACTATCTGGGTTTCAGCCGCTTTCGGTATTTTGGAAATCGTCGCCGCAATTTGTCGAGCATTTCTTCGATTTTCCGGTTGGCAGAAAACGCGACGGTGCAGTGGGCGGCAAAACGCGTTTATGCCGACGAGATGGACCTGCGTGCATTTATGCGGTTCACTATCATGGATTCCCGAATGACCTGGAGGCGGGGATGGTTGTCTCCATGCAGTACGAGTCGCCGAATACCAAAGAATTCACAGTGGTTTCGCAGAGCGGTCCGAAATTGCTGGTCGACCAGGTATTGAAACGCCTGCCAAAAACGGAAACGGATGCGCAGAGGAAAAATACAAGGGAAGCGGTCAACCTGGACCGAAAAAATTACGACTTCAGCGACCTGGAGTATGATCCGGAGGCGGACGGCTGCTCGTACGTATTGTCGGTGCAGCCGAGAAAGCCAAACAAGTATGTGTATCGCGGCAAAATCCGCGTGAACGACCAGGATTTTGCTGTGTGCGGCATTCAAGCGGAACCGGCGCAGAATCCTTCCTTCTGGATCAAGAGCACCAGAATCCACGAAACCTATGAAAAGGTGGGAGACTTTTGGCTGCCCGAGCAAAACAAGAGTGTATCGCGAATCCGAATTGGAGGCAGCGCTACCTTGACGATTCAGTATCAGGACTACAAGGTCCAAAGACAGCAGCTCGCGAGTACCGATCCAACCTCTTCCTCGGCGTCGGAAGGTAAGTAAGTTCGAATATCGATCCGAGACTAGTGAGCATTTCTGATCTCACGTCCCAGCAGATTGAATTTTCGCGACTCAGCTCAGAACGAGAATGAACAGACCAGCATTCGTGTTTGGTGATACGCTGGCTTGGCCCCCCAACAATGAAATAAGTAGAAACCCTGACGTCTGTCAGAGGAGGCTTGCAATGCAACCTGGAAATGGCGCCGAACCCCCGTTGAATCCTGGGCTGGTACTGGACATGCTGAACGCGTATCAGCGTACGGCGGCTTTGAAGGCAGCAATCGATCTCGATCTTTTTCGAGTAGTTGGAGAAGGCCCGGGAGATGTGGCCTCTATCGCGCGTCACTGCTCCGCGTCGGAGCGAGGCATCCGCATCCTGTGCGATTTTCTGACGATTAACGGCGTGTTGGTGAAAGAGGAGGGACGCTATCGGCTGACGCCGTCGAGCGCGGTCTTCCTGGACCCGCGGTCGCCCGCCTGCCTGGCCTCGGTGGCTCAGTTCCTCGGCAACCCGGCGATGCACGATGCCTATGACAACCTGGCGGATATTGTGCGTACTGGTCGCACCAACCTGCCGGGCGATGGCACGGTTGAGCCGGAGAATCCGATATGGGTGCAGTTTGCGGAAAACATGGCGCCGATGATGGGTCCGATGGCCGGTCCGCTGGGCAAGGTTGTGTTGCAGGGACAGTCGGGTCCGATGCGGGTGCTGGATATCGCCGCCGGTCACGGATTATTTGGAATTGAAATTGCAAGACAGAATCCGCAGGCACACGTGACGGGCCTGGATTGGGCGCCGGTATTGCGGGTGGCTCTCGACAATGCTCGCAAGGCGGGCGTGCACGATCGTTACAATATGAAGCCGGGCAGCGCCTTTGAGGTAGACTTCGACGGACCGTATGATGCGGTGCTGCTGACGAATTTTCTACACCACTTCGACAAGCCGACCTGCGTGGAACTGCTGCGGAAGATTCACGCAGCTCTTCGTCCCGGCGGCCAGTGCGCCACGCTGGAGTTTGTGCCGAACGAAGACCATGTTTCGCCCGCGACTCCCGCCGCGTTCGCGATGACGATGTTGACCACGACCGCGGCCGGCGACGCGTACACGCTGAGCGAGCTGACGAGCATGTATCGCGAGGCAGGATTCAAAGACATCAGCGGCCATCCAATCCCCATGAGCCCGCACACGATTGTGACTGGGAACGCATGAAGGGTTGAAAGCACATGGCAGATACCACGACAAACCTGGGGCGCATCGAACTGACAACGAAGCCTGCGAGGGCGAGAACGGTGACGGCGAAGCCTGTTCGCCTGCTGCAGCAATACTTCTATTTCTTCATGTCGCTTCTGATTGCGGCGATCGTGGTGTACGGGTTCAGCCACACGGTTGAGGCGCGCCTGATCCATGGAGTTCCGCGACGGCCGGTACTGCTGTGGGTGCATGGGGTGATTTTTTCGGGGTGGGTCCTCTTTTTTATTTTCCAGTCGCTGCTGGTCCGAACGCACAACGTGCGCCTGCATCGCACCCTTGGATGGTTTGGCGCTGCGCTCGGTAGTGCGGTGTTTGTGGTGGGTGTCTGGATCGGCATTGTGATGTCACGTTTCAGAATCCAATACTTCCACGGGAAGGGCGCTGTGCCGGATCTGGCGCTCTCGTGGTATGACGTCACCGCCTTCGCCGTCGCATTCGGGCTGGCCATCCTATGGCGAAAAAAACCGGAATATCATCGCCGCTTGATCCTGCTGGCGACGTGTGCGTTGACTTCCGCGGCCTTTGGCCGTTTTCCGGCGCACATTCTGCCGGCGGGATGGTTCTTTGTCGGGGTCGACTTTCTGGTGCTTCTGGGTGTGGCGCGCGACCTGATCGTGGACAAGCGTATTCATCGCGTCTATGCAGTGGGGTTGCCTGTGTTCTTGGTTTGCCAGAGCATCGTGATGTACACGATTTTGAACAATCCGCCGGTTTGGGCGAACATCGCAAACGCAATTTTGCGATGACGGGCGGTCGCGAAACTGTTCTAGACGGCGAGCAGAAAGCAGACCATCGACACGGCGAGAGCGATGACACGCAGGCGATGCAGCGAGTCCCATTTTCTATGCTCTCGCAGGCCTCCATTAGCAATGGCTCCCTCACTCAACTGAGCCATTCGATTGTTGATGGGCACAAGAAATAAAATGGTGAGCAGGATGATCGTGGCCCACAGGGCACTCGCTGCGATTAACAAGATTTCTCCGGATTGATGGCGGTGCATAATGGCAGCAATGATCAGGAGCACAAAGCTTGCGACGTACCAGAGAGGCATGGCACGGCCGAGTTTCCTGGCAAACAGCCGAATTGCGGCCGTCTGAGCAGATGGCTCCAGAGCCCAGAGAACTGGGTTGATGAAGGCTGAGACAGCGAACTCGACGCCGACGAGTAAGCCAATGCAAACGGTGGTGACGGTTATTAGAGCATGCATCATCATTTCTCCTGGTACATCAGACGGCGGAGGAATCCGTGCCGATGCAATTGTCGCGGCTGACAAATTTGTCAGCCGGCCCACGTGATTGCGGAACGGGAAGGTTAGAAAATGCCGGTTTCAAAAAAAGAACTCTCCGAGTGTCCGATTGACGCGATGCTGTCGGTGGTTGACGGCCGATGGAAAGGGACTATTCTATGGCGGCTGTCGGAAGGACCGATGCGACCCAGTGAATTGCATCGCAGCATTCCGGGAATCACAGAGAGGATGTTGCTTCGACATCTACAGGAACTGGTTCGCGACGGAATACTCGTGCGGCAAGAGGAAAGTGTCGTTCCCCCGCGGGTGCGCTATTCCATTTCACAATACGGATGCACGCTGCTACCGGTGCTGGAGGTGATTTGCGTTTGGGGACGCAATCATTTGCGTGTTCGAAATCGCCAATGCGGAGTATCGAACACGTGACACGTCACTTAGTACCGGTGGGAGGGGTCAGTTCCTGCATGACGGATTGGATGAGTTCTTTGGCGCCGGTTAATTGCTGCATGACGGTTTGTAGATCGAGCGCAGGCTGAGTGGGATTGCGGGCTGAGGTGCAATAGACACCGTGCTGGCCGACGAGGATGAGGGCATCGGTGATCATATCGAGCGTGACGGCAAGACGACCGCGAGGAATGCCCATCATGAATTCATGTTTTTCGAGGGACTCGCGCTGGTCGTCAAAGGCTGAGGCCATTTAGTACTCCTTGGCCGGAGTGGCGGGAACCAGCGGCGGAGTTTTTTCGGATACGGCTGTTTCAGGCGCGGGTGATTCGGAACTCGCGTCGGGCTTCCAGCGCAAGACTGGTTTACGGGCGGCGGCGACTTCATCCATGCGCGAGACGCGGGTGGCATGCGGTGCGTGCAGAATGATCTCCGGGTTCTCATCGGCTTCGCGAGCAATCTGACGCATGGCGTCGATGAACTGATCCAGCTCTTCCTTCGACTCACTTTCCGTTGGCTCAATCATCAGCGCGCCGGCCACAATCATAGGGAACGAAGTGGTGTACGGATGAAAGCCGTAGTCGATGAGGCGCTTGGCAATGTCGCCGGTTTTGACTCCATTGCGCGACTGTCGGCGGTCGCTGAAAACTACCTCATGTAGTGTAGGCGTTTTATAGGGCAGTTCGTATACGTCTTCCAGCTTAGCTCGAATGTAGTTTGCGTTCAGCACTGCGTCTTCCGTGGTTTGACGCAGGCCATCGGGGCCGTTGGCGAGGATGTATGCGAGCGCGCGAACGAACATGCCATAGTTGCCGTAGAACATGCGCACGCGGCCCACCGACTGCGGACGATCGTAGTTAAAGGTGAGGGTGTTGTCCGACTTTTCGACGAGAATCGGCGTGGGAAGAAAGGGCTCCAGAATTTTTTTGCACGCCACCGGACCCGAGCCCGGACCGCCGCCGCCATGAGGCGTCGAAAAAGTCTTGTGCAGATTCAAGTGCATGACGTCGACGCCGAAATCGCCGGGGCGTGTTTTGCCGACCAGAGCATTCATATTGGCGCCATCCATGTAGAGCAGTGCGCCTTTGGAATGCAGGACGTCGGCGATTTTGTGAATCTCACTCTCGAACACGCCGATGGTAGAAGGGTTGGTCAGCATAAGCGCGGCGGTTTCGTCGTCGACCAGATGTTCGAGCTCGGCGAGGTCGACCATGCCATGGCTGTTGGATTTGAGATTTTGCACCTGGTAGCCGCAGATGGCCGCTGTGGCTGGATTGGTGCCGTGCGCTGAATCAGGAATCAAAATCTTTTTGCGCGGATTGCCTTTTGACTCGTGATACGCGCGGACGAGAAGAATTCCGGTGAACTCGCCATGCGCGCCAGCCGCCGGCTGCAGCGTAATCGCCTCCATGCCGGTAATTTCTTTCAGGCATTCCTGCAGCATCCACATGACGCGCATCGCGCCCTGTGAAAGCGATTCGGGCTGATAGGGATGGGCGTCGGCGATGCCTTCGAGGCGCGCCACCATTTCATTGACGCGGGGATTGTATTTCATGGTGCAGCTGCCCAACGGATACATGCCCAGGTCGATAGCGTAGTTCCAGGTGGAGAGACGCGTGAAGTGGCGGATGATTTCAATCTCGCTGACTTCCGGCAGCAGGCCAAGATCTTCGCGGACCTGTTCGCCCAAAACTATGTGCGGATCGATCGCGGGAACATCGAGCGGCGCCAGGCGGTAGGCTTTTTTGCCGGGTGAGGATTTCTCGAAGATCAACCCTTCATTCTGACTGATGTGACTAGAGACCTTCGAGCGGTTGCCGACAAACGGCGCCTGTTTGCCCGGAGAATCGGTCGCGTTGGTTACTGTAACTGTTTTAGTTACCATTTCGTTCTTCATCCTTATACGTAGGCCAACGCAGGGACATGCTTGCCGGCGATAATGGCAGCCGCAGCGTCAATTTGCGCTCGTGAATTCTGTTCGGTGGCGCACCATAGCGAGGCATGCTTCAATTCCGGATACCAGGCGGATAGAGGCAGTCCGCCAATCATTTTCTGCTGCAGCAGGCGCGCGTTAATCGCTTCGGGCGCTTCGGCCGTCTCCAACACAAACTCATTAAAGCGCGGAGAGTTGGCGAAGAGCAGCTTGCTGCCGGGGATCGCAGCCAATGTTTGCGAGGCATAATGCGTCTTCGCCAGGTTTTGTTCGGCCAGTTCACGCATGCCGGCCTTGCCGTAGATGGTGAGGTAAATACAGGTCATCAACGCAACAAGCGCCTGATTGGTGCAGATATTGGACGTCGCTTTTTCGCGACGGATATGCTGCTCGCGTGTAGAAAGAGTCAGCACGAATCCGCGACGACCGTTCTGATCGACAGTCGCGCCGGTGAGGCGGCCAGGCATCTGGCGAATGAACTTTTCTTTGCAGGCCAACACACCGCAATAAGGCCCGCCATAGCTGATGGCCACTCCGAAGGATTGCGCTTCGATGGAGACGATGTCAGCTTCTGTCGGTGGACGAACAATGCCGAGCGAAAGCGCTTCCGCAATGGAGACGATGAGTAGCGCGCCTTTGGCATGGGCGAGATCGGCAATGGCCGCAACATCTTCAATCACGCCGAAGAAGTTGGGAGATTGGATCAATACGCAAGCGGTTTGGTCGGTGATGGCGGCTTCCAGTGCCTTCATATCGACGCGGCCGTCAGCGCCGTAGCCAACGCGATGCTTGGTGAGTCCTTGATGCTGCGCGTAGGTTCGAAGGACTTCGCGATATTCCGGATGCACAGTGCCGGCAACAACCATATGGCTGCGTCGAGTGACGCGCGCTGCCATCATCACGGATTCCGCCGCGCCTGTCGAGCCGTCGTACATCGAGGCGTTGGCGATTTCCATGCCGGTCAGCTCGCAGATCATGGTCTGGAATTCAAAGATGGCCTGCAGTGTGCCCTGAGAAATTTCCGCCTGGTAGGGAGTGTATGAGGTAAGGAATTCACCGCGCTGCACCAGCGCATCGATGACCACTGGGCGATAGTGGCGATACGCGCCCGCTCCGAGAAAACTAGCGTAGCCGTTGGCGTTGCGGTCGGCAGCGGAGCGGAATAGGTTCACGATTTCCTGCTCGCCCATCTGCGGCGGGATGTTCAGGTCACCGGTGAGGCGATACTCGGCGGGGATGGATTGAAACAAATCGCCGATAGTGGACACACCGATTTCTTTCAGCATGGCCTCGCGGTCGCTCGGGGATTTGGGTAGATAGCGCATGGTTCAGAGTCCTGTGTTCAAGGTTGAAGACTGCAATGTCGTCGAGATGCTCAGGCGTGGGTTTCTTCTGCAATAAATTTTTCGTAGTCGGCAGAGCTTAGCAGCGCATCAGCCTCCGATGGGTTCGACATCTGCACTTTGATGATCCAGGCCTGGTGCGGTTCGGTGTTGATCTTTTCCGGCGCGGTCACCAGTTCCTGATTGACTGCGGTGACGGTGCCGCTGACCGGCGAATACAGATCGGAGACAGCTTTCACCGACTCCACGCTGCCGAAAACTTTACCAGCTTCGACGGTATCGCCGACTTTGGGCGCATCGACAAAGACGATGTCGCCGAGAGAATTCTGCGCGTAATCTGTGATGCCCACGGTGCCGATTGCGCCTTCCACCTGGAGCCATTCGTGCTCGCGAGTGTAGCGAAAAGTATTTGGATATGTCATAGGATTCGTCCTCTTCCATTGTATGTTGTCGCGAAATTGCGCACCCGAAGTCGAGGCCCCGCAGAAGTTTTTTGCACAAGAGGCGGAGTTCAGGCGTGTTTTTTAGGACGGCGGTAAAACGGCTGCGGCACGATGCGGGCGCGCACATCCTGACCGCGGATTTTGATGGCCAACTCCGTATCGACAGCGCTTTGGGCGGCGGGAAGATAGCCGAGGGCGATGTTCTTTTTGAGAAATGGCGCGGGAGAGCCGCTGGTGACGGCGCCAATCTGCTCGCCTGTAAGGTTGCAGATGGGGTAGCCGTCGCGGCCGATGCCACGCTCGATCATCTCCATGCCGACCAGCTTGCGCTGCGGGCCACCGGTTTCCTGCAGCTTTTTCAGGGCGGTCTGGCCAAGGAACTCCGGCTTGTCGAGCTTGCAAAAGCGATCCAGGCCAGCTTCGAAGACGTTGGTTTCTTCGGTGATTTCGTGGCCATAAAGCGGCATGGATGCTTCCAGGCGCAAAGTGTTGCGGGCGCCCAGGCCGCAGGGAACGATTTCAAATTCGCGACCGGCATCGAGGATTTCCTGCCACACCCGCGTGGTGGTGGCTTCGTCCGAGGGAATATAAATTTCAAAACCATCCTCGCCGGTATAGCCAGTGCGGGAGATAAGGACGTTATGGATGCCGCACATCTGACCCCAGACAAACCAGTAATTCTTGATAGCATTCAGATCGACGCGGGTCAGCTTTTGCAACGTTGCCAGCGCCTGCGGACCTTGAATAGCGAGCTGCGAATAATGATCGCTGTAATCGCTGACGTGGCAGTGAAAGCGCTGTGCATGCTGCTTGATCCACGCATAATCCTTGGGGCGCGTGCCTGCGTTGACGACCAGCAGATAGTCGTTGGGGCTAAGTTTGTAGACCAGGATGTCATCGACGAAGGTGCCTTGCGGGGTGAGCAGCGCCGAGTAGTGCGCCTGACCTTCGGCGAGCTTCAAGGCGTCATTCATCGAGACGAACTGAACAGCATCAAGCGCTTCAGGGCCGCGCAACTGGATTTCGCCCATGTGGCTGACGTCGAAGATGCCGACGCGTGTGCGAACCGCCATGTGCTCGGCGATCAGGCCGGCGTATTCCACTGGCATATCCCAGCCGCCAAAGTCGACCATCTTGGCGCCGCATTGGCGATGCATGGGGTTGAGCGCTGTTTTTTGCAGAGCAGAGGAGGTCGCGGGAGCAGACGGGCTCGACATAGAACACCAGTTTAAATGAGCGCTGCTACTTCGGCACGGGCAGCGTGTACGGGTAGCAGCAGGGCTTTCGCACCGGACCAAATTCCATCAATTCCACGCGGGTACCGTTGGGATCGTACAGGTTCAATTGCCATTTTCCATCGAGACCGATCTGGGGATCCTCATACGGCTGAGAGGAGTCCCAATGGCGGTGTTGCAGCATCTGTCCGGCCTGGTGGATATCGGGCACTCCCAGCGCGAAGTGATTGAGCACGCCGCTGTCGCCTTGGTGCTTGGCGCCCGGATCCTGCAGCATATATTCCAACCAATTGGTGCCGTCGGGCACTCGCATGTCCACCCACTCCAGCTTGTGGCCGCGGCCGCCCTGCCAGCCTTCGACAAAGCCGAGAATGTCACGAAAAAAATGATCTTCCTCTGCGCGGTTATGCACGATGAATCCCGCATGGAGAATGATTTGCGAAATGGGCTGCGGAGCGTTTTTCGGGGATTTTGAGCTGACGGGCAGGAAGTGGCCATGAGCGGACAGCTGCACAAACTGCAGGCGATGTCCCTCTGGATCTTTCACCCACAGAAAGCGCATTCCGTCGGGCGCGGTTTGAATTTCGCCTTCGATTGGAACTTTCCGGCTGACGAGATATCGCTGCATGGAATCGAGGTCCGTGGTGGCAAAGGCAATGTACGCCAGGAAGTCTGTTGTGCCGGTCGGCGCGGGTTGCACCTCAATCGACTGCTTCGAGCTAACACGAAATTCCATTGGCGCGGATGAGGATGTGGAAGCGATCTGCGGAAAGCCTAGAAATGTTCCGTAGAACTGCTTCGACTTGCTGAGATCGGTCGCATACACGGAAACCTTTGCGATGCCCGTGATCGGCGGACGCATGGAAGTATTCTGGGCGGCCAGGGAAAATGGAATTGCAACGATGGCAGCGAGGAGTACAGATGGGATTCGCAGCACGGCATTTGCCTCAGAGAACAACAGGAAAATACTAGCAAAATTGCTAGGCGGTTGTTTCAGAAGGATCGCGGATGCTAGTGAATACTGAATGTCGAACCAGCAGTCAGCGGTCGCGTTGCCTAAGCAGAGGAGACGGAAGCAGCCTAATGCTCCGACAGATCATCCGGCTGTTTCCAGATAGGCGCGAGATGCGGCGTCGAGAAATGGCATGCCTCCGCGCTGAGAGGCAGCCCATGCTCCCCAGCGGTTCGCGGCTTCAGCCACGATTGGCAAGGGGCGATGATGAAGCGAGAAGTAGGTGAGCGCCGCCGTGTAGCAATCACCGGCACCAATCGAATCGACTACTTGAGTGGGAATTCCTGGATGATCGTTCACGGCGTCGCGTGTCACCAGAAGGCTGCCGTTCGATCCTCGGGTGATCGCGACCAAGCGAATGGGGAACTGATCGAGCAGTGAATGCGCGGTTTTAAGTGGAGAACCGTGTTCCTCCGCGCCGATCGCCTTGGCGACATGAGCGACTTCTTCATGATTCATTTTGAAAATAGTCGCGTGCTGGCAGCCCCAGAGG
>DATJUD010000154.1:0-5385 GCA_035502695.1 Acidobacteriaceae bacterium
AGCTCCCAAACCCAAGCGCACGGTCCCGCGCGGCTCCAACAAGCAAAAGCTGAAGAAGATGGCCCGTGGAGCAGCCAAACGCTAGCAAGAGCGATAATTTTTTCCTCCTTCGCCGGGGCCATCACGTTACGGCTCTGGCGATTCCATGATGGATTGAGCGAAATGCATTTCAGGAGCAAAAACCCTGTCAAGACAGATCTTCGCCACAAAATCCATCGACAAGCTGATCCGCGAATCTGAGGATCCGGCCCATAGTCTGCGGAAGACTCTGGGCCCGTTGTCGTTGACCGCGCTCGGTATTGGCGCGGTGATCGGCTCCGGCATCTTTACGGTCATCGGCACGGCGATCGCGGGACAGCACTTCGATACTTCCTCCATCCTCAACACGCCCGTGCTCGATTACCTGGTGCGCCATACGGCCATGCTGGGTCGTCCCGGCGCCGGACCAGCGTTGGCAGTGTCGATGCTGCTGGTGGCCGTCGTCTGCGGATTTACCGGCCTCTGCTACGCCGAACTGGCGTCCATGATCCCAATCGCGGGTAGCGCGTACACCTACACCTACGTCACCATGGGGGAGTTGGTGGCGTGGATTATCGGTTGGGATTTGATTCTGGAATATGCCTTCTCCAACATGGCCGTCAGTGTCGGATTCGCGGCCCACGTTGTGGCTCTGATGGACTGGTTCGGCCTCCATCCCGCGCTGCGCTGGATCTCTCCCGCTTTCCTGCCCAGCGGACTGCAGGACTTAAGCGGCCACACTCTCTATCCGCCCGGCTGGCATTTCGGCTTCAACGTGCCAGCCTTTCTCATCGTGATGCTGTTGACCATGGTTCTCGTTCGCGGCATCCGCGAATCGGCGGAAGCCAACAACATCATGGTGCTGCTGAAGATCGGCGCCGTCCTCTTGTTCATCATCATCGGTTCGCAGTTCATCCATACCTCCAACTGGCATCCTTTTTATCCCAATGGCTGGGCCGGGGTGCTGACCGGCGGCTCGATCATTTTCTTTACCTATATTGGCTTCGATTCCATTTCCACAGCCGCCGAGGAATGCAAAAATCCGCAGCGCGATGTCCCCATTGGTATCATCGCCACTCTGGTCGTCGCCACCATCCTCTACGTCGGCGTAGCTCTGGTGCTGACGGGCCTGGTGCACTGGCAAGTGCTGATGGAGGATGCGGCTCCGGTTGTGAATACCATGCACCGCCTGTACCTGCATAACCACAACCTAACGCTGCATTGGGTGGAGCTGGCAGTCTTATTCGGTGCGCTGCTGGGAATGACCTCATCCATCCTGGTCTTCCAGATCGGCCAGGCGCGGATATGGTTCTCGATGTCGAGGGACGGCCTGTTACCGGCGCTGTTCAGCCGCGTGCATCCGCGCTTTCGTACCCCATCGGCCGCAACCTGGATTGCGGGCCTCTTTGTCGGCCTGCCCGCTGGATTGCTGGACATCGGCACCTTCGCCGATCTCTCCAACATCGGCACCCTGTTTGCGTTCGTGCTGGTCTCTGCCGGCGTGATCATTCTGCGGTACAAAGACCCGGATCGTCACCGCGCTTTTCGTTGTCCCGGTGGCTCCATCATTCCCCTGCTGAGCATGTTCTTCTGTCTCCTGCTCATGCTAGGTCTGCCTATGCTGACCTGGGTCAGTTTCTTTATCTGGCTCGCCATCGGGCTGTTGATCTATTTCTTTTACAGCCGTCATCGCAGCGAGTTTTCTTCAACAAACCGACTCAACTCCTAATGGCAGCCAAGGCCAAATCCGTCCAGGAATTCGACACGCAATCCTGGATTCGCCATCTGCCCAAGGCGGAACTGCATTTGCATCTGGAAGGCACCATCGCACCGGAAACCCTGGTGGAACTGAGCCGGCACAATGACACCGAACCGCTTACGCTGGACACCGCTCGATCCCTCTATGAATACAGGGACTTCACCGGCTTCCTGCTAGCCTTCAAGGCGATCACAGAACGACTGCGCACGCCGGAAGACTATGAGCTGATCACCTATCGCATGATTGAAGCGCTCGCGTCGCAGGGAGTGGTGCACGCCGAAGTCTATGTTTCGGTTGGCGTCGTGTATTATTGGCGGCGAATCGAATTCGAGCCATTGTTTGAAGGCATGGAGCGTGGCCGAATTCGAGGTGAAAAAGAATTCGGCGTCTCGGTGTACTGGATCTTCGACGCCGTCCGTCATTTCGGTCCAGAAGAAGCGGCACCCGTATTCCGCAAAGCTGCGGAATTGAGACCGCTGCATCCTTCTATTGTTGGCATCGGCATCGGCGGAGACGAGCGGCGCACCGGAGCAGAGCCATTTCGAGAACTCTATGCTGCCGCAAAAAAAAATGGCCTGAACCTGACCGCGCACGCGGGAGAAACAGTTGGATCGGAGGGAATCTGGTCTGCCCTCAACATCGGCGCGGAACGGGTCGGCCACGCACTCTCAGCCCGACACGATCCAGAACTGATCGAAGTGTTGGCCACGAAACAGGTGCCGGTCGAGATATGCATCACCAGTAATCTGCGCACCGGATGCTGTGCGCGCCTGGAGGATCACCCGGTGCGCGAATACTTTGAGAATGGGTTGATGGTAACGCTCAATTCGGACGATCCGGCATTGTTTGGCAGCGATCTTTGCGCAGAATATAGCCTGGCACACACCGAATTTCACTTGACGCTGGAGCATCTTCGCGAACTCGCGGGCAATTCCATCGAAGCCAGTTTTCTGCCGCCACGAAAAAAACTCGAATTGCTGCAGCGAGTCGAGCAATATCCAGTGCCGGCGGAAAGATAGAACTGTCGGCCATCCAACCATTTGCAGCCGTTCCGCATACAAATTGACATGTACCAAAGTAAGCACATTTTCTTCGATTCTTAACCGATGAACACACTATGCGAACGCTTTTGCGATAAGATTTTGGCATGCGGCGTCTGAGCTTACAATTGGTTAGGCAAGAGCAGCCTCAAAGGAAGGTTGGGCCGGGACAAATGATGAAAATAGGTGCTTGCATGACGAAAAAACCTTGGGTTCGCATCATCGGGTGGGCGTCCGTGGCGACCGGTGCGGTCGCGGTTGGCATCTATGTCGGACGAAACCTGCGTGCCCGATATCTGCTGAATCATCGTACCCCGTACGATTTCTATTCCCACGCCGGCGACAATGGCGGCAACGTGGAGTACGGCGTCGGTATCTAGCGTTCCAGACAAAGTTTCGAAAGCAGGGCTTGGAATAATCCAAGCCCTTTTTCATTGCGCCGCCTGCTGGGGAAGCTTTTTGTTTGTCACGAGTCGCCAGAACTTCCGCGGCCACGCCGGATCCATGCAAGGTCGTTCGACCAGGACGTAGGCCAGCAGACTGACCACGGCGATCGGTATCCCCAATGCGACCACCTGCACACCGAAATTCAGCAGGAAATCGCGAAACACGATGAGATGTCGTGTCAGCTTGAAAAACACTCCAATCGTAAAGAAATGCCACAGGTAGATCGAATAGCACATCCCGCCAATGATGGCGATCCAGAGATTGCTGAAGAACTTGCGGAAGATCACTCCCTGAAATGCCGCGATGTACAGAAGCATGATCAGGAATGGCAGGATCGCGTGATACCAGAGAAAATCCCGCGGCACCAGGAACACGACCGGCCAGCCGCATAGGCTCACAATGTCCCACGCCCAATGCGTTCTGGCATAGGGCCGAACCGTCAGGTACAAGTCCGTCAGCAGCATTCCCGCAAGAAAATATTGCACGTAAAAAACGATAGTGAGAGCAGCAACGGTCGCGTTGGCGTGCAGCAGGAGCTGTAGAATTCCGGAAACTGCGATCAGGCCAAGAAAGATCGAACGTCGCGCCGTCGGGTTTGAGATCCGAAATAGGAGCGCAATCAACGGCGCCAATATATAGAACTGAATTTCAACTTCAAGGCTCCACGCCACGCCATTAATGACGCTGGGAGTTCGATAGACCAAGTTGTGCTGATAGAGAACACTGACCAGCAGGTGAGGAACCATGTAGCCAAGCGTCTGGTGATAATAAAAGAAAGCCACCAGCGCACAAAAAACAAGGTTGAGAATATATGGCGGCTCTAACCTAGTGACGCGGCGCAGAAAATACTTCTTCAGGCTCACCGGCTTGCCAAGATGCAAATGCTGTCGTGCGAATCCCATGCCAAGGATGAAGCCGCTGATGACAAAGAAAAGCCGAACGCCCCGGTCGCCATTGCTAAACGCGGCGCTGAGCCATGCATAGCGGCTCTGCACCGCCACTGGGTGGCCGCTCTTCACCAGTATCTGCGCGTAGATGTGGTACAGAACGACAGAACTGATCGCGACAAAACGCAGCCCGTCGATCTCCGGAATCCAGGAGCCGCCGGATGTAATTCGCCGCAGATGCCATCGATGCCCCTTGGATTCTGCGAGGGAGGGCTGCGGATCGACGCGCGCTGTTGGCTGGGATGGCATCCGAAAAGTAGAAGCAGATTCCCTTACGATACAACGGCACGGTCACCACAGTAAGCGCAAAGAGCCCGGATCGCTCCGGGCTCTTGTGTTACTGCGATCGCAATGTACCTACGCCTTCCCTGCCAGTTGCCGCAATACATACAGCAGAATACCACCGTGCTGGTAGTAAAGAATTTCCTGCGGAGTATCGATGCGCACTGTCGCAGAAATTTCCTTTTCCTTACCGTCCGCCGTTTTCGCCTTGACCGTCAATTTGCGGCCATTCACGAACTTCGAGTCCAGCATCTCGCGCAGCCCGGGAATGTCGTAGACCTCTTCGCCGGTCAGGCGGAGCGACTCGGCATTCTGACCCGCTTCAAATTGCAGCGGAAGAATTCCCATCCCAACCAAGTTGGAGCGATGAATCCGCTCGAATGATTCCGCGATCACTGCTCGCACACCCAGCAACTTCGGTCCCTTCGCTGCCCAATCGCGGCTCGATCCGGAGCCGTACTCCTTGCCTGCAAGGATAATCAGCGGTGTCTTCCGCTCCGCATAGCGCACGGAGGCGTCGAAGATGCTCATCTGTTCTCCCTCAGGCAGCAAGCGCGTCACGCCGCCTTCCGTCCCCGGCGCCAGCTTGTTGCGCAGCCGCACGTTCGCAAACGTACCGCGCACCATCACCTCGTGATTGCCGCGCCGTGATCCGTAGCTGTTAAAGTCGGCCGGCTTCACTCCGTGTTCGACCAGATACTTCCCTGCCGGACCATTCAGTTTGATGGAACCCGCAGGAGAAATATGGTCCGTCGTCACGCTGTCGCCCAGCACCGCCAGCACACGCGCACCCTGGATGTCCTCCACGACGGACGGTGTCGCCTTCATGCCATCGAAGTAAGGCGCCCTACGGATGTAGGTCGAGTCCACTTCCCACCCGTATGTTTTTCCA
>DATJUD010000155.1:0-3569 GCA_035502695.1 Acidobacteriaceae bacterium
TTCACACGCTGACGGAAGAAGAGTGGGACCAAGCCTTCGACATCAATGTAAAGAGCATGTATCTTTTCAGCCGCGCCGTGATCCCTTCCTTTCTGCAGCAGGGCGGCGGCGTTATTTTGAATACATCATCCACTACTGCACTACGAGTGGCGCCAGACCGCGCACTTTATACTGCAACCAAGGGCGCTGTTCTCTCTCTTACTAAATCGATGGCGGTGGACTACGCTGCCGATAACATCCGCGTCAACTGCCTTTGCCCTGGAACAACGGATACACCTTCGCTACGGGCTCGCTTGAGCGCCGGCGGAAATACGGAGGAGATGACGAAAAAATTTATCGCTCGCCAGCCTTTGCGTCGTCTGGGCACGGCAGAAGAGATGGCCGAAGCTGCGCTCTACCTGGTCTCTGACGATGCTTCCTTTGTGACCGGCTCCGCGTTTCAAATTGACGGGGGCATGTCTCTTTGAGGACGCAACGGGTAGGCCTTACAATCGAAACTACGCTAATCTCCAACCGAAAAACGAAACTAAACGAAATTCAACCGGCGCTCATGTCCGCCAGGAGACTTCCCGCATGCGATTGATACGATTCGGCCCCGTCGGAAATGAAAAACCAGGGGTCATCGACCACACTGGTTCCCGTCGCGATCTTTCTTCCCAGTTCAAAGATTGGGACATGGCTTTTTTCGGCTCTGATGAGATGCACCGCCTGGCCGACGTGGTGAAGCGGGATGCAGCCAAGCTGCCGCTCGTGACCGAGTCGGAACGGTGGGCCGCTCCGGTCGCCCGTCCAGCAAAAGTCATTTGCATCGGCTTGAACTATTCCGACCACGCAGCCGAGTCGGGAATGCCGATTCCACCCGAACCCATCGTCTTTATGAAGGCTTCGAATACGGTTGTCGGACCGTATGACGATGTTTTGATCCCGCGCGGTGGCGAAAAGACGGACTGGGAAATCGAGCTTGGCGTAGTGATTGGCAAAGAAGCTCGCTACCTGGCATCTCCCGCAGATGCGCAACCCCATATTGCCGGATACTGCCTGACCCACGATGTGTCTGAGCGCGCGTTTCAGTTGGAACACAACGGTCAGTGGACCAAGGGCAAAAGCTGCGACACCTTCAACCCGCTCGGCCCGTGGCTATCGACACCCGATGAGATTCCCAACCCCGACGCACTCAAAATGAAGCTGTGGGTGAATGGGGAGCTGCGGCAGAATGGCTCGACGGACAAGATGATCTTCAATTGCGCCTTCCTGGTGCACTATTTGTCGCAATTCATGACTCTCGAGCCGGGCGATCTGATTTCCACGGGTACTCCTCCCGGCGTTGGTCTCGGCATGAAGCCGCCCAAATATTTGAAGGCTGACGATGTTGTCGAGCTTGAAATGGAGCATCTCGGACGGCAAAAGCAGCGATGTGTTCCGGCGTAGGATCGCAGCGTCGGCGCGGCCAAAGGGCGAACGCCTTGATGTTCGAACGATTTTCTTGAAACATGCACCGCCAGGCAGGTAGCACCATGAAGATGAGTTTTCGTTGGTACGGGAAATCCGATCCGGTGAAGCTGGAATACATCCGGCAAATTCCAGGCATGCACGGGATCGTTGCTGCCATTTACGATGTGCCGTTAGGCGAAACATGGCCGGTCGAAAATATTCTCAACCTGAAAAACTCCATCACCGCGCACGGCTTTGCCTTTGAGGTGGTGGAGAGCGTGCCCATCCATGAGGACGTCAAACTGGGTAAGCCCAGCCGGGATGAATGGATCCAGAAATACTGCGACACGCTGCAGCGCCTCGCCACGGTGGGCGTCAAGGTGGTTTGCTACAACTTTATGCCGGTTTTCGATTGGATGCGCACCTCGCTCGACCGCAAACTTCCCGACGGCTCGTCCAGCACGGCGTTCGACGTCGATATGGAGTTCAACGTCGACCTGGGCAAAGGAGTGACGCTGCCCGGTTGGGATTCAGCCTACACTCCGGAAGAATTTCGCACTTTGATGGCGGCTTACACCTCAGTGGGAGAAGAAGAACTCTGGAAGCATCTTGAATATTTCCTGCGGCGTGTCATCCCGTTCGCCGCATCGGTTGGCATCAAGATGGCGCTGCATCCCGACGACCCTCCGCGGCCTATTTTCGGCCTGCCGCGCATCGTGAAAAATCGCAATGACCTTCGCCGAGTGCTAGACGCAGTCGACGCACCAGCTAACGGTTTGACGCTCTGCTCTGGTGCGCTGGGTGCCGACGTTCGCAATGACATTGTCGCCATGGTTAAAGAGTTTGGTGGAGAAAAGAGAATCCATTTTGCCCACCTTCGCAATATCCAGGTGGACGAGCGTGGCAACTTTCAGGAGACCGCGCACTACTCATCTGCAGGCTCGCTCGACATGGCTGCGATTGTTCGTGCCTATGCCGAAATCGGCTTCGAAGGGTATGCGCGTCCGGACCACGGCCGCATGATCTGGGGAGAAAAGGGGAACTTCAGCTATGGCCTCTACGATCGCGCGCTGGGCGCCGTATACCTGAACGGTCTGTGGGAAGCGAGCACGAAAATTCTCGACAAGAATTAGCCTGCTGATCAAATCTGTTCCGTTGTCGACGGAGTACTTTGCTTGAACGGCCATTCTTTTTCAACGAAAGCGCGCGCGGCGTAAATCATCAATCCGGTCAGCAACAGGCCTGTGGCGAATTCAATTTCCTTGGAAAGATTCTTCCCATGGATCAGCACAAATAAAAATCCTGCGATCGCCAACAATGCCGGAATCGGATACAAGGGCATTTTGAAAGGATTGGGCTGCCCTCCCAGATGCTTGCGAAATGCCACCAGCCCCACTGCCTGCAATAAAAACTGAAATACGATGCGCGTAATGATCAGCGCCGCGATCAAATCCGGCAAGCGGAACAAGCAGAAGAAAACAGACACCGCACCCAACACCAGCAAGGACACGGTCGGGAAGTGTTTCGTCTTGTGCAGCGTGGCGAAGCTGGCAAAGTAATTTTTGTCGACCGCCGCAGCGTATGGCACTCGAGAGTATCCCAGGAGCACCGCAAACACCGACGCAAACGCGGTCCACACTATCAACACGGCCATGGCCTTGCCAGCCCACGGGCCGTACAGGCGCTGCATCACCACGGCGATCACCGAGCTGCGCGTTGCGATCGCGCCAGGCTTCATAAACTCATGCACCGGGATGACCTGCAGCACGCTGATATTCAGAAACACGTACAGGCTTGCGACAATCAGGATGGACCAGAAGATAGCGCGCGGAATAATGCGCCGCGGATCTTTCACTTCCCCCGCCAGGAAGCAAATGTTGTAATAGCCGCCGTAGTTATAAATCGCGATCAGCAATCCCGCGCTGAATCCTCCAACACCGTGTTCCGCAGAAAATGCACCACCGTGGGCCGCTCCACCCATGTGCGACAGTCCGGACACGATGACCCATACGATGGCCAGCAATACGCCAATCGACAGCACACGCGAAATGCGTCCCACCGCCTGAATGCCGTTATAGATCAACAGCGTGGCCAGGCCACACGCCATCATCGCAACCACGGAGCCCAGCGTCACCGCC
>DATJUD010000156.1:0-4664 GCA_035502695.1 Acidobacteriaceae bacterium
ATTATGCCAATGTCGATACAAATTTTCCCGACGGGAACTTTGGTTTCGCAACAGCATCGCACGAGCCGCGTTTCTGGCAGCTAGGCGGGAGGCTTTCTTTCTGAGACGTACACATCCTCTGACTTTGGCCGGCTGACTTTCGTTCAGGCAGCCGGCCAAGTTTTTCCCAAGCTTAAACATCCCGAGACGCTACGCTGGCTGCGCACATGGCGTTGGATCTACTATGATGCTAATCGTGCGCCCCGATGGTCCTCCGACGCTTAAGGCGTCGACTCCGAGGTAGGTCCAGACTGCTTGAAATCCACGGTTGCCATTCGACAGGGAACAAAAATCGTTTTGGACGTGATCCTGGGGCTGTCCTGTCTTTTTGGCCAGACTCAAAAAGACCAGAAGCAACAAATCGCGGCTGCCTTACAAAACCACCAATTTGATCGTGCTCTTGATCTTCTTAATCCTCCATTACGGAGTAGTCCCGAGGATGCTGAACTCTGGACGATGCAAGGGGTCGCGTATGCGGGACGTGGCCAGAAGAAGGAAGCCCTGGCTTCATTTCGCAATGCCATCAGTTTATCCCCGAATGATATTCCTGCTCTCCACGGCGCCATTCAGATCGAGTATGACGCGGGGAATTCGGATGCAATTCCCCTTCTGCAACATCTTTTGCGTCTGCAGCCATCTGATTTGACCAGCCACGCAATGCTTGCTGTCCTGGAATATCAGCGGGGCAACTGCTCATTGGCGGTCGTACACTTTCAGAAAGCAGCTTCTTTGTTCGATCAACAACTCCCGGCTCTTAATGCTTACGCTACATGCCTGGTTCGCCTTCGCCGGCCGGCGGATGCAGGAGATGTGTTCCAACGCGCCCTGGCGCTCAATCCCGACAATCCGCGGGAGCGTCAACTCCTGGCCTGCTTGCAAGTGATGGCGAAAAAACCTGAGGATGCAATTTTGACACTTGGTCCTCTCCTTTCAGACAACCACGCAGACTCTACAACCCTGGAACTCGCTTCGTCGGCGTATGAGGATGCTCACGAAACGGAGAAGGCAGTGGACGCATTGCGTCAGGCAATCTTGATCGATCCCCAAAACGTTCAGCTCTACCTTGACTTCGCAGCGCTATCGGCGACACATCAGTCATTCCAGGTTGGCATCAACGTCGTGAACGATGGGATCGGCCTACAGCCGAAGGCCGCGGCTCTATACTTTGCACGTGGTGTGCTGTATGTGCAGATTGCGGAGTATGAAAGGGCGCAAGCAGATTTTGCGAAAGCCTACGAACTTGATCCGTCGCAATCGTTGAGTGCGGCCGCACAGAGCTTGGCCGCCGTACAGCAAAACAATTTGGATCAGGCGCTGTCTGACGTGCAGGAAAAACTAACGCGCCGTCCAAAGGATCCGATCCTCCTTTACATTCAGGCAGACGTTCTTGTTCAGAAGGGCGCGGAACCAGGCAGCCCGGAGTTTCAAACGGCGATGCATTCCGCGAAAAGTGCTGTTACGCTGCGTCCGTCACTCGGACCAGCGCATCAGGTGCTTGGCAAGTTGTATTTGCAAGCCGGAGAATACTCCGAGGCCGCGGTCCAGTGTCGCAGGGCGCTGGAGATCGATCCGAACGATCAAACATCCCTCTATCATCTGATCCAGGCATTGAGGAAGGGTGATAAGAAAAGTGAAATTCCCGACTTGCTGAAGCGCCTGGCCGGGCTTCGCCAAGAAGCGACAAAAGAAGAACGGGAACAATATCGTTACAAACTCGTCGAGGGAGACGCCGGCAAATAGTCCCTGCGGCCCGACGAGGGCTTTTTAGGACTTCAGAATCGCGTAGGTGCTGTAGTTCTCCTTGTCGATATTCATGAACGGCCGCATCGTGATTTCCTGGCCCTCAATCGACTTGGCAATCCAGTCGCCTTTGGCGTTATTTGTGGGCTTAGCCTGCAACAACCCATCGCGATCGAAACGTGGCTGCGAGTCGGTCACCGCAAACAAAACGAGCGGACCATACATGAGAGCTACCAGTTTAGGATGATTCGCGTCGACCGCTTCCATCCTCAGACTCATCGGCAGTTCCAGCTCGATGCGATCCCCATCCTTCCATGTGCGCTTGATTGAGGCGAACGTGCCCCCTTGCACGGATCCGGGGATACGGTTGCCATTAACAGAGAGTGCCGGGTCCGGTGTGGTCCACGCCGGAATGCGCAGGTAAATCGCGAACTCTCCCGGCTGCGAAGCCGAAATCTTCAGCGTGATCTTATTGTCGAATGGATATTCAGTTTCCTGCTTGATTCCATACCTTCCAGGTCCATCGGTCCATTCGACGCGCGAAGGCGCAAACAGGTTTACATAGACTCCGTCGGAAGAACGGAAATAAGTGCTGACGTGGTAGTCGGCTGCCAACTGCGGGAAAGTTCCCGAGCAGCATGGCCATTTTTGGCCATACCAGACTTTTTTCCCGTTCGTAGCATAGTCCGAGTAGTAGAAAGATGTGCCATCACCCTGAATCGGCCATGCACCCAGGATGGTGTTGTATAGCACGCGTTCCATGCTGTCTCCGTATTTCGAGTCTTTTGTGACACGCAGCAAATAACGCGTAATTTTGAAGTGGCCGTAGGCACCGCACGGCGTCTCGAAACTGGCGTGAGTCTCACTAAGGCTGTTACCCAACTGACCGGTTTCCGGTTCGCCGAACGTTTCGTTCGGTCCCCACCCGCCAGTCGCGAAACTTTGCGTCGTGAGCAACATTCGAAATCCGTTCTGGGCTGCTCGCAAATGCTTCTCACTGCCTAGCGTGATGTATGCCTGCATTGCGGAACTAAAGGCATTCACATGGCTATACGCATGTTCGAAAGGCAACACATTATTGCCCTCTGACAGAGGATTGAAGTACGTGTCATCTTCCAAGTACTTCTTCGCCATGTCTCGATAAAAGACATCTCCGCTGCGCTGGTACGCCAGGAAAAGATTCTCGGGCAGCGTGTACGTCTCGTCCCATGTGTAAGACGTGTCCTTGTGGGGCCGGGAGCGTTGTTCTTGCCGTGATAGGGCCTTTTCCGGTAAATACGCCAAGATCGCATGTGTCAGCTTCTCATGGATTCCCATAGCCAGCGGGTCATGCGCGAACTCGTGCGCATCAATCAAACCGCAGGAGAGCTTGTCGTACGTGTAGGCGGGGAGTCGATAGCCGACAAAGAACTTGGCCTTCGGATCGAGGGTTTCCCCGTAGCCTTTGACGAGGCGATTAATCTTAGCGCGAGTTTCTTCCGATCCCGTGACGGCATAGGCTCGTGCCAACGCGGAAACATATTGCCCAAAACTGTGCCCGGGAATAAATCCGTGGAAATCGTTATGCACCAGGCTAAAGCCGCCGATGTCGTACCAGCCTCCCATGTCCTCGCCCGGGGCCGGCAAGCCGGCCATCTGGCGAAACACTTTGAGCATACGGTCATCGTCCAGATTGAGAAAGCGGGCGTGATTCTCCTCAAATTGGCGTTTCATCGGGCCATCGAGCAACTGCACATCCGAGTACTGGAATGTCGATAAAGCCGGAATCACGGCGACGGATCCTTTTGCGGGAGGCTCGGCTGCCCAGGCAGGAGCGGAACGAGCAGTGTAGACGGAGGCGGTGACCGCGCCTGCTGTCTTGAGGAATTCGCGGCGGCTGACGGAAGAAGTCATAGGCCTCCTTGATTGGGGAAACGTTTTCTCCAGTTTGCTGTACAGACTGGCGTTTGTCAATTCCGGGCGGTTATCGAGCAGTCAACCGAGAACGCGTTCTGAATTTCTTCCACTTCCGCTTGTTGCAGACGGAACTCCCCTGCACCCACAATGCCAGCGACCTGTTCCGGATTTCGAAATCCAACGATGGCTCCGGTAACCACCGGATGATTCAAGGTCCAAGCGATTGCCACTTCTCCGGGCGTGCGGCCGTGTCGTTGACCGATATTGCGCAGCAATTCGACCAACCGCAAGTTGCGGGAGAGTTGGGGTTCCTGAAATCCAGGCAATGATTTCCGCCAATCCTCCGGAAGAAAGTTCGCGACTCGCTCCTTCGTCATGGAACCTGTGAGCAATCCGGCGTACATCGGGGAATACACGATCACGCCAATGTTCTCAGCAGCGCAGAAGGGCAGGATCTCAGCCTCGATTTCCCGGCGGACAACCGCGTAAGGCGGCTGCAGGGAGGTGATGGGCGCAATGGCCTGAGCGCGTTTCATCTGCGCCACACTGAAGTTCGAGACCCCGATATATCGGACTTTACCTTCTATCTTGAGTTTCGCCAGTTCCGCCCAGCCCTCCTCGATGTCCTCGTCTGGCTCCGGCCAGTGGATCTGGTAGAGGTCGATGAAGTCGGACCTCAGACGCCTCAGGCTGGCCTCGCACTCCCGGCGAATGGATGCTGCCTTCAGTGACGCGCCAATCCTTCCGTTATCGTCCCAAACCCGCTCGCACTTCGTAAACACGTGAGGTCGAGGATGGTAGCCCTGCAATGCTTGGCCGATCATTTTCTCGGAGTGCCCTAGTCCATAAAGCGCCGCCGTATCAATCCAGTTGATTCCATGGGCAAGGGCAGCATGGATCGCAGGGATAGAGTCGGCGTCGTTCTGTAGCCCCATACTTCCACGCCAACCGCCGCCGCCAATTGCCCAAGCGCCGACACCAATCGGCGT
>DATJUD010000157.1:0-11769 GCA_035502695.1 Acidobacteriaceae bacterium
AGGCAACGCCGGCGGTGGCGGTGGCGCCGCAGTATGACTCCATCCACGTGTATGTCGCGTCGCAGGATTTCGAGCGTTTCGTGCAGAGTTTCATTGGAACCTTTGGCGGACACAGCAGCAAGGCGGTAATGGTGACGGTGACGCCTACGCCGAGTCGCGCAATCTGGCAATTTTTGCAGACGCCGGTGGGGGCGCTCTCGGTTTTCGGATATAAGACGCCAATTCCGTATCCCTTCGGCGACGAGCGCACGGGATACCTGGTGCGGGATATGGATGTCGCGGTCGCGACGGCGAAAAGCAGCGGCGCTTTGGTTCTGGTAACGCCGTTTCGCGATGCGATCGGCAGGGACGCGATCATCGAATGGCCCGGCGGCATTGAGACGCAACTGTATTGGCATACGACGGCGCCGTCGTATGCGGCGTTGCAGACGATTCCGGAGAACAGGGTGTATCTTCCGGAGGGCGCAGTCGATGCGTTCACGCGTAGCTTTCTGGCGTTTTCGCATGGGGAGATTGTCTCGGATGACGCGCGTGCGCCGGGCATCGAAATTGGGCGCGCCGGCGAGACGTACCGCAGGATTCGCATCCGCTCGAACTTCGGCAAGCTGACGGTGCTGGTCAGCAATGGGCAACTTTCCTACCCCTATGGCCGCGAGACCACTGGATATCAGGTGGCGAACGTCACCGACACGATTGCGAAAGCAAAGACGTTCGGAGCGACGGTGCTGGCAGGCCCGTATACGGCGGACGGTCGGACGGCGGCGATAATTGAATTTCCGGGCGGCTATGTTGCGGAAATCCACTCGGCTGCGGGGAAATAAATTTGCCATCTCTTGTCGCTGCGGCGACAGGCAAGGGGCGATGGGATTTTCTTCATCCCACCCCCCATTGCGGCGGTGCGAAGAGGGTGAGGAACCTAGTGTTTTCGGCTGCAGGTTGCGAAGGAATTTGTGCCAGACGTCTTACGCTGTGAGGCCCGCGACCTTGCCGCGCAGGACCGTGACGGACGCTTTGGGGAGCGTAAACACCGTTTGCGCCGAAGCCTCGACCGACGAAACCACGGGCGGCAAATCCGGATCGGCATGGGCGGTAGCATCCGCACCGTGCCAAACATATTGGTCGCTGCCAAAGGTGACGACGCGAGTGGCGCCGGAAAAATGTCCGGCGGCGGCGCCGTTTGCAAAAGCGATGCGAACAGCATGCGGGTTTACTCTGTCTTTGTTGATGAGCAGCAGGGCCCAATCGCCATCCGGCCGGCGAACCGCATAGCTGGTGACGAGATCATTGCCGGCGACATCCTGGATTCCGACGTCGACGGAATGGAGGTGATGCACGCCGGTGCGATGCGTGACCCATTCGTCGTTGATCATGCGGCCGGCGTGATAAAAGGCCATGTAGTTGATGATCTTTCCTTCGCGATCCGTCAGCACGTTGCCCCAGATGGCATAGCCCTGACAGCCATGCTCGATGCGGCTGGGTTCGATCGGCGAATGAACATACAGCGCGCCGCCCTCGGCGAAAAAACTGCCGACATTGTCGGCGAGCCATAAGGCCGAAAAAATATCGGACATGTAGACCGACAGCGAACCGCAGAGATTGCTTTCGGTGTTCATCAGCGGAATCGAGGCTGGCAGGCCGTCGTCGCGAAAGGACTGCAGCGTCTTGCGCGTCAACTCGCGATTACGATACAAATCGTCCCACTTCATGGTGCAGGCGTCGAAGGGATAGATTTCAAATGAAGCGAACGTCAGATCCCCTTCGCGATTTCGCGCTTTCAAATAGTCGTAAAAGCGGCGGAACCAGGATTTGTCTCCGCGTGCATTGGGCCAGACGGAGACATCCTGATTTATGCCTTGATACACAGGTCCGCCTAACTTGAGAGTCGGATCGACTTTGTGAATTGCGTCCGCAAATTGAATATAGAGCGAGGCGTAGTCCTCAGGCATGTAGTATTGGCCGTCGGCTTCCTCATCCATTTCAACCCAGCTGATGGGGTAGCCGCGCTTTTTCAGATACGAGACCATGGCGGCGGCATCTTCAGGAACGCTATAGATCAGCGGAACGGTAATCAGGGCAGGCAAATTGTTGGTGATGCCGCTGGTGAAGAAAATGTCCCAGCCGGTCTGGTCTCCCCGCGGACTTAGGTCCTGAACGGTGTGCCACGGGTCGGTGGAAGAGCAATAGGTCGCGGTTTGCAGACGACCGTCTGGCGCATGTTTCACAAAATCGGCAAACTTTCCATCCGCCTCCAATCTACCCAGCGAAACTTCGTAGATTGCGTATCCCACGCGGTGACGCAGGTCGTCGGTGCCGTGCGGCCCTGGCTGATTGGACGACTTCGTCATCACGACACGAACCCAACGCGTTGTGATGAGCTTGTCTGAAAGCTTGAGCGTGACGCTGCCGCCTTTCCCATCGCGAACGACGCCGTTGGGGAAGCGAACCCATTTGCCCATCGCCTGGTTGTGGACGGGAAGATATTCGCCGCCCTGACCGGTGGAATCCATCGCCGGCTCTTCCCAGTTCATGGGATCGGCGCCGACCCAGTATTCCACCTGGTAGTCGCGGGCGCATGGTTCGCACCAGTCGATGCGGATCGCGTTCATATCGTAGTACTCGGCCAAATCCACGATGATCCATTGCGGATGCAGCGAGTCGTCATCGTGGGTGAAAGCCTGGGTCAGGTAAGGATTGCTCTTCCAGAACGTGTTGGGATCGCCGTCGGTGAGGCGAGAATAGCCGCGATCGGTACCGCCATTGTGAGTGCAGCCGCGGTGCGGAAGACTGTAGCCGAAGGAATCGCGAATCGGTTCGCCCAGCTCCGAACTGCCGACAAAGTATCCGCGCTGGTTGGCTTCATCCGTCCATTGGCCGTTGGGATTCCAATGCCAATAATCGATCGTCTCCGGAGTATGCAGGCGATAGCTGATGGGTCCCCAGCCTGCGGATAGACACAGCTTCACGGTTTCTGGCGTATAGATGCGGTTGATTGCCTCACGCGATTGAATGTCCATCGAGGTGGCGAGTGCTTTGTCAGGATCGAAGGAATTGATGACCTGGTCCGGCGCGGCATGCACTTGGAGGAGCGCTGGAGTTGCTGGCGATGGAGTTGCAACTTGATCAGGCAGAATGGCTGCATTCGCAAGAGGTCGAACCATGGTCAGCGCCGCCGCGCCGACCGTTGCCTCCAGGAACTTACGTCGCGAAGTTGTCACGGAGTCTCTCTCCCAGGTACTGAATCTGGATATAGTTTGCAGAGCGGATCGCTTGCCGCTGCTTTTTAGTCATGCCAACTCTACCATGGACGAGAGGCACGGATTTTCGCGGGCGTTCGGGAAACGACAGGTGCCTGGACTGAGGGTGGTCGCCACGACGAAAGAGATAAGCGGTTAGAGTCCCTCGTCCCACCCTTCGCAAAGAGCTGGTTGACTTCCTGTGTACATGGCAAGAGGCACTTTGGTAAGCGTCAAGGAATGATTGAATAAATGATTGAATATAAGATCAAGAACTGCCGCGGCGTAAAGCTGCGATATGATGAACGGGCCAAGAGATCGACCTTTTTTTGAACCACGTGCAGACAGAGGACCATCTCCGATCCAACTGCAGAACCGCTACCGGCTTTCGCCTTCCGGTTCTAGCACTCGGGATATATGTCTTCGCCTGGCGCTCGGATGCAACCTTGCTCAGCAAGAAATGGCAATGTCAACCATGCTGAGAATGAGGAACGGGGATGGAATATTTTCGCCGATATAATCCGGATGGAAGTTGCGTGGTCATTTGTCTGCGATGCTTTGCGACCGTCGGGACCGCAGGGAGCGTGTCCGCGGCTTTGACGCTCGAAAACGTGCACCAGTGTACGCGACACCCTGTCGCCGACCAGAAACAAGCTTCGATGGGAATCTTGAGCGGATTTAGGACATCGCGCGGAAACTTGTCGAGCAGTTTTCTCAGATCTGCCGTGCGTCTCCAAATGCCGTATACGCCGCTGTTCTTCCTGGCGATTTTTCTACTTCTTTATGCTTTCCCAACCGTAGTTGAGTTTGCCGCCGTACGCTCCGCAGTTCCCGCGATAGCAGTCGTTCTGTTCGGCGACCTGGTCGGATGTATTTGTCTGGCGACGATTTTGCGTACACCCATTGTGGCTGGCGCACTTTACGTATCGCTCACCTTTTGCGAGCTTTGGCTGCACTCCACCGGCGCGGTTCGGCGTGAGTTCCTACCGTGGATCCTCGATTTGGTGCCCGCCCTGGTGGTCATTGGAAAAATTGCATGGATGCGAGCTCATACCCGAACGCGCAGTTTTCTTCTGCAGTAGGCCAGGCCCATCAGAGCTTCTTCACACCCTGCTTGCCTGTGTGTCTGCCTTTTGCGGTTTATCACCATCGCTTGATTTGTGGTGGGGATGAATCGTCCGCGCGGATATTACGCACAGAGGGAAAAGCGTCCGAATTTTCTTCATCCCACCCTCATTGTGGTGGTGCGGAGGGTGCGCCACTCGCCGAAATGAATGTAGGGTGCTCTGGACAACCGAGCAAATAGTACACTGTCATCATTCAGTAGACGTACTTGTCAATCCCTTCGATCTGTTGCTTCCGTTCTAATGTGACGAAGGGACGTATTTAACACGGGGTTAAGCCTTGACAAAGACAGCTATTCGCGAGGTCCCACGGGAGCTACCCCATGCTCGCATCTTTCTCGATGACTTATTCGAAGTCGAAGCTATATTGCGAGAGTCATATGCCAAGCTGCCAAAGGAGCCGCCAATCGGATTCGAATACACAATCGATGGCAAAATCAGGTTGACGACCCATGACGAATTGAAGGAACACGAAGGTTATAGTTCCAATTTTTCCCTTTTTGTCGTTGGCAACAGTCCATACGCCGGCAATAGCAGCATCTTGTCAATTACTCGTTTTTCTAATCCAGAATTCAACCCGCCGTATGATCTCGAGGATCAGAAATGGGAGATATTTGGTAAGGTTGCTGAGGTCTTCAAAGCTCGCGAGGATAGGCTCAAGAACGCAATTATGGCACTTCCGTCCTGGCTTTCCTGGATGCTTCTGCCTGCTGTTCTTGCCTGCGCTATCTTAGCAAACCTTAAGGCAGTCACCCAGTATGTCGATCCAAAAGCTTTCTATTCAATCCAATTACTCCTCCTGATCGGCTACTTAATAGCCTTTTATGAAGTTTTCAGGCGAAGTAGAATCTATTTTCGGTACGCGCGACAAGATCAGAAAGCACGAGACGCTGCGCGGAAGGAGAGGTTTGAAAAGTTCCTATGGCTTTTGGTCGGAACGATCTTAGGCGCGTTAGCAACCATCCTCGTGTCAGGGCATATTAGAAAGTAACTAACTTAACTTCTCTTCCGTCCATCAGTGGAGTTGCTGAAGCTACGCGCCTATCAAAACAGCAACCGCCGGTTGCCATGGTTAAGCCTAAGGACGATTTATTCGTGATTGACATATTTCTCTTTTCTAGCCCTGGACGTGGACGTGATCTTGGTAGCACTTGAGGACGTCAGCCTGGGAGACGACGCCTTCGAGCAGGCCGGAGACGGCGCGGTTGACGATGGGCAGGATGGGCCAGCGATTGAAGTGGGCCAGGGTTTCGTTGAGCGGCAGGTCGGGATAGAGGAAGGGCGCGCGATCGTCGGGGAGCAGCTCTTCAATCGGTTGATCGACGGGCATGGACGCCTGCACCAGCTTGGGCAGATCGGCGGCGGGCAGAACATACCAGCGATTGCGCGCGCAGCGGATGAGCGCGACGTCTTCTTTTTCTTCCTGAACCTTGGCGGCGATGACGGCGGCCGGATCGGAGCCGACAAAGACCTGGCCATCAAATGGATGCAGTGCGTCCTCGATGCGCAGGGCGGTTTCTTCTCGCACCTCTTCCATGGAGGGCAGGTTCAGGCCATCCTGCAGGGTGAAGGTTTCGAAGATGGGGACGGGCTGCAGGCTGCGGGCGATGAGATAGGCGAGGGTGTTGGCCAGGATGACGGGCAGCACGATGGTGTAATTTCCGCTGAGTTCGAAGACCATGAAGACGCTGGTGAGAGGGACGCGGAGGAAGCCGGCGAATAACACTCCCATGCCGACCAGGGCGTAGGCGCCCACGGAAACCGGTAGGTGGGGAAAGAAATGTTTTTCGAAACTGCCGACAGATGCTCCCAGCATGGCGCCAATAAACAGAGTGGGGGCAAACATGCCGCCGGGCGTGCCGCTGGAAAAGGACAGGGTGGTGGCCAGGATCTTGAGAATGGCGAGAGCGAGCAGGACATGCCAGAGATACTCGCCGTGCATGGCGTGGTCAATGGTGTTGTAACCGGAGCCCATGACCTGGGGGAAACCAAAGAAGCCGACGGCGCCGACCAGCAGGCCGGCCGCGCCGGGTTGCAAGACCTGCGTCCAACTGGGAAGTGAGCGGAGCCAGGGGCGCAAGGTGGCGAGCAGGCGGGAAAAGAGAACGGCGGCAAATCCGCCAACGATACCCAGGACGGCGTAGGCCAGCAGCTCGAGGCTGTCAGGAGCTTTGAACGCGGGAACCGTGAACATGGGCTGCGAGCCCCAGAAATAGCGGGCGACAACGAGACTGGAAACGGCGGCGAGCACAATGGAGCCGAGGACGGCGGCACTCCACGCGCCGATGACTTCTTCAATGACAAACAGAATGGCGGAGATGGGCGCGTTGAAAGCAGCGGCCAGCCCGGCAGCGGCTCCTACAGGAGCAAACAGACGGAGGCGCTCGCGGCTGAGATGCAGTCGACGACCGATCAATGAGGCGATGCCGGCGCCGATCTGCAGCGATGGGTCTTCCGGCCCGAGTGAGTGGCCGGAACCGATGGCGAGCGCTGAGGTGATGAATTTTCCGATCATGGTGCGAACGGAAATGTAGCCGTTGTAGATGTAGAGCGCGGCTTTTGTTTGGTTGATGCCGCTGCCGCGAGCCTGGGGGAACAGGTACTTGACCATAAGGCCAAGGATCAGGCCGATGAACATGGGGGCCAGGAGCAGGCGATATTGGCCGGGATGCGGCACGGAGCCGAGCAGCAGCACACGCAGCCATTCAATGGACATGCGGAAGCAAACCACCAGCAGCCCGGAGAGGATGCCGATGAAGATGGACAACACAAGAAAAAGGCGATCGCCGCGAGTGGGAGCGAGGTGCTGAATTTCGGCGTCGGTGAGCTGGAAAGAAGCCGTCGAGGGAGCGGCGGCAAGCGGCAGCCGTGGCGTGGTGACGGAAGTTGAATTGGGGCTGGTGGTCAGATCACTCATTCTGTTTTGTCCGGGGTCTGCGCGATTTGCAGCAGCAGCGCATCATCGCCCTTGGGCGGCCCGCATACTTTTGCAGTGACGGTCTCTGCCTGGCTGATCCAGGTGGTGATTCGGGTCTGAAGCGGCGCATTGCCTTCGAGGGCGTGAACGTTCGGCGAGCCTAACTCTGTCCACTGAGTTCCCAGCGCAAGCAGATCGGGATTGGTGGCGTTGGCATCGTTACTCGATTGCAGGCTTTGCAGACAAGTCTGATAGCGCTGATGAGCAATATCGGCGTCCTGTAAGAGCCGCGCGTCATGCAGCCGCGGAGGCAAGCTGTCGAATGGAATCAACTGCAATATGCGCTGATATTTTTCCAACTGCTGTTCGACCGCCTGATTTTGCTGCGGCGTTCCCGCAGATGGGTGCTGACGCAACCGTGTCATGTATCGAGTGAGTGCCTGGGCTGCGCGTTTGTATTGGCCCATGGAAGCGAGAATCTGGGATTCGGCATCGAGAGAGGCAAGCACCTGGGCGGGAGCAGCGTTGCGATGACGCTCTACGCGCTGATAGGTCGTCAAGGCGTCGGTGGGATCATCGGCCTGCCGCAGCAGGTTGGCAATGTTGAAGAGCGCTGTGGGATCGTCGAGTGAATTTCCTTCAGCGGCGAGGAGCTGCCCCTGGGCCTCAATGGGACGCGCGAGGGAGATGAGATATTCAGCCAGTTCGAGACGGATCTGCAGACGCCGCTCCGTTCCCTGCCCACGCCACGAACCGTTCAACGCAGCCTGATAATATTCGATGGCCTGGGCGGCATTGCCGCGACGCACAGCCAGGCGCGCCAACTGGAGATTGAGAAATCCATCGCCAGGTTCGGCATCGTGCAGCGTAGCAAAATAGGCATCGGCCTCGTCGGTGCGGCCCGCAGCCGCGAGCGCTTCGGCTAACGACATTTGATAGTCGGTATTGGTGGCGGAAAAAGAGAGGGCGGAGCGAAAATCTTCCACCGCTTCGGCGGGATGACCTTCTTTCATCGCAACCTGGCCGCGGTCATACCAACGCTTTTCAAGGACGCTGCGATGTTCCGCGAAAGAGTGGAAAAAGAAATAGGTAAGCACCCCGATGGCAATGGTAATCAGTGTCAAGCTCAAGAGGGACAAACTATCCTGAACGATGAGTCGGCGGCGCTGGATTCTCTCGGCGGGGGTGAGGTGAAGTTTGCTCTCTGCGGTTCTAGCTGCCATAGTGTTCGAACGTCGACATGTTTATTATCTCTAAAGTTTGGGCAGAATCGAGCTGTGGAGCCGTATCAAAATGATTTTTGCCCATAACTTTTTCGTTTCCGGCTCGTCGAACAGAAGCGGGCTTAGTCTGCTTAGATGCCGGAGATTCCACGTTACGGAACGATCCGATCCATTTCCCTTAGAGCGGTTCGACGACGTATGATTGCATCAGCGATTCACAGCCACAGGTTACAATCTGACGATGGCGCCCATGGATTCAGGGGAAAGCAGCGCAACAACCACCTACGAATCCGCATCTGAGCAAAGGATGATTTTTAAAGAACACATGCACGACAACCTGACATCGGAGCGGCACGTGTGTCCCTGGTACTACGGGGGGCGAGGCTCGTTTCGCGGCGGGTTCAGCGTGTGCTTTTTTATCGTGGTGTTGTCCGTGTGCGGCTGGGTGATGCACCGGCGGCTGTCGCAGTACGATGCGCCGCAGCAGACGATTCATCAGTCGGTGTCGCTGAAAGCATGTGTAACCAAGCGTAATCCTATCAGCGTGCCGTCGATGCGCGGAACCGACGCCTTCGCGGTGTTTCTGCTGGCGTATGCCTTCACGCCGACCCTGAATTCTCCTGGTAATTCCCAGGCTTCTCTTGCCTTCCGCGTGCAACGCGATCGATCGAATCAACATGCCGACGCGGAAATCCGTCCCGGGCTGGACCATTTCTTCGTTTTACCTCCTCCATCGCATTTTTCTGTGCTGTAGAAGCTCCTGTCATTGCAGTTGTGTCGCCGCCGGAGTTTTGAGCCGGTGCACCTGCATTGCAGGACCCGTTTCCGCTGTTCACAGCTATGCCCCTGGCATAGGCAGGAACATCTTCCATGTATATTTCGAAACGCACTGCTGTCCTGGTAGTCGTGATTCTTCTCGCCGTCGGCGCGATCTGGTTTGGATTGAGCCGGCGCGGCAGCGAACCCGCAAACGCGGCCACTTCCCGCAACGATGCTTCCGCGGCTGCAGTGGCGACCGTAGAGCTGCGGCCGGCAGTCTCTTCCATCACGGTGCCGGGAGTGTTTCAGGCGTATCAGGATGTGTTGATTCACGCCAAAGTTTCCGGCTACATCAAGCAAATTTTTGTCGATATTGGCGACCGGGTGCACAGCGGGCAGGTGCTGGCGATCCTGGAAGTTCCAGAGCTGAATGCGCAGGTGGATGCGGCGCAGGCTGCGGTGATGCGCGACAAATCGGAAATCCAGCGGACGCGCCACGATGTGTCTCGGGCGGTCGCTATCCACGCGGCGCAGCACGCGGAATATGCACGACTGGGGACGGCTGCGTCGAAGCTGCCGGGTTTGGTAGCGCAGCAGGAGCTGGACGATAAGCAGGCGCAGGATTTGTCATCGGCAGCGCAGGTGGATGCGGCGAAGTCAGCGTACGCGGCGGCACAGGCCAAAATGACCGAAGACCTGGCCACGCTGGAACATTACAAGGCACTGCAGGCTTACTCGTACGTGCGGGCGCCGTTCGATGGCGTGATCACGTATCGATATGCGGATACAGGAGCCTTGATCGCTGCGGGCACAGACGAGAGCAGCAATGCGATGCCAATTGTGCGGCTGGCGCAGAGCGGGCTATTGCGCCTTCGCATGCCGGTACCTGAGTCCGATGCGGACTATATGAAAATCGGCGGTCCGGCGGTGGTTCGAGTGCAGGCCACAGGAGAGACGATCAACACCAAGATTGTGCGCTTCACTCGATCGATGGACCGGAGTACGCGCACCATGCTGACCGAGGTGGATATACCCAATCCGGATCTGCATCTGGCTCCGGGAATGTATGCGGATACGACCTTTCCTCTGCAAAGCGTGCGCCAGGCCATGATGGTGCCGATCGACGCGATTGTGGAAGGCGACCAACCCTACGTTCTGGTTGTGGACGACACCAACCATGTGGTGAAGGCTCCAGTGGTGCTGGGAATCCAAGGCCCGAATTTTTACCAGATTGACAGCGGGGTGAAGGTGGGCGACCGGGTGATCGTGGGCAACCAGTCCGATTACCAGCCGGGACAACTGGTGACGCCGAGCCCGGTCGACATGGACTTAACATCATTTAGCCAGACAGCCGGGCCGAGCCGCGGAAATAGTCCATCTTCAAACAGCACCACACCACCGCGAGGTCGGAGATAAATGTCGTCGTTTGCAATTCGCTATCCGTTTTTTATTTTGATGGCATGTCTGGCCATTGTGGTGATTGGAACGGTGAATCTGCTGAGCATGCCGGTGGACTTGTTTCCGGCGGTGAAGATCCCGGTGGTGGTGGTGGCGACGTTCTATTCCGGCATGCCGCCGCAACAGATTGAAGCCGACATTACCGATACGTTCGAGCGCTTCTTCACACTGGGCAGCGGCGTCGATCACATCGAATCGCGCTCCATGACCGGGGTCAGCCTGATCAAGGTGTACTTTCACGCGGGCACGGATCCCAATGCCGATGTCAGCAACATCTCCAACCTGGCCATGGCCGATCTGCGGCGATTGCCGCCGGGAACCTTGCCGCCGGTGGTGTTGAGCTTCGATGCCTCGAACTTGCCGGTCTGCCTGATTACGGTGGAAGGCAACGGGCTGAACGAAACCCAGCTGAAGGATTACGCGCAGTTTGAGATTCGCGACCAGGTGGCCAGCGTGAAGGGGGCGTCGGTGCCGCAGCCCTATGGCGGAACCTATCGCCAGGTGATGGTCTACGTCGATCCGATGAAGCTGGAAGCCAACGGGCTGAGCATCAATGACGTGTATAAGGCCGTGAACCAGTCCAACCTGATTTTGCCGGCCGGCGATGTGCGGATCGGGCCGAAGGATTACAACATTTACGCCAACAGCCAGGTGTTGAAGCCGTCGGACGCCAACAATATTCCGCTGAAGACAGTGGGAAATTCCTCGGTGCTGGTGGGCGATGTGGGCCATGCCGAGGACGGTGGGCAGCTGCAGTACAACATTGTTCGGGTGAACGGCGAGAGGTCGGTATACCTGCCGATCTTCAAGCAGGGCGGCGGCAGTAACACCATCAAGATTGTGGAAGGGGTGCGGGAGCGGGTGAAACACCTGCTGGACGTGCCGCCGCAGTTGAAGGCGCGGGTGGTGTTCGACCAGTCAATCTTTGTGAAGATGGCGGTGAACAATGTGATCCGCGAGGGCGGCATCGGGTTGCTGCTGACCGCGCTGATGATTCTGCTGTTCCTGGGCAACATGCGGGCCACGATCGCGGTGATGTTGTCGATTCCGCTGTC
>DATJUD010000158.1:0-13799 GCA_035502695.1 Acidobacteriaceae bacterium
GGCATCCACGGCGTAGCTCCTCGAACGCTATTTCGTTGTCTCCTCGAACCATACGCGAGCTGTATAACAGCTGTTCCAAATCAGTTTTCCCATCATACCTTCTTCCTGCGGACACTCCTTGCCGGGCATGAAAAGCTACCCTGCTCATAAGCATCACGCCGCGTGCGCGCACCTTCAGCGAATTCGAACCGCGGCTCAAGATCTTCTATTCTCCGCCTGTGACGACCCTATCAGGCCCACGAATCCACGCCTAACAGACGCCGCCCCAGCGGCGTCAGTTCGGCAATCTCATACCTCGTCCGCTCCCATTCCCGGGGATCGCCAGGAAATGCAAAGCCCTCCGGAGCCCGCCGCTCGCGCCACGAGGCGATGCGTCGTTCCCGCAGCCCAGAGTTCTCCGGGTCCCATGGAGTCATGGAAATGTACTGCGCCATACGCACCTTGTTCGCAGATGTATTCGGCCGAATGCCGTGCGCCAGCAGGCTGTTAAAGATCAGCAGATCGCCGGCTTTCATGGGCACGCGATACACATCGAAGCCCGACACGTCTGGTTTGAAACCGTCTCGATTCGCAGGCTGTTTCTTCTTCCATTCGTCGAACCTGCGGAAGAACTCAGGAACACATTGGAAACCGCCCACCTCGCCATCAACATCGACCAATGACAGAACGCCTTGCACGCTGACCGGCAGCGGCTCCAATGTCGTATCGATGTCCGTATGGATGAACCCGCCAAACGCTCTCCCATCGCGATTCGGAGTATTCAGGTTCGCCCGATCGATGGTGACCCAAAGTTTTTCTTCGTCCCAGATATCGACGAACGCATCGTAAACGCGCGGGAATTGGCGGTTGTCCCAAAGATACTGATGGTTGTAGATTTCGACCATCCCGCTATTGTTAAGCTCCTTCATGGCATGGCTGCGAAGCTGTCCGCCCGCCCACGTTTCCGGATTCTCCGGATCCATCTCCTGGAACTCCCAAAGCAGATCCACCAGACGAGAGACGTTCTGCTGCGGCACCGCCTGCCGGACAACCGTAAAGCCAAAGGTTTGCCAATGCTTGAAATCTTCCGGCGAAAGAACGCGAAGCGGCAGAGACTTCTCAAGTTCGCGAAGCGGTGTCCGTACCACGTTGGCAGAGAGGCTATTGCCGTACTTTACCGCCTCCGGTTCTGATGTTTTGCTTGTCATAAAAGACCTCCGCGCGGGAAGCGCATACAAAAAAATGTAGCCCCGGAAAAGCCGTCAATGTTTGCGCGGAATTGCATTTTCTAATACCAAAGTCTCATTTTGTTTCTAATCTGCGCCATAATGCGATTAGAAAGGAATATCGAACAATGAAACCCTTTCGAGAACACGTCACCGTTCCACGCGACGCATCCTGGGTACTCTTTGACCGCCGGCTTGATCGCATCCCCTTTGAGTGGCACTACCATCCCGAGTATGAACTGACCCTCACCCTCAACAGCCGCGGCCAGCGATTTGTCGGAGACAATATTTCCGGCTACGACCACGGCGATCTTGTCCTGATCGGACCCAGAATTCCCCATACCTGGTATTCGGGCGCTCGCGATGATCATAATCGCGCACCTCGCGCGCTGGTCCTTTGGTTTACTGAGGCATTCAAGAGCAGCATGATCGAGCCGCATGTCGAGCTGCATCCCATACTCCGCCTGCTGGAACGATCATCACGCGCGTTACGTTTCTCAAAGACCACGCGAGCCAAGGCGTATCCATTAATTTTGGCGATGACCGACCAACCAGCAGGCCAGCGGCTCGCATCATTGCTCAGCCTGCTTCTTCTGTTATCCGCAGACCGCAAGGCTGCGCCGCTTGCTTCCGCGGTGAACCAGGCGGTGGCCGCCCCATCGGCAAAAGAGGAGAGAATCAGCCGCGTGGTTTCGTATCTGCATCATCATTATCGCGAGCAAACAACCATTTCGAAATTAATGAAGGTCGCCGCTCTCAGCCGCAGTTCGCTGCATCGCCTGTTCAAGCGTCACACCGGCGCGACAATCAACCAATATACAACTCAGTTGCGTGTCGGCAATGCCTGCGCTCTGCTGATCGGCACAGAAAAACCTATCAGCTTCATCGCCGACGAGGTAGGCTTCGGAAACCTCTCCAATTTCAATCGTCAGTTCAAGACCGTCAAGGAGTCCACTCCGCGAGCCTTTCGCAGCGCCTTTCATCGTTGAAGCCAGTCCTGAAACCGCCGCGCAAATCGCCGACTCGCATCGATTTCAAATCTCTCTGTCGCATGATCGATATACTATGGCGCGCCGCTGTGCTTGCGTCATCCGGCTGAATACTTCATCATGGCCCCATGACGAAAGATGCCGGCCTGAGCCACTACAACATCATAGGATTTGTAACCATCGTCGACGTAGAACGCGCGAAGAGCTTCTATCGAGACATACTCGGGCTTCGCCTGATCAGCGAGGAGCCTCCATTTGCACTCGTCTTCGATGCCAATGGAATCATGATCCGGCTCGGGATGGGCAAGCATCTTCCGCCGGCCTCGGGAACTGTTCTAGGATGGCAAGTTCCAGATATTGTCTCCGTCGTCCGCAATTTGGAATCAGCCGGAGTCCAATTTGAGCGTTACGAATTCTTGAAACAGGACGACGCTGGAATCTGGACCTCGCCCACCGGCGCTAGAGTTGCCTGGTTCAAAGACCCTGATGGAAATGTTCTAAGCGTCTCAGAACATCCAGAAGGTAAATAAGAGTCGTACAGCCGCCCAATTCCTGGCAGTGGGCAAAGCCCCTACAAAAATCTGACCATCCTGTCTCAATCTTCTGCGCCGACAGGGATATTCATATTTCGCAAGCTGCATATAACAAGATATCTTTCGCTCTTGACAAACCATAACTGTATGGTTATGGTTTTCTGTGTGAAGCCAGCCCACGCCAATCCCGTATTTCGCGCCCTCGCCGATCCCACCCGCCGCTCCATCTTCGAGCACCTGACCCGCCATGGTGAACAAACCGTCCACGCACTGACTCGCCATGCGGGAGTTTCTCAGCCCGCTGTCTCCAAGCACCTCACTGTACTCAAGCGCGCCAAGTTGGTACGGCATCGCCGCCAGGGACGCGAAACTCACTATCGCGCCCAGCCTGACGCGCTCGCGCCCATGGTCTACTGGCTCAATCTTTATGGCGCCTTCTGGCGCGACCGTTTTGACCGGCTCGAATCTCTGTTGCAAAGGATGGACGCATGAGCAACGCAGCAGACACCCCGAGCACCCTCGTGGTCGAACGCGTGTTCCCTCACCCGCCAGCAAAACTGTGGCGTGCGCTCACGGAAAGTCCGCTCCTCGCGCAGTGGATGATGAACAACGACTTCGCGCCGACGGTGGGCCGCAAGTTCCAATTCCGCAACGAACCCATGCCGCACTGGAACGGTATCGTCGACTGCGAGGTCCGGATCGTCGACCCGCTGCGCCGCCTTTCCTATAGCTGGGGTGTCGGTGATGCTGCTGCCGGCCTGCAATGGGTGGTGCTCTGGACGTTGACTCCAGCCGAGGGTGGCACTCACCTTCGCATGGAGCAGTCCGGCTTCCGTCCGGATCAGCAGGCAGCGTACAAAGGCGCAAACTACGGCTGGCAAAAATTCTTCACCGCCCTGGAGCGCGTTGTTAACGAGGTGAACGAACTATGAAATCAAAAAACATTGCGTATTGGATCACCACCATACTCGTCGCGTTGCCCATCGGTAGCGGCGGCGTCATGCAGGTGCTCCGCGTCCCGGCCACAGTCGAAGGCTTCGTGCACATCCTCCACTACCCCGCGTACTTCGTCACCATCCTCGGCGTTTGGAAAGTCCTCGGCGCCATCGCCATCCTCGTGCCGCGTTTTCCCCTGCTCAAGGAGTGGGCCTACGCCGGTATCATCTTCGATCTGACTGGCGCCGCCGCATCCATTGCTGCTGTCGGCGGCTACGGCGCGTACGGATTCCACATTCTCGCCCCTCTCATCATCGCCGGTCTCGCTGTCGCCTCGTGGGCGCTGCGTCCGCCAAGCCGCAGAATCAGCATCCTTATTCCAATGCACAACGGAGAAACAAAATGAAAATCAAAGTCACCAGCATCTACGTCGACGATCAGGAAAACGCTCTGCGCTTCTATACCGAAGTGCTCGGCTTTGTGAAGAAGACCGACTTCAGCCAGGGACCGTACCGCTGGCTCACCATCGCATCACCAGAGGAACCCGACGGCACGGAGGTGCAGCTCGCCCTCAACAACAACCCGGCCGCCAAGACCTATCAGCAGGCGATGTTCCAGCAAAACCAGCCGGCCGCTATGTTCTTCACCGACGACCTGCAGGCCGACTACGACCGCATGAAAGCGAGCGGTGCCGAGTTCACCATGTCGCCCACCGACGTCACCGCCTCCAAAATCGCCATGCTAAAAGACACCTGCGGCAACCTCATTCAGATCACCCAGCTGAAACACTGGTAGCGCGCAGCGTTGTATACTCGCGCCCATGAATCAATTCAGCACGACTCGGGAAGCAAAGCAATATCTGGTTCACAGAATCCTGGCGCAGGCCAAGCAGGATGGTATTCCTCTTTCCGATGTCGAGCGGGACATGTTCTATTTCTCTGAAACTGGTTGGACCCTGCCGAACATGATGGCGATCAGTCAAGACTTCGACGAGAATTACGATCAGGATGAGTATGAAAGCAAGATCGGCAAGATCGTCCAACGAATCCGCAATCAGGACGACGGCAACCTCGACGACAGCTGGGACGAAGCCGTGCGGCGCCTCCTCGACGAGGACCATTACCTTTCGGTGCTGATCAACGGAGCCTCCAGAAGTTCCAGCAACCCGGCGAAGATGTCAGGCTGGGACATCTTCAGACTGATCCTCGCGAGCGTAGTAGTTGTGGCGATATGGATTCCTCTCAGTTTTTTTGTTTATTCGCACGTAGACAACCCGGCCATCTCCAAATTGATCCTTGTGCCTACGCTAATAGCATTAGTCGCGTTGATTATGTTCGTTGCCAACCGCGGACACCGGGAGTCAGGACGCTCGCATCTAAATTAATTGCGTGTGTCTGACCTGCCCCTGAAAGGACCCATCTCAATGGAATCCGCCGCCGCAAGCATCGACGAGAAAATCAAGCAGCTTGGCGACTGGCGCGGCAAAACCCTCGCGAAAGTTCGCACCCTCATCCATGACGCCGACCCCGACATCGTCGAAGAGTGGAAGTGGGCCAAAGCAACCTCACCGGGTACGCCCGTCTTTTCTCACGGCGGAATCATCTGCACCTGCGAAACCTACAAGAACGCTGTCAAGCTCACCTTCGCCAAAGGAGCATCCTTGCCGGACCCATCCGGCCTCTTCAATTCCAGCCTCGACGGAAATGTTCGCCGCGCCATCGACATCCACGAAGGCGATAAGCTCAACGAGGCCGCCTTCAAATCTCTCATCCGCGCCGCCGTCGCTCTCA
This sequence comes from Acidobacteriaceae bacterium, assembly GCA_035502695.1. Classification (GTDB taxonomy): domain Bacteria; phylum Acidobacteriota; class Terriglobia; order Terriglobales; family Acidobacteriaceae; genus JAKAAZ01. The sequence goes on from DATJUD010000158.1 coordinate 5,454, forward strand.
ATCTCCAGAAGAGCAAGCCGAAGCCCCGCTGACCCACTACCCAACGCACCGGCTGACTTCGCCGCACCATCGCGGCTCGTCAACCTACTGCGTCACACCGCTTTCCTCCAGCGTCACGGTGTTCAAAATCCGCTGGAAGATGACCACCCGGAAATTCACATGGCTCGCCAGGTCAGGCACAAATTCCTCGATAATATTGCCTGACGGGCTGATCGCGAACGCCAGCGCCAGCCGCTGCGCCGTATTGCCAAATCCCTGCCGGTTCGGTCCCGGCACAAATGTATTGCTCACCGCTGCCGTCGCAATTCCGCCCACAACGTTGGCGTAGTTGAACATCGGCTGCCCCGTATAACTTTGCGACCATACTACCTGCACAATTGCGTGTAGGATTCGGTGCTTGATCGGCATGAAGGGCTCGCGATGATAGTGCGGATCCTGATGCACCAGCGACGGTATCAGAAATGTCCCGAAAAATTCTCCCGTCATGTCTTCCGTCAAGCTCACGCCCGCATATTTTGAGAAGCCGTCAAACCCCGGCCCGTAAGCCGTGTGCGAGTCGGACCCGATCCCAATCGCCGCGTCACCTGCAATCGTGATCAGGTTGAATGGATCGATCACACCCCGCACCGCCGACCGCAAATTGTCGCGCGCCGTCAGCGGAACCACGTCCGGCCACTTCAAATATTGTGCGAACGGCGACGAAACCGGCTCGCAACAGATATCCACTGGATAAACCGGACACATATTCACGGGACAAGTATCGTGCAATGCAGGCGCGGCACCAGGAACCTCGCGCATATAAGCCGTACTGGAGGAATACGTGGGCTGAAACCTGCGCTTCGGCGAAGGAGCAAAAGATTGTTGCGCGTCCAATCCGTCTGCGTCTACGAACGCAACATCCACCGGTCCCGCAACAGAACTGGAGGCTCCTGTCGTCGGCTCGACCAGTGTTTCTGTCGGCAGCTTCGCCGCTCGCGCCACCCACTCACGTTCTAAATTTTTATGGATTGCTGCCTGCTCGCGTGCGGAACGTTGCGCCCCTTGCACGCTCTCTGCTGGCGTGGGCGCATCCGGCAGCTGCGCCAGAATTTCCGGCGGCATCAGCAACACAAGCACAGCTACAACATGAGCCGCCAGTACTCTCCCCAGAAGCTGTCTCATACACTCCAGATCGCTCGATAGGTCTGGTGTGAGATCCGCAACCAAAGCGGGTCTCAGGTCGTTGGCCGAAGTCGCTACGCCACATATGAGACAGCTTCTACCATCCCTGTGTCCGCAATGGAATCGACCAGCAGCGAAAGTAAGCTGAACCCACAGCGGCCGACCCGCCTCCGTCTCGACAACGAAGCCTATCTGAGCGTCAGCGTATTGTGTGTCTTTACGATAGACCGTTTCAGGAAGGAAAAAGTTGCCTTGGGCGGAGATTCAATCGTTACTTCAAGCCTTTGTCGTTTGCCTTGCCGTTCGCGAATTTGGGCACATTCGTCGTAAATGGACGGGAAATAAACTCCCGCAGCAAATTTCCTGCCGCGTCGCCCGCTGTCACAATCAGCGCATCCCGCATCGTCAGGTCGAACGTGCGATCGCTGGGAGCGCGATACACATTCGAAATTCCAGCCGTCGCAAAGTTGCCCAGCAAGTGCGAGTAGTTCGGCTGCGTCTCACCATTGTCCCCGCGTGTCACAAACGTCTGCGCCAACGCGTACCACACTCGCGACCGTGTACTGCCCGTGCCGCGATAGAAATAACGTGGGTCTTGATGAAACCAGATCGGAAATAGCGCCCGCCCCAGCATCGCGCCAATTGCAGAATCTGCATACGCCGATCCAAACCGCTTCCCATACCCTTGCCAGCCCCCGCCGTATCCGGGAAACGTGTTGTGATATTGCTCCACCCCGGCCACGCCCGCGTCCACTGCAAATTCAATTGGATCGATTTCCGCCCGAAGCGCCAGCTTGAATTTCAGCTTCGGCGTCAGCGGTGCGGAGTTCCAAATGTAACTCGTATAAAAATTCGGCACCACCCCCAGCACACGCTGTTTCTCCTCAATCTTCACCTGTGCCGTCGCCACCTGGTTGATGTTGGCATTCACCTGCACCGTTGTGCTGGAGTGTGGATTCCGCGACGTCACCATCGGCAGTTCTCGTTCCTCCCGCATCCCAAGTGTCACTTCGGTCGCAATCTGCGGCGTCCTGCCCGGCAGCGTGATTGAGACGGTGTAAGTGCCCGGCTCCAGTCCGGAAATCGTGAACTTCCCCGTCTCGTCCACCGTGGCTGTTTCCCCCGTGGTCTCGTGATCTTTCGCCGCCATCACCACCACGCCCGCAATCGGCGTCCCGTGCATATCCTCCACCGTTCCCACAATGCTGGAAGACCCAGCTCCGGTTTGCGATTTCACCGGCGCATTTTGCGGCGTTGGAGCCTCCGGCAGCTCTGTGGCCGACATCGTCGCGCTAAAAAGCGCTGGGACCGCAACTGCCACTATCAACAAACACTCCGTCGATCGCAAACCTCGCAAAATGTCCTCCAAGTCTTAAGACTTTAAGCTTTCGACGTGATGAGATGAGGTTCGTTATCAGAGGTTTGCATGAATTTTCATGTTGGCTCGTTTGAATTATGTGAAGAAATTCACTCTCTAGAACGCGAAATTAGCCGCCCTGCCTTCACAAATATCTCAATCCGTTTCGATCAAGCGGGTTGCGCCCAGCCATCCTCCCCGGCATCTCAAACGACAACGCACATTCGCCGCCTATGCGCTCTCATCGCGCTCGCAACACGGTAGCATTAGGAATTGTGAAGCTCCGGAATCCCCTGCACTCCCTTCGCGTAGCTCTGCCCGGATTGCTGGTCCTGTGCCTCACCGTCTCCGGCTGCCGTCATCGTCATGTCCAGGCCGCCGCGCCACCGCCGCCGCCCACGGAACAGGCTCCGCCCTATCAATTTCCCGAGCACGCTCCGGAATCCACCAGCCCCATCCTCCACACTGAAATTGGAATTGCCAGCTGGTACGGTGCGCCCTATCACAACGCGCGTGGCGCCAATGGCGAGATCTATGACCAAGACGCCATGACCGCCGCCCATCGTACTCTGCCCATGGGCACCATCGTTCGCGTCACCAATCTCTCCACGCGTCAGTCCGTCGTCGTCACCATTTCGGATCGCGGACCCTTCGTTCCCGGCCGCATTTTGGATTTGTCCCGCGCTGCCGCTCTCAAAATCGGCGTCTGGCGTACTGGCACAGCGCGCGTTCGCATCGACGTGCTCCGCTACCCGCCCTCCGTCTCCCCTGCAGGACGATGGTGCGTCCAGATCGGCGTCTTCCACCATGAAGGCGAAGCCCGCCGGCTCCACGAGCGACTGCAGCGCGAATATCCCAGCGCCAATATCATCGACTTCAAGGGCGCCACCGGCTACTGGGTCCGCATCCGCCCCTACGGAGAATCGCACACCTCCGCCGAACAGATCGCCCGCATGGTCGATCCCCCCGAAGGCCGCGCCTACATCGTCCGCCTCGACTAACTTCTCTCGTCGGGTTCAACTGTCGGTTCGTCTACCTCCACCAACGCTAGCCCCTCCAATATTTCGGAGAAACTCCATTGCAAAATCAATTTTTCCCCTATGACGATCACCGCCACCGTAGTTGCAAGTCGCGATCATTCTTACGGTTGAATCGAGTAGGCCCATGTGGCAAATCATGTGCTTTCCTCACTCCAGGCAAGCGCCTTTTAGGAGGGAGAACGCAAATGACACCAACACCACAATCCTCGACCGCTCGACCGAACATCGTGTTCATTCTGTGTGACAACGTCGGGTGGGGAGATTTCTCCTGTTACGGAGGCAGCATTCCCACCCCTCGAATCGATAAACTCGCCAGCGAAGGCATCCGTTTCAACAACTACACCATCGAGTCGCAATGCACCCCCACGCGCACCGCAATCATGACCGGTCGGCAATCGGTGCGGTGTGGAACCTATAAGGTTGTAATGCCCGGTCAAGGCGAGAGCGGCCTGACTCCATGGGAGTGGCGAGACTCCTGGCGGAATATCAAATGAGCCTGAAACGCGAACCTCTAATTCCTTGCGGCGCACCGTTAGATTACGTACCGAACCAGAAATCGTGAACACAGATTGTGTGTCCGCTATTTTTTATTGCCAGACGAGTTAAGAAGGGTTAAGCATATGCGTTGCAAACGTCCGTTCATAGTTCTTGCTTGCATCATTCTTTGCTACACCACAACAGCAATGGCACAACAAAAGGGGCAGTGGGTACCGGGGCAGTTTGGCCTGAATGCCGGTGTCATTCCTGATCCCGGCGTCACGTATGCCAATCTGGCACTGAATTATTCCGCCAGCCAGCTGAATGACTCCAACGGAAATCGCCTCCTGCAGAACGTCACCGGAACATATTCCTTCTGGGTGGATGAGAACATCCTCTACTACGTTCCGAAACACAAGATCCTCGGCGGCTATTTCATGCCCTATATCACGCTCAACTACGCGAACGGTCAGTTGGTGGCCGCCTTCCCCCCACTTCTTCCCAACCTGGGGGGAACGGGGATCAATCTCAGCGGCGGCGGGTCCGGTTTTGCAGACATGTTTGTTGAGCCGGTGCTTTTGGGTTGGCATTTTGCCAAACGAGTCGACTTCAACGCCGGATATGCTTTTACCGCCCCGACTGGCAGCTACACAGCCGGATCCAGCAACAACGTCGGCTCCGGATATTGGGGGAACAATATCACGTCGGGCACCACCCTCTACATCACCAAGAACCAGGCGACCACCGCCAACCTGATGACCGACTGGGAAATCCATGGATCAAAAACGGTCGCCAGCATTCCCTCTGGCCAGTTCAGCAAAATCACTCCCGGGCAAGCCTTCACCGACGAGTGGGGACTCGGCCAGGTTCTTCCCTTGAAGAAGGACTTGAGCCTCCTAGGCCAGCTCGGCTTCGTCGGCTATGACCAATTGCAAGTGACCGCCAACGGCGGCAATTATCTCATCGCCGGTATACCGGTGGCTGCCAGCAACGTGCCGTATTACTCCGTGCATGCCATGGGCGTGCAGGCGAACGTCATTATGCCCGCCAAGAATATCGTCGGATTCTTCAAGTACTACAACGAGTATTCGGCCAAGGCTCGCCCGGAAGGACGCACCATCGACTTTGGCTTTTCGTGGACCCTACGGATTCCCAAGCCTCCCTCACCACAAAAGTAAATCCTGGAGCTGCATATGCAACCACAACCTCCTCAACTTCGACACCTTACACAAAGCGCGCTCCAGTGACCCCTCACGCTGAACTTCTCATTCATCTCCGGAGCAGTCTGCTCATCGCAGCCTCTTCCGTCCCATCCATGGACCTTGGAGAGTGGCGAGCAGATTGGTTATGGAGCTTGCCGATCATCACGACTACTGTCGTATTTCACGCGTTTTTCCTCAAGCTCCTCAACCAAGCTGTTTCCTCGCTGCTGACGGGAAGAGCAAGAACCACGCTTGTCGAAATCTTTTCCATCATCGCAGTCGCAGGAACAGCATTTTGTTGTACGGTCCTGCATGGATGCGAAGCCTCCATGTGGGCCTTTGCCTACAAGATGCTGGGTGCAATGCCAACCGGCACAAACGCCATGCTCTATTCCCTCAACGCCATGACCAGCTACGGCCACACGGATATCGAGCTGCAGTCGCAATGGCAGTTGATGGGCTCACTCGAAGCCCTGGACGGATGGATTTTATTCGGCCTTACCACCGCATTCATGTTCAACGTCATCCAGACGATCTGGTCGCAACACACTCGTTCCAAATAAATTCGACATACCTCCGCAGGTGACCCATTCAAGCCTTCAGTTGGCTTGAGTGGGGGTAGTCGACGGACGGCCGACCCGTAAATAGGGACGACCCACTCATCCCATTCTTAGAACTTGAAGATTGGGCCGAATTCCGTGCGCACATCGTTCCACTCGCGGGAAGGCACGCCCTTGAATAGAGGTAAAGGCTGCTCTGGGTTGGCATGGGTCGTGTACAGCGACTGTTCCACTGAAAACGAGACCCAGCGGTTCAATCCGTAATTTAGAGTTCCGATCGCCACGGTGCTGTAGCGGCGATTGCCGTCGGCTCCAAGGCGATTCAGATCGCGCGTCTTTGCCTGGTCCACTCCGTAGGTCGCATAGAGAGACCAGTCTGCGTTACGGCCGCCCGCCTGCGCATGGAAGATTCTCGACAGTGGCAGGCCGAGTTCAGCAAATCCGCCTTCCGTACGGATGGGACGCTCCGGAGCGATCACCTGCTGGCCATTCGCGTTGGTTCCCCCAGTGGCCATCGGCGTTGCGATGCGATCGCTTACATCATGCCTCCTCCGGCATGGGTACATAAGTTTGTGCTGCGCTTGCTTTCTCTACAAAAGGGTGTGAAGAAGCCGGCGGGTACCCTCTCTTGTCCCATCCATCGCGAGTGTGCCCCATCCTTCGCGTTCTCTGCGAACGGTGGGACGGACAAGGCCGCTAGCCCACCGAGACTTGATCCCTGACTATAATTCCGTCATGCCAATCTCGAGGACAGCGCTTCTCTATCTCGTCGACTACTCCATCTGGGCCGACCAGCAGTTGCTCTCTGCCTGCGCCGCGCTCACGCCAGAGGAGCAAGCTCGCGACCTTGGATCATCCCATACCGGCATCTCGGGAACGCTGCGCCATATCTACGATTCGGAGCACTTCTGGCTCGGCCAGTTACGCAAGGGGCAGCTGGTCCCGTTCACCGAATTCGCCAACCAGAAGCGCTTTCCTCCCACTCCACCGGAGCCCGACCTGAGCCACCTGCAGCAACGCTGGCCCGAAGTATGGGAAGGTCTGCACAACCATGTTGCCACCCTTCCGGAATCCGAATTTGCTGTGGAACTCCACGCCATCGACTGGTCCATCCCCCGCTGGAAGCTCTTGCTCCACGTCGTCAATCACGCCACCCTCCATCGCGGCCAGGTCATGAGCATGTTGCGCCAGCTCGGCAAGCAACCCCCCACCAACGACATCTTCGTCGGCTACCACCTCTCCCACCCCTGAATGTCAGTCGCTCTAAGCTGGCCCACTCATAAATGAGGGTGCCCCATCCTTCGCGCCCTTTGCGAAGGGTGGGATAAAGAACTCTCCGTTCCGGAGTGTCCATCCTTCGGTGGCCGCGCCGATCCACTGTTAACTTATGCGGGATACTCTCCGATGACTGCCTGGTTTTCGATTCTCAATGATTGCGATCCAACTGCGCTCTTTCTCGACCAGGAGGTGAAAGCGCCAGCAAAATCAACCCAATCACAGCGAAGATCACAACATCCTTAAAGTCTCGATGAATTCCATGATTCCACGCTTGTTTCGTTTCAATGGCCATGACCGCGGCATGCGCCAGGCACCACCATGCTGTGAACGCAATCAGCGAGCGATGCGCGGACGGGTTTCTGGCTGCAACCAGCAAGAAAGGTCCCAGCACAACAAAAACGCTGATGAACATCGGCTCGATTTCATTGCGCTTATCAACAATCCAATGCGCGTGCCATAGATCGATGTACAGAAAATAGATCGTAGCCAGAAACAATAGCCCCAGGATAACCAGGACAACCTGCAGCATTCGTTCACGTTTCACTTTGGCCTCTCCTGTTCAACGCCAACCTCGCAACAAAAATCAAAACCAGTGACCTGCATCAGCGTAAAGGATGACGGGGTCGCTCTCCACTGCCTGCACACCCCATCATCCACGCGCCGCAAAAATGCCAAAGGGCGAATCCTCTTGCGAGAACTCGCCCTCAGCGATCCGATCTTTCGAAGATCTGGTGTTTCGGTGACCAGATCACAACTCTGTCATCCCTTCCGACTTAGGAATTGCGAGCAGCGCCCGCACCGCCATCCGTCTTCCGGTCTTTCATGTTGTGGTCGCTTTCCGTCTGCCTGCCGTCTTCGGTTGCCCGAATCGAGTTTCGTTGCCGATTCCCCCGGCTGGCTTCTGTTCCACTCTCTCCTCTGAAAGATTTCTCTTCCGTTGCAAATGAGTATTGCACGAGACTCCCTCGTTTCAACCAATTTATTTCGGTGCAAATCGCGTTCAGATTGTGCATAAATCGCCTCTATTCATGCGCCTTCGAGCAACCTTTGCCCCTTTGCGCTTCTCCTCGAAAACCGCCCCTTCGCGCCGCCGCCCGCGCGCCGAGTTTTTGCCATTCCCCCGGCACGTCGCGTCACCCGCGCCCCGTCGTACACTGCTTCAAGATTCTCGATGAGGAGTTGCCATGTCCAAGCTTCGTGTCCAATGTTTCTCCGTTTCCTTCGACGGCTACAGCGCCGGTCCCGATCAAAGCCTCGACAATCCCATCGGC
>DATJUD010000159.1:0-18477 GCA_035502695.1 Acidobacteriaceae bacterium
TTTTCCATCTCAACGTGGCCCAGGTCGTGGGCGATGTGGGTGAAGTAGGCCTGGCGAGGTTGGATTTTCTGGATGAACTTCAACGATGTTTCAACGTTCGAATGACTGGGATGCGGAGTTCGCCGCAATGCGTCGATGATCAATACATCCAGATCCTGCAATAACGAAAAACTGGTCTCTGGAATATCGCTCATGTCTGTCAAATAGGCGGCTTTGCCGAAGCGAAAGCCGACAGTTTCAAGAGCTCCGTGCAGCAATGGCACAGTGATAAAGTCGGCGCCGAAGATGTGCGTGTGTTCTTCCAGCGGACGAAGTTCGACGCGGGCTTTGTATGGATAGCGATTGCTCTCGGAGAAAGTGTATTCGAAAACCTGCTGCAGCACCTGAGTGGTGGTGCTGTCCGCGTAGAGAGGAATTTTGTCCGGGTTCTTGAAGCTGAGCGGTCGCAGGTCGTCGAGACCCATGATATGGTCCGCGTGGGAATGCGTGTACAGGACCGCGTCAATGGTGCGCAGATTTTCGCGCAGTGCCTGTTGGCGAAAATCGGGTCCGGTGTCAATCAGCACGTGACGTTCGCTGTCGCCCTCGCGAAACTGAACGAGAATCGAAGGGCGCATGCGGTTGTCTCTGGGATCGCTCGAGGTACAGACGGCGCAGCCGCATCCCAGCGTCGGGACGCCCATGGATGTGCCGCTGCCTAGGAAAACGATCTCTGCGTGCATCTGAACTTTCTTACTGCGCGTGAAAGCTTAGCCGTTACTTGCGGCCGGTAGGCTGCGGTTGCGGAGGATTGGCCGCATTGCGAGCGATCGCGTTCGTAATCTCCAGGAACATCATGCGCAGCTCAAACAGAGCGCTCTCCAGCAGACGCTGCTCGTTGGCGGTCAGGTTTCCTTTGGTTTTTTCCGCCAGCACGCCGAGCAAGTCGATGGTCTGACGTGCGCCCATCAGATCGATGCGCGGCTTTTCACCCGGCTGCGTGCCCGCGCCCATGCTCATCATGGCGGTCATGTACATGGACTGCACCAGGTGATCGAAAACGATTGGTCCCAGATGCGAGGAGTCAGGCGTCTTGGCGCGCAGTAACTCGTCCAGCTGTTGCGTGGTTTCTTTGTATGCCGCGTTGGAGTCGGCGCTTTCCTTCGCTGTTGGTCCTTCGGGCATCTGTTCTTCAGGACCGGATTCGCCGGCATGGGATGGAGGCGTGCTCGATGAAGCAGCAGGCCCCGCCTCTTTTGCGGGCGAGGTTGGCTCGGCGGTTGCGGCCGCTGTCTTGGCTGTCTCCGCCTGCCGCCGCTTTGCCTCTTCGGCTTCGCTCTCGGCGACACCGGGGCGAATTTCTCCGTCGGAAGAAATCTTGCGACGATCGGTGAATGTAACCTGCGGTTCTTTTTCTGGCATAAGATGACTCATTTCCTCGTACAAAATTTGTCGCAGCTAGCGCGTCGTTTCTTAAGGCTGATCTGATTCGCTGCTGAAGTTGAACGGAAGCGGCGAGGGACGCGCGACGGTTGTACCGGCGAGCAGATCGCTCTTTCGCTCGAGCGCTTCACGCCGAATATTACCCAGAGCTATCACTCGTTCGCCAGCACCGGGAAGGATGACGCGCGCGAGGCTGGTGATCTCCCCAACCGGTTTGCCTTCGGAGACCAGGGGAGTTCCGGGCGTCGGGCTACTATCCGAAAGGACAAAGCCTGTGATGGTTCGATGCACGTTGCCGCGAGAGTGAATGCGCTCGACAATTTCCTGCCCGAGATAGCATCCTTTATTGAAGTGAAGCGCACGCATTTGATTGGTTTCCTGCGGCAGATCCTTGGCCGTGATGTCGACAGAATAGGCCGGAGTTCCTTCCAGCACGCGCAGCGACTCGATTGCGTCGACACCGCATTGGACGGCGCCAGCACCGCTCAACGCGTTCCACATCTCCAGAACGGATTCGCGTTCCATCCAGATTTCGTAGCGCGGGACGAGCGGGCTATGGGTTGCCATGACGAAAGCGGGGTGTCCTTGCCAGCTTGTTTCTGACACGTGAAGCGGCGAAGAGGGAACTGGCAGGCCCGCTTCCGCGATGCACGTGGCGGCGCGCGGGCCGGCGATCCCTAGTGCGGTCCACTGCGGCTGCAGCTCGAGGGTCACGTCATCCATAATGATGTAGTGATCCAGAAAAGCGGTCAGCGCGTCGACCTGGGATGCATCGGTTTCGAGCCAAAATGAATCGGCACGCCGATAGATATCGAGGTCGCCCTGAATACGGCCCTGCGCGTTCAGCACGAAGGCATAACAGCCAGTGTTTTCATCGAGGTTGCCGACGAAATTGGTGACCATGCCGTTCAGCCAGCGGCCGCGGTCTTCGCCAGTACAGCGAATCAAGCGCCGCCATCCCAAATCGTAAACTCCGACGGTGTTCAGCAGTGCGGCCAACTCTTCTGTGGAGTTCGAAAAGCTGCCGATGCTTCCTGCCCCGCGATATTGCAAAAGGGGCGAGGAAGGCGGTTTTAAAGCTTCAGCCAGCTGAGTTGCATGGACAGCCTGGTCCGCGGCAGCGGTTTCCGGGATGGAGTTTGCGATGCCGATGGAGCCTGCCATCGTTGACCCGGTGGAACCTGCTTCGACCTGATTGGGGGTGGAATTGCTCATAGCGGCCAGTGTGCAGAAGCAGTCTCATATCTAGCATCGCCACTTCGGCCAACGGCCTGAGATCCGCTTTGATCGCGGGTCTCCTACCCAATGTATCGAGCGATTTCGAGTCTATGAGACAGCTTCCAGCGTCTTACAAAGGTACACTCCAAATTATAGCGGGGATGCAGCAACGATCCCTCCATGATGAGGTTGAATGAAGGTTGAGACATGTTTGCCGGATCATAATCTGGCGCAGGGCCTTGGACACGGTTTCTTGAATCGCGGCGAGCTGCTTTTGGTCACTCGGTGGCTCATCGTTTCCGTGTGCACACTGTTTTTATTGCTTCCCCGGGAATCGCACGCTCAGTCGGCTCCGCCGCCTGCGGGAAATAATCCATCCACGCCGCAAACTCCTCCGACGCCCCCGCGCCCCTCGACACCCGCCAATCCGTCCGCGCCGACGCACATTACGCCGGAACAGGCGCGGCAACTCTTCAGTTCTGTCGATTCGATTTTGCAGTTTGACAGCAAAGTGACCGGCCTGCCGGTGTTGCAGCCTGTGAAGCGTCGCCTGGTCACGCGCGATGAAGTGGAACAGTATTTGACGCACCAATTGCAAAATGACCGCGATGCAAAGCGGCTGCAAAGCAGTGAGTTGGTGCTGAAAAAGTTCGGGCTGCTGGATCGTGATTTTCAGCTCAAACCATTTTTGATCCAACTGCTGCGTGAACAGATTGCCGGCTATTACGATGACAAGACAAAGACGGTGAATCTGCTGGACTGGATTCCGCCGGATGAGCAGAAGCCTGTGCTGGCGCATGAGCTGACGCACGCGCTGCAAGACCAGCATATTCATCTGGAAAAATGGGATCGCGATGACGACCAGCCCATGTCGAAGAACGTGGAGCAAGATAACGAGCGCATCGCCACCGATGAAGAAGACACCGTACGTGACTCGGTGGTCGAAGGCCAGGCGATGGCAGTATTCATCGATTATGTTCTGGCGCCCAGCGGAAAGACGCTTTTGACTGCGCCGCAGGTGGTGGACAAAATGAACGAGGCCATGGGCGACAGCAGCGATTCTCCCACGCTTGCCAATGCTCCTTTGGTGCTGCAGCGATCGCTTGTTTTTCCTTATATCGCAGGGCTGAACTTTGTTCGCGCTGTGTGGACCGCCAAGGGAAGGGATGCGGCGTTCGCAGGAATGCTGGATCATCCTCCGACCTCGACCTACGAAGTCATGAACCCAACTGTCTATTTGACGCATGCGCCGGTACCGCTGCTGAAGATGCCGGATATTCACTCGCTGATCGATGCGCAGTATCGGCCGTACGACATTGGTGTGATGGGCGAATTTGATGTGCAGGTGATGGCGGAACTATTTGGTGGACAAGCGGCGGCAAATGCGCTGGCTCCGGCGTGGCGTGGGGGAATTTACTACACTGCGCAATCGAAGGAGGCCACAAGTACGAGCGCAAAAGATTCCACGGCATCGCTGGCTTTGGTCTACTTGTCGCGATGGGCGACGCCGGAGGCCGCACTTGCATTTGCAAATCTCTACGCGGCGGAGATTCCGCGGAAATATGACGATGCTGTTATTGCGCCTGCAGACGACAGTGATACTCCGCAGGAAATGATCAAGACTCGAATCTGGAAGACTTCAGAAGGCCCGGTGCTGGTGGTGGTTTCCGGCAAGACAGTGTTTATCAGCGAGAGTTTTCCGATGGACCTAGCGCGCAAGCTTGAGTTTGTGATGATGGGCAGCATTGTCGACAGCGCGACCAGCGTGCAGGTTGAAAACAGAGTTCCGCAAACCGACCTGACGGCGGGACTGAGAAGTTGGCTGTTCGCCATGTCCGCTCCGGAGGAAAAGCGGATGCACGATATACTAACCACTTTGCAGCCTCGTTCGACATCGTTGGTCGCGAGGTGAATGGGTTATGACAGGTGAAGGAGTACATCTGAACATGTTTCGCGCAGAGATAGGAATTCTGGGTGGCAGCGGCCTGTACCATATGCCCGGGCTGACGAATGTTCGGCAGGAGCAGATCAGCACGCCTTTCGGCGAGCCTTCCGACTGGTTGACGTTTGGGGAGTTGCGCGGTCGCAAAGTTGTTTTTCTTGCGCGACACGGGCGCGGGCATCATTTGTTGCCCTCTGACATTAACTATCGCGCCAATATTTACGCCATGAAGCAAGCGGGCGTGAGCGCGATCCTATCGATTTCGGCGGTGGGATCGCTGAAGGAAGAACATAAGCCAGGAAAGTTCGTCGTGCCGGATCAGTTCATCGATCGCACGTATGCGCGGCGGAGTACTTTCTTCGGGCCGGATATTGTGGCGCACGTGTCGCTCGCCGATCCAGTCTGCGCGGAGGTCGGGAATGCCATGATGGCTGGCTGCGCGGGCAGCGGCGTCGAGGCCAGTCGCGGCGGAACCTACGTGTGCATGGAAGGGCCGCAGTTTTCAACCAAGGCGGAATCGAACCTGTATAGGTCGTGGGGCGCGGACGTGATTGGCATGACAAATTTGCAGGAGGCGAAGTTGTCGCGCGAAGCGGAGATTTGCTACGGCACTCTTGCGATGGTGACGGACTACGACTGCTGGCATCCGGGGCACGATTCCGTGACCACCGAACAGATTGTTGCGGTGCTGAATCAAAATAGCGCCGCAGCTTTGAAGGTGCTGGATGCGGCCGTCGCCGGGCTGCCGGCCAAGCGCAGTTGCCATTGCCAGTCCGCGCTGAAGGATGCGATTTTGACGCAGCCGTCGGTTGTATCGGCAAAGACAAAACAAACGCTGCACCTGCTGCTGGAAAAGTATTTCCGTGACTAGCCAGGCAATTGCAAAAAGTTGAATCGCACAAATTCTGATTAGGAAAGTGTTCGCATCGATGTCCATTCTTGTTGTTGGTTCGGTTGCATTCGATAGCATTCAAACTCCCAGCGGCACTGTCGATCGCTGCCTGGGCGGCGCTGCCACCCATTTTGCGCTGGCCGCCAGCTTTTTTACGAAGGTCCGCGTGATCGGCGTGGTTGGAGAAGACTTTACTTCCAGGGAGGAAGCGGTATTCCGTGCGCGAGGCATCGATACCGAAGGCATCGAGCACACTGCGGGCAAAAGCTTTCACTGGACCGGGGAATATCTCGATAATCTGAACGAAGCGAAGACGCTGCGCACGGACCTGAATGTGTTTGAGCGCTTTCAGCCGAAGATTCCCGCATCCTACCGCGACAGCGAATTTCTCTTTCTTGCCAATATCGATCCTGCGCTGCAACAGCAGGTTCGCCAGCAAATGCCGAAGGTGCGGCTGGTTTGCGGCGACACCATGAATTACTGGATCACGGGTCACAAGGACAATCTGAAAGCGGTGATGAAGGGCCTGGATGTTCTGCTGATCAATGACGGTGAAGCCAAGTTGCTGGGCGAAGATGCCAACCTGGTGCGAGCCGCGGAACGCATCATGGAAATGGGACCTAAGACGCTGATCGTGAAGCATGGCGAGTTTGGCGCGACCGCATTCTTTGGCAAGCACTCATTTCCGGGCGGCGTGCACAATCGCTTCTTCCGCGCTCCAGCGCTGCCGTTGGCGGAAGTGGTGGATCCAACCGGCGCAGGCGATTCGTTCGCGGGCGGATTCTTCGGATACCTGGCGTCGCAGCCGGAAATCACGCCAGCTCAATTCAAGCGCGCCATGTTTTATGGGGGCGTGATGGGCTCGTTTGCCGTGGAGCGTTTTGGCACGGAACGGATCCAGGCTCTGACTCGCGAAGAGATTGACCAGCGATTTGCGAGCTTCCAGGAGCTTTCGCATCTTGATGCCGAATAAGAAGCCAATCGCCCGCACCAGTCGACCCAGAACCGCTCCCACACTTGGGGAAGAAATCAAGCTGGTGTCGACCGTGGCGATTTTGCTGACGGCGGCTTCTCTCGCCTTCTGCGCCCGGCATGGGTATCTGTTGCTGTATGGAGATGCCGTCGCGCATCTTCATATTGCGCGGCGCATTTTCGATTCGCGCAATCCAGGATTCAGTCAGTTAGGTTCCGTGTGGCTACCTTTGCCGCACTTGCTCTTATTGCCGTTTGTGCAGCGGACGGAGTGGTGGCAGACGGGATTGGCGGGGGCGATTCCGTCGATGGCCAGCTATGTGATGGCCTGCGCCGGAATCTATCGGCTGGCTCGACGATGGATGCGACCGGTGCTGGCGCTGTTGGTTTTCGCTGCACTGGCTCTCAATCCTGGTTTGCTGTACATGTCCGTTACGGCCATGACGGAGCCGCTGTATCTGGCGCTGATGATCTGGAGTGTGGTGCACCTGACCGCATTCGAGTCGGCAATACGGGAAGCGGACGCGCCAGGCGCTCGTGCAGCGTTGATCAAGCTGACCCTTGTGCTGATCGCCGCGGTATTCACTCGCTATGATGGCTGGATACTGGGCACGCTGGCATGGATTGCGGTGGCGTATTGGACGGTGCGGCATGCGTGGTGGAAGGATCGGGCGAATGCCGGCGTGTTCATTGTGTGTACGCTGTGCCTGCTGGCCGCTCCGCTGACGTGGCTGGGTTATAACTGGCGGATGTACGGCGACCCGCTGGATTTTCTGCGCGGACCTTATTCGGCTGCCGCGATCGCCAAGCGAACCACAAAGCCGGGCTCGTTACCGTATCCGGGCTGGCATCATCTGTGGTGGGCGTTTCTCTACTACGTGAAGTCGGCGAAGATGGGAGCGGCGCCACTGCGATGCGGGAAATGGCTGATGCTGATGGCGGCTGTAGGCACGGCGTACGCGCTGGTTCGCTACCGCAGCGCTGCAGTTCCGGCTGCCATGTTGTTCTGGATGCCGATCCCGTTTTACTCCTACTCTGTGGCGTACGGGTCGGTGCCAATCTTTCTGCCGGTGTGGTTTCCGCACTCTTACTACAACACGCGATATGGCATGGAACTGCTGCCGGCGTTTGCATTGTTCCCCGCGTTTGCGGTGTTGGCAGCGATCAAAAAGCGTCCGCAATGGAGTCGGCCAATCCTGGGATTTGCGTTAGCGCTGATCGTCGCCGGCAATGCTTTTCTGTCGTACGCGACGCCGCTGGTGTTGCAGGAAGCGAAGGCCAATGCCACGACGCGGATGGCGTTTGAACGGGCGTTGGCTAGCAAGCTGATGGTTCTTCCTCCGCAATCTACCCTGCTGATGTACACGTCGGCGCACATTGGCGCGCTACAGCAGATTGGATTTCCGCTACGTCGGACCATCAACGAAGGTGATTACGAAGAGTGGCAGCAGGCCCTCAAAGATCCAGCCGCGTCCGCGGATTATATTGTGGCAATCGCGGGCGATCCGGTTGCGGAGGCGATCAAGAAGCATCCGCAGAATTTGGAGCTGATGTTCGTCATCTGCAGCACAGGGCAACCGTGCGCGCGGCTGTATCGTTCGACGTCACCGGTACGATTGTCGGTTACAACCAACGGGTAAATTCGCGTCGGTGACTGGCAACAAAACGGCCCGGCGAGGAAGATTCTCGTCGAGCCTTTTGATTTTTCTTCTAGCGGATGCGTCGCTTGAGAAATCGTCTGGGCTACTCGTGGAATGAAACCAGCGACATGGGCTGGGTCAAGCCGAAGACGACTTCAGAATCCTTGGGAAGCACGGCCTGTTTGCTCTCCAGCAACCAGTGCGCTCCAACGTAGCCTGCTGCCGCGCCGCCGAGGACGAGTGCTGCCGGACCGCCTGCGATCATAAAGCCTGCGGCCGCTGCGCCACCGCCGAACAGACTGGCTTCTGCAACAGTACGCTTGCCATGGGCCACATTGACCACTGTGCCTTCGCTGCCGGTCTTTACTTTGCGGGTGTCGCCCAGGTCATAGACTTCTGCGTGCAGAAAATATCGGGTGCCATCGGGCAATACGACTTCATCCGGACGCAGACGAATGGAAGCGCCGCCGGTGATGCGGCGACCTTCGCTGACCGACGTCACTCGCCCGGTCACCGTGGAGCCGACCGGGATCACGATGCGGTTATCTTTCATGACAGGCGCCAGCAGGCGAGCGCTGAAGATGGTGCCGGGTTGGGTGGTGGCAGTCGATAACGACTGATTCAGCGACACCGTCAGGGTGGTGCCTTCCGGCAATTGATTCGGGGCTGAAGGAACACTGATGACGATGCCTGAATTGTCCGCTTGTTCTGGAGTTTCCGGCGTGGTGACAATATCGGCATCGAGAGAACTGGCCGGTCTGCTGACGAGACCCGGATGCTGCATGTAGTCGTGATCCTGCGGAGATGTCGGAGTCGCTTCCATGTACGGGGTGGGCTGGCTTGCCAACGGCGTGACGGTTTGGGTCGAATCGGTCGAAGCGGGGGGTGTCGGCGTCAGGTCGTTGGTGACGATGGCGTCATCCGGCGGATGGGATACGCCCTGGTAGGGGCTTGGTTTTGCGCTTTGCCCAAAGGCTGTGGCCGCGACCATTACTGCGGCAAGGCTTGTAGCCGTTAAAATTCTCATATCCGCCCTCGTTGTTCGATTTCGCCTGTCGGCTATTCTTCAAAATTGCGTTGCGACTGCGTCAGTTCCACCGTCGGCCTGTGCATTCTTAGGATCTGACGGTCCACTGTATTGGACGCAACTCCGGGGTGGTTTGTTGCGGAGCGCGCCTCGTAGGCTCCTCCGGTGAGCAGTCGCTCTCACCGCATATTCAGTCTAATAGAGCATTTACGGGCTGCGCCGCGGACCATGTTATCCGGTATCAAAAGAGTTATCTTCGTTGCCCACTTCATCAACCGGGCTTCATGAACTGGTGGTGTTTGGCCACAGCTTCGAGCGATCGGGTTTTAGGTTCCGCTTGCATCGAAAGCCGTGCCGATTTTTATTGGCGTTGGCGTGTGCGTCTCTGTAAATGAAGAGTGCGCAGCTTTGCTACACTGGACGTGAATCAAAGATTTCATCCTTGACATTCGTTGGCGCGTCCATGGTGCAGTTTGCCGAGGATAGCCTGCTTACCCGCATTTCCTAACCTGGATATACAGCTGAAATCGCCGCAAGCATGCCAGAGTTTGTCCAATCCATCCGGACCACCGAAGGAAATGCAATTCCCGTGGACCGCCGTCCGCAGCTGAACGACAGGCTGGACCACAAGATCCTGAGGAGTGATATGACTGAAATTACCTCGATACACGCTCGCGAAGTGCTGGACTCGCGCGGAAATCCGACTGTTGAAGCGGACGTTATTCTGCAAAGTGGAACGGTGGGTCGGGCCATTGTCCCCAGCGGCGCCTCCACCGGCGAACATGAGGCTGTCGAACTGCGCGACGGCGACCAGGAACATTACCAGGGCAAAGGTGTTTTGCAGGCCATTGAAAATGTCGAGAGCGTGATCGCCCCGGAACTGGCGGGAATGGATGCCAGCAATCAGCGCCTGATCGATCAAACCATGATTGCGCTGGACGGAACGCCGAATAAAGGCCGCCTGGGTGCGAATGCGATTCTGGCCGTGTCGATGGCAACTGCTCGCGCGGTTGCGAATGAACTGCACATGCCGCTCTACCGCTATCTGGGCGGAGTGAATGCCTGCACGCTGCCAACGCCGATGATGAATATTCTGAACGGCGGCGCACATGCGGACAACAATGTCGACTTTCAGGAATTCATGATTATGCCGGCGGGCGCGGAAAGTTTTTCTGAGGCGCTGCGCTGGGGTGTTGAGGTCTTTCACACCTTGAAAGGCGTGCTAAAGAAAAAGGGATACAACACCGCCGTGGGAGATGAAGGCGGATTTGCTCCCTCGCTCAAATCGAATACAGAAGCCGTCGAAGTGATTCTCGAAGCCATCACGCAAGCTGGTTACAAGCCTGGGGAAGATATTTTTCTCGCGCTGGATCCGGCGGCCAGCGAGTTTTTCGATGCCGATAAGAATAAATATGTATTTAAAAAGTCCGACAAGAGCGAACACACCAGCGAGGAGATGACTCGCTTCTGGGAAAGCTGGGTTCGGCAATACCCGATCGTTTCACTGGAAGACGGTTTAGCAGAAAACGATTGGAAGGGTTGGGCCTACCTGACCAAGGAACTAGGCGATCATGTCCAGCTGGTCGGCGACGATATCTTTGTGACCAACACAGAGATTCTGCAGCGTGGCATTGAAGAGGGCGTGGGAAATTCCATTCTGATCAAGGTGAATCAGATTGGGACCGTGAGCGAAACATTCGAGGCTGTCGATCTGGCGCGCCGCTACGGCTACACTTCGATCATTTCGCATCGCAGCGGAGAGACAGAAGACACCTTCATTGCCGATTTTGCTGTCGCGACGAGTGCAGGACAGATTAAGACCGGCTCGGCGTCGCGCACCGATCGCATCGCCAAATACAATCAACTGCTCCGCATTGAAGAAGAGCTGGGTCAGTCCGCGCAATTCCTCGGACTGGAGTCGGTCAACTTCGGCGAATAGCGAAGGATTCCAATTTGATCCATAGCTATACATTGCGGGACGTCGTGTGTACAGCGGCGATCATGCCGGTGTTTTTTCTTTTTTTCTTGACGCCGGGCTATGGATTTGCCTGGGCGACAGATTTATTTCGTTTCCGCAGCAGGTCGATCACAGAACAATTTCTTCTCAGCATCCCGATTTCTCTAGTCGTCTCTGCGATGCTGACCAACCTGGCGGGACGTTATCTTCCAGGCAGCGTCATCATGGGCGCGTTTCTGGTGGTTGCGGCGGCCGTGGTGGTCGGCTGTTTCTTCCAGTGGAAACGGCGAAGGATCGACGCGCCGACGCGGATGCACACCACCACCAAGATTGCGCTCCTGCTGGCAGTTCTGTGGATGCTGACCGTGATCGTTTCGCTTGTGGATTTGCAGTTTGGGCATAAGTTGTACGTTTCAGCCACGCTGTACGATCAGGCGGTACGAGTTGCATTCGTTTCTTCCGCAATGCGATCAGGGCCACCTCCGGTAAATCCATTTTCCTACTTAGGTTCTGCTCCGACCGCACGGTATTACTACTACTGGTATGTGCTTTGCAGCTATCCGGCGCGGCTTGCACATATCGGGCCGCGATATGCACTCGATGCCAGTTCCATATGGGCCGGATTTTCCCTGGCGGCATTAATTCCGCTATACCTAAAAGATTTCTTTGGAGTTACTCGCGACCTGCGAAGGAAATCCGTCATTGGATTTTTCTTGTTAGCAGTAACGGGGCTGGATCTGATTCCAACCCTCTATCTCGCGGTGCATTCCAACGTAGTCCATGCCGATATGGAGTGGTGGGATCCAACCCAGATTGCGACCTGGCCTGACTCTTTACTGTGGGTTCCGCATCACGTAGCCTCGGTCGTTGCCTGCTTTATTGGACTGTTGGCGTTATGGTCTGTGCAAAAAAAGAAGGATGGGGAGACCGCTTCTTTTGCTGCCCGCGCTGTCGCATGTATCTTTGCGGCTCTTGCTTTTGCCGCAGCTGCCGGACTCTCGGTCTACGTTACATTCACCTTTGCAATATTTCTTGTCCTATGGCCTTTTCGGTTTCTTTATAAGAAGTCCTTCTCGGATTTCTTTCTTTATTTAATAGCTGGCATTCTTACGTACCTTTTGTCCAAACCATACTTGAACGATCTTCACTCCTCGGGTGTTGTGGGAGCTTCGGGTGCCGTGGGCGGCGGATTCAGCGCATTCGGATTACGAACCTTGCCCCACATTTTTGCGGTGCGTGGTTTTGCCCATTCATTTTTCCCTGCGCTTCTGGCCGTGCTGGTGGTGTATCTTCTTGAATTCGGTTTCTTCGTGATTGTGGCGTACGAACGGTTCAAGCGGGACATCCGGAATTGGTCTTCGTTGAGCGAAGCAGAAATTGCGTGCTGGTTCCTGGCGCTGGTCACAATGATGTCTTTGACGTTTATTCGATCGACGGTTATCGGCAACAATGACCTTGCTTTCCGCAGCGCAATGATCGTGCAATTTGTCCTGCTGTTGTGGGGCGCCATCTATCTGGATGACTGGATCTTCTCGAGAAGCAAAACGAAAGAATGGAGAGGAAGGTTCTTGAACGGGGCAGTATGGACCACGTTAGTTCTCGGCTTTTGCGGCACGACGTATGGACTCGTTATGCTGCGTACGTACGCCATCTTGGACGATGCGGGACATATCCCTCATCCCGCCGCTTGGCTTCCAGCTCCGCCGAATGTTGGTACTTACACGTTCGATATCCGGCAGGCGTATAGCTATCTGGATCGGACGCTTCCGAAATATGCGATCGTTCAGTACAACCCGATGACGGACCATTATCTTCCGCTGCTGATGTATTCAAGATTTCAGTCTGTCGATGCGTTTCCAAATTGCGGCACGGAATTTGGGGGAGATGTCAGTTTATGTGCACCGGCACAGAACGCTCTGATCGATCTATTCAACAAACCGGGAACATATGACATTCAGAGCGTGTGCAAACGGCTCTCGATCGATGTTCTTGTGGCGCGTAAAACAGACCCAGCATGGAATGATCCAACCGGTTGGGTCTGGACGAATCGTCCACTCGTCAGCAACTCGTATATCCGCGCATTCCGGTGTCAATGACTTGGCTGCGTCTAGTTGCATCGCATTAGCGCTATCTTGATTCGGCGCTAGTAGTGGAGTTAGTCGATGTTCGCACGGATGGATTTGCCAAATAGCGGGCCAATACTACGGAACACATATCTTCTTTGCTTGTTTTGGGCGTCCAGACGGACTCGTTTTCGACAGCACCGGCAATTGGTTGGTTCAGGTCGATCACGGCTATTTTGCCGTCGTCGTAGATCGATTTGTAATGCGTTCGCAGATGATCCAACTGATTGTGCGCCAGAACCGACATCCAAAGCAGAACATAAAGCTCAGCGGAATAGCTTTGCGGTCGTTCCATTGCCTGGCAACTTCTGGCATCGAACCATCGGGCGAACCGATAATCATAGGCAACATATTGGACGGAGCTGCGCTGCAGATATTGTGCGAGGGTAGCGGCATCTACGCCAAAAGGCCAACCTGGTGCGGGTCCTGCAGCTCCCGGCCAATCCAACAGGAATATCTTGTGGGTTTGGTCACGGAAGAGAAAAGGATAGGCAACATTTTCGAGGAGGGTTGCATTCTCTGGAACGGCAGATCCTGTTGCGCGGTATTCGGCCGATATGGATGGGCTCGACAAGGACTGATCCGTCAGACTTGCACGCAGCGCGTCTCTATAGTGGGCAGATTCCCATCTTACTTCGCGAAATAACTGAGGATGCGCTCCACTTACATCGAAATAAAATAAGCAGCCGATCAAAGGTAAGATACCCATCGTGATCGCAAAGCGTTTTCTATGCAGCCCACCTACCTCTCGAGCAAGCGCCGTCATGACAACGGAATAAATCAAGATGGCTGAAAAGAATTGCGGGAAACCATAGCGCCAAATCGAATCGCCCCCGGCAGCAATGTTGAATGCCGTTATGCCCACGGCCGCACCCGTAGTTACACCAAGGCAAAAGAGGGCTCGTCTGTTACTTAGGCGCAAAGTAAGTACTGCTGCCGCCAACGAGAGCAGAACACATGCTTGAAGAAACAACTTGATCACGGTCCGTGGCGTTTTCGCGATCGCAAACGCGCCGAATACGCCCGATTTTGTATGGTCGAGGCCATGACCGAGGATGGGATACAGATAGGTGCCGTCAGTAAGTTTCATGGCGAGCATCCAGGCCGCCAGCACCAGGACCGCTCCCACGCCTGCCAAGACGGGAAGCCCCAGCGCATCCTTTTTCCTGCGCCAGTTCATCGCGCAATAAGGCAGCAGGCAAAATGAGCCCACGCACGGTAAAAAAGTGGATTTCAATGCTACGACCGCACCTCCAATCGCGCCTGCCAAGACTGCGTACCGCCAGGGAAAAGCGCTTTCGTCCGACGGGGTCTGAAAAACAAGCCAGAGAAGGCTCAGCAGCAGAGCAATCGGCAACATCACAAATGTGAGGTTCGTCGTGATCTGTGGCACGAGATAGGCGAGGACCTCGATGATTGCAAGTTGCTCGGTCGATAAGTCAAATGCGATGCCAACATCCCAGATAGCGACAAATAGCAGGAGCAGGCCGAGTGTGCGGTCTGCCATGCCGATGTTTGCTAATGAGGTAGCGGCAACTACAAATGCCTGCAGCCAGTACCCGCCTCCAACGCTGGAAATAATGTGTCGATCATTGAAAGGCCCGGTGGTGAAGTGGTGGTAAGCGAGCATCGCGTTCGGAAAGGCAAGATAGGCTGACCCATCGTCCGTAGCATCGAAGCTCGCGAGTCGGACGGTGGCGGCCACACGCACAACGAGAATCAGCAAGGCAATTACGATGAGGATCTTCGATGCGCGGGATGAACTCTTCCAGAAACGCAGCCAGCGATACTCTTCCGGTCGTTCGCTGCGCGATGCGGCATACAGGACCAACCCCACTCCTGTGATCGCGAATAGGGCGCTGGGATAGATTGCATGCGCAAGGTTCAGCCAGCCGCCCAGAAAAACGATAGCCGCAATTCCCAGTGAGCAGGCAACTGACACGGGCAGGCGCGGCACCCGAAACAGCTTGCCGGTCACTCTGCCCCAACCGGTAAAGCTCACCAATAGGAGCGAGGCCCACGCCAGGGCGCCGGCGAAGGAAGCCAGAGACCGCAACGTAATCGGCTGCGCCAGACCGGTCACCGAGGGATAAGGCGGCAAGTTCAGATTCGTCAGAGTCTGCGCCAGCGACGGCGAAATTTGCATGCGGGGCGTCCTTAATTTTCAGCGGCTGTTCATCTTCAGCATACCGAAGGCGAACATGATCGGATGGGTCGAACTCCTCACCGTCGGCCCCTAACCGCAATGGTGGTGGGCGTTATGATGAATTTGTCGGCGGGATTGGTGTTGCCTATGATATGGAACTGTGCGGCATGAAGACCGGCGCATACGATGCGCGATATGAGCCGACGTTACCGGCCAATGTTATTGATTTGATTGGTGGGCGCTGCAGGATTCGAACCTGCGACTTCCACCGTGTGAAGGTGGCACTCTACCGCTGAGTTAAGCGCCCCACTTCATGGGGCCGAATTTCCAGCAATGGGAGCCGCCAATGGGCTTTTGCCGGGTGGGTGGGATGAAACAAAGATGCGTAGCAAGCATCTCTCTTTGCGCCAGTATACGCTAGAATCCGAACACACCCAATGGCAGCAAGGGACGGAAATCCGGGGCAGAAAAATCCACGGGAAATCGGCCAGAGCCGACAACCCGAGGCGCCCAATTCAGAGGACGCTGACGCACTATCCAGTCCGGCGACGCCGCTCCGGCGACGATCCGGCGGCGCTGCCGGGGAAGACCCGGAATCGGCCTCCCGTGCAGCCCCATCCCATAGAAATAAGCCAGCTTCCAGCCTGACAAACCAGGATTCTTCCGAGGAGGTTTCCTCGTCACAGAGCGAAGAAGACGCCGGCTCAGAGGAATCGGGAAACATTCTCAACGAAGATGGGTTAACAGATCCAGATGAATCCCCGGTAAACCCTGAATCTGAAGGATTTTGGGAGGAAGAAACGCAACTTTCTTCCGACGAAGGGGTTCGACAGGGTATGGGCACGATCGCGCTAGAACGGATTCCCATCGATGAACAGAGCGCCAGGCTGGCGACTTCCGGTCTACCGGCAGGATTGGCCGGCGATCTGTCGCAGATGAGCGATGCGGAAATTATGCAGCGCGCCGGAGCTGGAGATGAGGCCTGCCTCGAGTTTTTGATCGCAAAATATCGGCGGCCGATTATCAGCTTCATGTACCGCATGGTTCACAATCAGGCGGTGGCGGAAGAGCTTGCCCAGGAAGTGTTTCTGCGGGTCTACCGCGCTCGGGCAACGTATCGCGCTGAGGCCCGTTTTTCAACCTGGCTGTATCGAATTGCATCGAACATGGCCATCAACCACGCTCGAGACACCAAATACGAGCGGGCATCCGCCAGCGTCTTTCTGGATCAGGCGGATGAGGATACCGGAACGAAACCCGATGTCCCCGATCTTCGGCCGATTGCCGAACAGGATATGCTGCAGGATGAGCGAATGCGGCGTATTCGAGAACACGTAATGGCCTTGCCGGAGCGGCAACGGATGGCTGTCGTGATGCATAAGTATCAGGACATGGATTACAAGCAGATCGGCGCGGTGTTGAAGTTGAGCGAGTCGGCGACAAAGTCGCTGCTATTTCGCGCTTATCAGACGCTGCGAGAGAAGCTGAAAGAGTTTGCTTAGAATTGACGAAAGGAGAGAGCTGCCGTGAAATGTGAAAAGCTCCAGAGTTATTTACCCGATATGATTTTCGATCCGACTCGTGTTCCCACCGAGGCGATGCAGCATGTGAAGGAATGTGCCGGTTGTGCGGGTGAATTGAAAGAATTGCAGGCGACCATGCAACTGCTCGATAGTTGGAAGGCGCCCGAACCGAGTCCTTATTTCGATACGCGGCTGGCGGTGCGCCTGCGCGAAGCCAGGGAGTTTGAAGCGCCCGGATGGATGGAGAGGCTGCGTTTGCGTTTGTTGTTTGGAAGCAACCTGCACCTGCGTCCAGCCGTGGCTGCGGTGTTTGCTTTGCTGGTCATCGTCAGCGGCGGTTCCTATATGGGTGTCGTCAGTTTGAACCATACCGTTGCCCCATCCCACCCCCAAGCGGTTTCTGCCACCGTGAATGATCTGGAGCTTCTCGATTCCAACGCACAAACACTGCAACAGCTGGCATCGTTCGACGAGACGGATGCAAACGGCGGTCCGGTGAACGGCGGAGCCAATTCCTCCAACTAGCCGTGGTTCCACAAGTCATGACATCGGATACGAACAGATGGATAGGTGCGGGCGCTATGCGATAGAGAGTAGGAGCAGCACACGGGGTAGGTCCAAAACCCGAGCCTCGCGAAAGAGAACATGACCTGTCTTGGAAAAAAACGCAACCTCCTTACCGCAATGCCCCCCCAGCGGGCTAGGAGCGAGTTTGCGTCTGGTCTCCGTCGCTCTCTAGCGGGTACATTTATGTTTCTTGCGGCCTGGATGATATTTCTGACATGCGGGTTGGGATGGGCAGGTCAAGCAACACCGGGCAATGGCGGCGGACCTGCAGGCGGCGCGGTGGTGCGACCCGCTCCTCCGCAGGCCCAACGGGAGCATTTGGGCGAATGGTTACGCCAGCATCAAAACATGTCTTTTGCCGAGCAGGAACGTGCCCTGCGCGCCGAGCCAGGTTTCAATCGGCTGCCTCCGGCCAAGCAGCAACGCCTTCTGGAGCGGTTGCAACAGCTGGACGCGATGCCTCCTGCCCGTCGCGAACGCATGTTGGCACGACTCGAAACCTGGGAGAGGTTGTCACCGGAGCAGCGCCAACAGGTTCGGATAGGAATCCTCGAAGTACACCAAATGCCGTTTGATCGGCAGATCATGATTCACCGGGCAGTGCGAGACCTGAGCGAATTTCCGCAATGGCAGCGTGGCGACATATTGAACTCCCCGGAATTTCGGCACCATTATTCCGATTATGAACGGCAGGTGCTGGCAACGTTGATGATGGCTCAACCCTATGAGCCGCTGCGGCACCAGTGATCCGCTAATATGCAGTTGGTGCTGAGGATTGTATAAGCGCTATGCATCCTGAAGTAGCGCTTTCTGGGCCCTTTTTGGGTGAAGCATACGCGGTTTGACCGTGCCCTTTTCAATCGTTATCATGAAACTGCGGGGTGGAGCAGCCCGGTAGCTCGTTGGGCTCATAACCCAAAGGTCGCTGGTTCAAATCCAGCCCCCGCAACCACACGAATTTGCGTAGGGATGGCTTCTGAGCCATCCCTTTCGTTTCCAAGCAGATGCAAACTTCCCTCGGCGACATAGTGGGACTTCCCGTTCCCCG
>DATJUD010000160.1:0-41789 GCA_035502695.1 Acidobacteriaceae bacterium
CGGCGATAACAATTTCCATCACGTTCGTTTCATTGCCAAGGATGTGCCTGCAGTCGGCTACAAGGTCTATCACCTGCGCGATACCAAGAAAACCCTCGAACCCGCAGCAACCACCCAGACCACCACCCTCGACAGCCCGTATTACCGCGTGACGCTCGACCCCGCGACCGGTGCGGTGAAGAGCATCTACGACAAACAACTCCAGCGCGAGCTGGTCAATCAGCAAAGCCCGTATCGCTTCGGTCAATATCTCTACGTCACCGGTGGCGACAAAACGCCGAACACGCTGCTGCAGTACAGCCATGTCTATCCGAAGCCGAACCTCGACGTCCATCCCGCACAGAACGGCCATCTCATCTCAGTTGCGCGCACACCATACGGATGGGTCGCTCGCTTGGAGAGCTCCGACACCAACACTCCTAAAATCTCGACGGAAATTCGCCTCTTCGACCATCAGAAAAAAATTGAATTCGTCGAAGACCTCACCAAGAAAGAAATCGACACCAAAGAAGGCGTCTACTTTGCCTTCCCGTTCGCCATGGATCATCCGCAGTTTCAGTATGAAATTCAGAACGGAGTCGTCGATCCATCGAAGGACATGTATCCTGGCGCCGGTCATGAATGGTTTTCCGTGCAGCACTGGGTCTCCGCGCAACAGAATGGACTCTCCGCCACTGTCATGCCGCTCGATGCTGCTCTGGTCACGCTCGGCGATATCAATCGCGGCCAGTGGCCAAGCCACTTTGGCACGCGCACCGGAACCATCTTCTCCTACGTCATGAACAACTACTGGGACACGAACTATCGTGCCGGCCAGGGCGGCCACTTCCGCTTCCGCTACGTCATCACCAGCGCGCCTTCCACCGACGACGCCCAGCTGAGCCATCTCGGTTGGGAGGAAATGACGCCTCTAGAAAAAGATGAAATCACAACGCAGGACAAAGCGCTCGACACACCCGAGCCGCTCAGTGACAAGCAGGCCAGCTTCCTCCGCGCGAATGATCCCGACCTTGTGCTGACGACGTGGAAGCCCGCGGAAGACGGGCACGGCACCATCCTTCGCTTCCTCGATCTTGGCGACGCCACCCGCACTGTTACTGTCGAAACGCCGCTATGGCAGCTGCAACAGGTATGGCAAACCGACGCGGTTGAAAGAGATCAATCGCAGCTAACGCTCTCCGGCGCGCACCAAGTCCAGTTCACCGTTCACCCGCATGAAATTGTTACCGTGCGGCTCATCACGAGCACAGATCCAAAAACATCCAACCACCCATAAAGGGCGTCCTATCCACATGGATCTGATGTGGACTTTCCCTGTCCGCAAGCGCACAGCGTTTGCATGTCTCGCAATTGTCTTCACAATTTCGCCGTACTTCACGGCGCACGCGCAAGACGACAAAGCACCAGCCGACGCGTCACAGACGGGTAAGACTAAGACACCGCCGCCCGACAAATCCGCAGCCGACAAGCAGGCTCTGCCACCGCTGCCCGCGGATATCCACGTCACGCAAAGCATGCAACTCGACGGCAAAACCCTCCACTACACCGTCACCGTCGGCAAATTCCCGGTGCGCGATGCGGAGGGAAAAGTCACCGGCGAGGTTGTCTCCACCGCCTACACCGTCGATCAATCGGATCGCCGTCAATCAAATGCCCGTCATGGGCGATCCCACCCGCGTCGCTGTCAAGGAATATCCCGGCGGTCACATGTTCTATACCCGGCTCTCTAGCCGCATGGCGCTGAAAAAAGACGTCATGGCGATGTACGCCAAGCACTGATGTGAAAACGTCGCGCAATCAACCTTGACATGCTGCCTATATCCCTGTTTACTCGATGCATTGGGAGAGGATGGATGAAACAAGACAGTAGGCGCGATCTATTCCCCGGCGCTCTGGAGCTAATGGTGCTGCACACACTCGTTCTGGAGCCGCTGCACGGCTACGCCCTTGCAACTCGAATTCAGCAACGTTCCCAAAATCTGCTGCGAGTGGAGGAGGGTTCCCTCTATCCCGCGCTGCAGCGTCTGCTGAAGGCCGGCTTTGTGCAGGCCAGGTGGGAAATGTCGACGACCAATCGGCGTGTGCGCACCTACTCCCTGACCCGCAAAGGAAGCCGCCATCTCGCAAAAGAATCCGCCCGGCTCGACAGCATGATGCTGGGCATTCAGCTGGTTCTCTCACCGCTTCCCGGTCGGCAGTCGTAATCCCAGGAGGAGAGCTATCATGTCGTGGCTCCAAGGCATTTTCTCTCGCAGAAGTCTTCACTCCGAACTGCACGAAGAGATCGAAAGCCACATCTCGGAACGTGCCTCCTTTCTTATTTCCCAGGGCATGGAGCCGCAAGAAGCCGAACGCCAGGCCAGGCGCACCTTCGGCAACGCTGATCTCGCCACAGAGCGCAGTGTCGAAATCTGGCAGTTTCACTGGCTCGAGTCCTTCTGGGCGGATGTACGCTTCGCGTTTCATCAGTTGCGCAAGTCTCCGGGTTACACGCTCACGGCAGTGCTGACGCTGGCCATCGGCATTGGCGCGAACGTCGCAATTTTCACCGTCATTTACGATGCCATGCTGCGCTCGCTGCCGATTCAAAAGCCGGCCGAGCTGGTGAGCATTGGCTACCGCAGCCCTGAGACAGGCCATTTCGCCGCCGTACAATTCTGGCCGGTGATGACAGAACTCCATGGCCACCTGCACGGCGTCACCGACTTGGCAGGCTGGAGCGGCAGCATGCTCACCGTGCCGGACGAGCAGAATACATTGCGTTCGATCGGCGGCAATCTTGTCACCGGCAACGCGCTCACGATGCTCGGAATCCGGCCCTACCTTGGCCGTCTTCTTACTCCCAGCGACGATGTGCGCGGCGGCCCCGAAGGCGGATGGCCTGTCGTGCTCGACTACGGATTCTGGCTCTCCAACTTCCACGGCGATCCTGCAGTGATCGGCAAGCATCTCCGCATCTCTGGACAACCAGCGGTGATTGTTGGCGTTCTGCCACAAAACTTTCACGGCATGTTCGTCGGTGAACCACAAAAGCTGTTTCTTCCGATTCACTTTCTATCCGCGCTGGCGACCACACCACAGCAAGATCCGTTCCTCCATCCGGAAGGCTTCGGCGTCCTCGCGATTGCGCGCATGGCGCCGGGAACCACGCTCGCTTCGCTGAATGCGCAACTGAAGACCATGAGCCCGGCTATGCAAACGTTTGTGCCGGCTCGTTTGCGCAACATTCCTGCCTGGCGAAACTCCTACATGTCAGCGCAGTCCGCCAGTCGCGGCTTCTCAGAAATCGCAGTGCAATACAGCAAGCCGTTGCTGCTGATTCAGGGCATCGTTCTTGCCGTGTTGCTGCTTTGCTGCATGAACCTTGCCGGGCTGCAAACGGCCAAGTTGCAGTCGCGCCAACATGAGTTCGCAATTCGCTCCGCACTCGGAGCCGGCCGCTGGCGCATCCTCCAGCAATGTCTCGTCGAGGCGCTGATGCTCGCCTTTCTCGGGTCGATCGTCGCTGCGGGTCTCGCCTGGTCGAGCGTCAGGGCAATCTCCAGCTTCTTCACGCCGGGAGGCTCCGGCGAATCAACGCAGCTACAGCCGGACGCGCATATTCTCGTGGTTACCGCTGCACTGGCGCTGCTGACCACGCTGCTGTTCGGCCTCGTTCCGGCGTGGCTTGCGGGACGAGTCGCGCCCAATTCAGTGCTGAAAAGCAAAGGGACAAACGCTCGCCGCGACCTGCTTCGCCGCCGCCTTTTTATTCCCGCGCAGTTCTCGCTCGCGCTGGCGCTTGTCTTCGCCGCCGGGCTTTTTACCCATACGCTGGTGCGCTTGCGCAACAACCATGCCGGCTTCAACCCAGCCCATGTAATGGAAGTGTGTGCACAGTTTCAGGCACTCAAGAAGAGCCCGGCGCAGATCATGGAACTCTATCGTTCTGTGACGGATTTTCTGCGCGCCAGCCCCGGCGTCCAATCCGCCGCTTATACATGGGTCACCCCGCTCACCGGTTTCGCTCCCAAGGTCGAGGCGCATAGCGTGGCAAATCCGCAGGACCGTTCCATCGCATTTAACGAAGTGGGCGACGGCTACTTCGCGACCATCGGCACGCGCGTGCTCGCCGGTCGGGAGTTCACCCAGCAGGACCGCGACCGGTCCATCTGCATCGTCAACCAGGCAGCCGCGCAGCTTCTTTTCCCAGGCGGGCAGCCGCTCGACAATTCCCTCATCGCAAACTACCCGGGAGGTCGAGAAGGCAAATTCACCGCCGACTGCCGCGTGGTGGGCATCGTGGAAAACGCGCGGTATTCCTCGTTGCGCGATCCCGCGCCGCCCACAGTCTACTTCCCGGCATACCAATCCACGGTATTGGCAGATGGGTCGCCAAATAACCTCGTCTTCTTCATTCGCAGTCAGAACGCCGGTGATGCCATCAGCGCCTACCGCGGCGCGCTGGCTCGCTTCGCACCCACCACTGGCTACATGGTCTTTCTGCCGCTATCGGATCAGGTCAACCAGTCCCTGGGCAGCGAACGGCTGATCGCCCAACTCAGCAGCGCTTTCGCTGCCATCGCACTGCTGCTTAGCGGTGTCGGCCTCTTCGGCGTTCTCGCGCTTAGAGTTCAGGAGCGTCGGTCGGAAATGGGCGTGCGCCTGGCCATCGGCGCTTCCCGCGCCCATATTCTCGGACTCGTCCTGCGCGATGCTCTTTCCATGTTAGCGATCGGCTCGCTTGCCGGCATCGTGCTCATTGCGGCGACGACCGCCTTCACCCGCCGCTTCCTCTATGACACTTCCCCCATCCAGATGAGCGTCGCCCTGGGTGCCTTGCTCACGCTGATTTCCGTGGCGCTGCTCGCATCTCTGTTGCCTGCCTTTCGCGCGGCGCGGCTCAACCCGATCCAGGTGCTTCGCGAGGAATAGCCCGGGAGTGTTGCGTCTTTACCACAGACCCACGGAAGCCTCTGCCGTCTCTCCTCTAAAATAGAGACATATGGACTTTCAGCTTGTCAGTGACTACCAGCCGCGTGGCGACCAGGCCCGCGCGATTGATGAGCTGGTTCGCGGCATTGTCGGCGGCGAAAAACATCAGGTGCTGCTCGGCGTCACCGGCTCCGGTAAAACCTTCACCGTCGCCAAGGTGATCGAGCAGCTCAACCGCCCTGCGCTCATCCTGGCGCACAATAAAACCCTCGCCGCCCAGCTCTATCATGAGTTCAAACAGTTCTTCCCGCACAACGCCGTCGAATATTTTGTCTCCTATTACGACTATTACCAGCCGGAAGCCTACATCCCTTCGAGCGATCTCTACATTGAGAAGGAAGCCACCATCAATGAGCAACTTGACCAGCTGCGCCTGTCCGCCACGCGCAGCCTGTTTGAACGCCGCGACGTCATCATCGTCTCCTCGGTAAGCTGCATCTACGGTCTCGGCTCGCCGGAGGCTTACTACGGCATGTTGATGTTGCTGGAACGCGGTCAGAAAATTCGCCGCGAAGACATCACCCGCCGACTGGTCGAAATTCTCTACGAACGCAACGATGTCGACTTCCGTCGCGGCACCTTCCGCGTGCGCGGCGATGTCATTGAGGTCTTCCCCACCTATGACGAGAGTGCTTATCGCATTGAGTTATTCGGCGACGAGATTGAATCTCTCTCGCAGATCGATCCTCTCTTCGGCACCGTCAAGCAGAAATATTCTCGCCTTCCCATCTACCCCAAGAGCCACTACGTGGTGCAGCCGGAGCGCAAGAAGACCGCCATCGACGGCATCCTGGCCGAGCTGGCTGTGTGGGAAAAAGAAATTGAGAATCAGGGTCGCATGGTGGAGGCGCAGCGCATTCATCAGCGCACCCGCTTCGACCTGGAGATGATCAAGTCCATGGGCTACTGCCATGGCATCGAAAATTACTCGCGCCATTTTTCCGGTCGTCTTCCCGGCGAGCCGCCACCCACCCTGCTCGATTATTTCCCGCAGGATCATCTGCTCTTCATCGACGAATCGCACGTCACCGTTCCCCAGCTGCATGGCATGTGGCACGGCGATCGGTCCCGCAAGCAGAGCCTGGTTGAATATGGCTATCGTCTGCCCTCCGCCATGGACAATCGCCCGCTGCGATTTGAAGAATTCGAAAGCCGCACCAACCAGGTCACCTACGTCTCCGCTACGCCCGGTCCGTATGAGCTGACGCAGTCCGGCGGCGTTGTCGTCGAACAAATTATTCGCCCCACCGGTCTTGTCGATCCGCAGGTCGAAGTCCGTCCGGTGCGTGGCCAGATCGATGACCTTCTCGCCGAAATTCGCGAACGCACTAAAAAAGGTGAGCGCGTCCTGGTCACCACGTTGACCAAGCGCATGGCAGAAGACCTCGCCAGCTACTACACAGAAGTCGGCGTGCGCTGCCGCTATATGCACTCTGAAATTGAAACGCTCGAGCGCGTGCGCCTGCTCCGTGATCTGCGCAAAGGTGAATACGATGTGCTCATCGGAATCAATCTGCTTCGCGAAGGCCTCGATCTACCTGAGGTTTCGCTCGTCGCCATTCTCGACGCCGATAAAGAAGGTTTCCTGCGTTCATCCGGCTCGCTCATCCAGACGATCGGCCGCGCAGCCCGCCACATTCATGGACGCGCTATTCTCTACGCCGATAAAATGACCGACTCCATGAAACAGGCCATTGGAGAGACTGATCGTCGTCGCACCATCCAGACCGACTACAACGAGGAGCATGGCATCACTCCCACCTCCATCCTCCGACCGATCGACATGACGCTCGCCGGAATTCTGAAGGCGGAATATTCCGACGTGACAGAAGAGGCAGAAACCATGCCGGAAGGCTTCCACGCCCAGGAAGACCTCGACGCCTACATCGCCAAGCTGGAAACTTCCATGCGCGAAGCCGCGCAGCGATTTGAATTCGAAAAAGCCGCCAAACTCCGCGACACCATCCGCGAACTGCGCAGCAAAGAATTTCTCTTCGACGCCCCCAAAGATGCTGCGCCGACTTCAAACCCCGCTGCCCCGTGAGCGCATCGTCATCCAGCCGCTACCCGCGTGACTCCCACAGCGTCATCGTGTATGGTTTCGGAAGCGAACTGAATTCATTTTGTCGGAGCACTCGTCTCGAGCCGCGCCATCAATGACCCTGAACTCTTATCTTGTCCGCGGAACATTAGTCGGCGCCCTGGGCGGCCTGCTCTTCGGCTTTGACACCGCCGTCATCGCCGGCACTACCCACATGCTGACGCAGGTCTACGCACTCAGCAGCGGGCAGCTCGGCTTCACCGTCTCCAGCGCATTAATAGGCACCGTCATTGGCGCCATGTTGGCCGGCATCCCCGGTCAGCGCATCGGCCGCCGCGATACTTTGCGCATTCTGGCCGTGGCGTACGTGGTCTCCGCCATCGGCTGCGCGCTTGCGTGGAACTGGTATGCGCTGCTTTTCTTTCGCGTCATTGGCGGCCTCGGAATCGGCGGCAGTTCCGTGCTCGGCCCCATGTACATTGCGGAGATCGCTCCGGCGAAATGGCGCGGCCGCCTTGTCGGAACATTTCAAATCAATATTGTGCTGGGCGTTCTTCTCGCCTACATGTCGAATTTTTATATCGAGACATTCCATCTCGGCATGCAGCAATGGCGCTGGCAGCTAGGAGTCGCAGCCGTTCCCGCGGCGCTGTTTCTCGTCATGCTGCTCACCATCGGTCGCAGCCCGCGCTGGCTGGTCATGCAGGCGCGCATTGAAGAAGCGCGCGATGCGCTCTTGCGTGCGAATACTCCCGACCTCGAAGCCGAATTGCAGGATATCGTCGCCTCGGTTCACCTGGAACGCCAGGCGAAAAGTGAGCCCCTGCTCGGTGGCAAATACCGGCTGCCGATTTTTCTCGCCGTCAGCATCGCGATCTTCAACCAGCTCACCGGCATCAACGCCATCATCTATTACATGAACGACATTTTTGCAGCCGCCGGCTTCAACAGCCTCTCCGCCGGCAAGCAAGCCGTCTATGTCGGCTTGGCGAATCTGTTCGCAACTCTCACTGCCATTTCAGTGATCGACAAGCTTGGCCGCAAGACTCTGCTGCTCATCGGCTCAGTCGGCATGGCCATCTGCTTGCTTCTGGTCGCCATCATCTTTCAGATTCCCGGCCACCAGCGCGATCTGCTGCCCCTGCTCGTTCTGTACATTGTCGCCTTCGCCATCTCGCAGGGCGCTGTCATCTGGGTCTACCTGGCGGAAGTCTTCCCGACGCGCGTGCGTGCCAAAGGACAAAGCCTGGGGACCTCCGCCAACTGGATTTCAAACGCCATCCTGTCTGGCATCTTCCCGGTGATCGCTCTCCACCATGCGGCCGTTCCCTTTTATTTTTTCGCCGCGATGATGGTGCTGCAATTCTTCGTCGTTCTCTTCATCTATCCGGAAACCAAGGGCCTCAGCCTTGAGCAGATGCAGCGCAAGATGGGCATCGACTAAGTCTTTAAGAATCGCCTCCATCGCATACAATCGCTAGAGACCTATGCTCAACACTTCCGATCCGCGCACCCCGCTGCTCCACCTGATTGCGACCCTTTCCTTTCGCCTAGGCGAGTTCACTCTGTCCTCTGGCGCTCACAGCGACTACTACATCGATTGCCGCACGACCACCCTGCATGCGGAAGGCGGCCGCCTTGCCGGGCTTGCACTCTACGATTTGATCCGGCAACACAAGCTGCATCCGCAGGCCGTCGGCGGCCTCACCATGGGCGCAGATCCATTGGTCTCCAACATCGCCTCCGCCAGTGCCTGGGATCACCTGCAGCACAGCGACGCTCCGCTCATCCACGGCTTTCTCGTTCGCAAATCGGAAAAGACCCACGGCACGGGCCGCCGCATTGAAGGCTTTAACGAGCCCGGCGCGCGCGTCGTCATCGTCGACGATGTCTGCACCACCGGCGCCTCTACCATCCAGGCCATCGAGGCTGCCCGTGATGCCAAATTTCAAGTGGTCGGTGTGCTTTGCCTGGTCGATCGGCAAGAGATGAACGGACGCGCCGCGGTCGAAGCTGCCGCTCAGGGCGCACCGTTTCTCTCCTTATTTACCGCTAACGACGTCCGTGCAGCCCATGTCGTATCTAAGTGATGTGGTGCAGAGGTTGTAAGTTGAAAAGAATTGTCATCCCGAGCGAAAGTCACCGCAGCGAGAGCAGTCGAGGGACCTGCTTCTCTCTCAGCATTACGAGAATTCTGGTTTCGCGATAGCAGGAGGAAACAACATGGAACAATGTACCCACCTTGATCAAATCCGCAATGTCGCCCCACGCACTCCGCAAGGCTGTGAGGAGTGTCTGAAAATGGGCGACGATTGGGTTCACCTTCGTCTCTGTTTGGAGTGCGGCCACGTCGGCTGCTGCGATTCCTCCAGGAACAAGCACGCCACCAAACATTTTCATGCGACCAAACACCCCATCATGCGCTCCTTCGAGCCCGGAGAAAATTGGGGATACTGCTATATCGACCAACTGGAGCTGGATTTTTCCTGATCAAAAATCCCGCGACCAATCGACGGTAAAATAGAAGCTCTATGATTCCGACCCTTGAATGGACTGATACTGGCGTGCGCTTCCTCGACCAGACCAAGCTGCCGATGGAAGAAACCTACGTGCTCGCCGAGGATTATCGCGCGGTTGCCGATGTCATTCGCACCATGATCGTCCGCGGCGCA
This sequence comes from Acidobacteriaceae bacterium, assembly GCA_035502695.1. Classification (GTDB taxonomy): domain Bacteria; phylum Acidobacteriota; class Terriglobia; order Terriglobales; family Acidobacteriaceae; genus JAKAAZ01. The sequence continues at coordinate 9,688 of DATJUD010000160.1, forward strand.
CCTGCCATCGGTGTCAGCGCCGCCATGGGCGTAGCCCTCGGGTTGCTGCGAAGCCAGGCAGCCGACATCGCCCAACTCGACGAAGATCTGAAAATCATCTGCGATACCCTCGCCACCACCCGACCCACCGCCGTCAATTTGTTCTGGGGAATTGAGCGAGTCCGCCAACTGGTGCTCGCCATGTCGCTGGAACCCTGCGCCACCGTGCCTCAAATCCAGCAGGCAGCCGTTGCCGAAGCGCGCCGCATGTACGACGAAGACATCGCCGCCTGCCGCGCCATGGGTGCATTCGGTGCTGTATTGATGCCCCGCACCGGGGGTGTCCTGACCCACTGCAACGCGGGAGCACTCGCAACCTGCGGCTACGGCACGGCTCTTGGCGTGATTCGTGCCGCCGTCGAACGCGGAAGTAAACTGCATGTCTATGCCGATGAAACCCGCCCGTTCCTGCAAGGTGCGCGGCTCACCGCGTGGGAGTTGCTGCATGACAATATTCCCACCACGGTTCTCTGCGACAACATGGCCGCCAGCCAGATGCGCGCCGGAAAAATTAAAGCCGTCATCGTCGGCGCGGATCGCATCGCGGCTAACGGCGACGTCGCCAACAAAATCGGCACCTATGGCGTAGCCGTCCTCGCCAAGGAGCACGGCATTCCGTTCTACGTGGCCGCTCCCTGGTCTACCATTGACATGGCCACACCCACCGGCGAGCAGATTCCCATCGAAGAGCGTGCCGCGAAGGAAGTCACCCACTTCAACGGCAAACAGATCACGCCTTCGAATGCGGAGATTTCCAATCCCGCCTTCGATGTCACACCAGAGAAATATGTCACCGCAATCATCACCGAACTCGGTGTCCTGCAACCGCCGTATGATCAGGCTCTGCGTCTCGGCTTGGAGCAGGTTGCGCACACTAACGCCGCCTCGTAAATCGCGGAGTACGGCGATTCGTCAACTTGTCGACATGATTTTCAACTCGCCGCTGACGATCAGCTTCGCCTCGGTCGCCGCCTGTACTTCGCCCACTTTAATTCCTGGCGCAATTTCTTCCAGCACCAGGCCCTCCGCTGTCACGCGGATATACGCCAACTCGGTCACAATGGTGTCGACCACACCCACGCCCGTCAGCGGCAGTGTGCAGCGCGTTAGAATTTTCGGCCGACCATCGCGTGTCGTATGTTCCATGGCGACAATCACGCGGCGTGCGCTGGCTACCAGGTCCATGGCCCCGCCCATGCCCTTTACCATCTTTCCAGGAATCATCCAGTTCGCCAGGTTGCCCTTCTCATCCACTTCCATCGCACCCAGCACGCTCAGGTCGACATGACCGCCGCGAATCATCGCAAACGATTCCGCACTGGAAAAATACACTGTGCCCGGCAGCTCACTCACCGTCTCCTTGCCCGCATTAATCAGATCTGGATCTTCCTCCCCGGCCAGCGGATACGGCCCCACGCCCAGCATTCCATTCTCCGACTGCAGCACCACTTCCATTCCCGGGGGAACATGATTCGCCACCAGCGTCGGCATCCCGATGCCGAGATTCACATAATATCCATCGCGCAATTCCCGCGCCACACGTTTCGCAATCCCCGCAACCAGCAGAGCACGCTTGTCCCGGGACGCGCTCTTCCCCTCCGCCAGTTCCCTACCCGCATCGGAATTCGATAGAGTGTTCATCGTAGGTCTATACTCCCTTTGCCCTGTGCCCTGTACTATGACTTCCTTCTTCAATCTGCGGGCTCCATCATTGTTGCGCGGCAACCTGCTGGCGCTCGTCAGCCTGGCCATCTCATTTCCGCTGGCGAAATTCCCTTTCGATCAAGCCAATCCCGCCATGCTGCTGCCCATCGTCGGCGCAGCCGCAGGTATGGTGGAAACTTTCCGCTGCATTCGCGCCCGCTGGAGCTGGTACCACGGCGCGGTCCTCATCAGTCTCTACATGGATGCGCTGGTCTTGACCATGATTCTGTTTCTCGCCCTCTATCCCTTCGTCACCAAATGATGATTGCCGCTACGCCGATTGCACCGTCCGCCGTTCGATCCGCTTCTCGTGCTTGCCAAGGACAATGCGCTGCACGTAAATTCCCGGCGTCATCACCTGGTCCGGCTCCAACTCTCCCGGCTCGACCAGCCCTTCAACCTCGGCAATCGTGATGCGCCCGGCTGTGGCCATCATCGGATTGAAATTGCGCGCCGTCTTGCGGTAGATCAGGTTTCCCATGCGATCGCCCTTCCACGCTTTGATCAGCGCAAAATCGGCTTGCAGTCCTCGCTCCAGCAAATACATTTTCCCGTCGAATTTGCGGGACTCCTTGCCCTCCTCCACCACCGTCCCAACTCCCGCCGGTGTATAAAATGCCGGGATGCCCGCGCCTCCGGCTCGAATCCGCTCCGCCAGCGTTCCCTGCGGAATCAGCTTCAGGTCCAGCTTGCCGGCCAGTACTCGCTCCTCCAGCAACTTGTTTTCGCCCACATAACTGCCAGTGTGAGAATCGATCATGTCCGCTTCCAGCATGCGCCCCATGCCGAAGCCGTCGACACCCATGTTGTTGCTGATAGTATGCAGATGTCGCACGCACTTGCGGACCAGCGCATCGATCAAATTTTCTGGAATGCCGCACAACCCGAATCCGCCGAACATAATGGTCGCGCCGTCGGGAATATCCTCGATGGCGGCATCCGCTGTGGGCCACACCTTATTCATGCTTCCTCATTTTTACAGCCATTACACGGCAGGCTTTAGCTCTTAGCCGCTAGCTCCTAGCCTTTGGCTTTTAGCTAAAAACTAGAAGCTAACGGCTCACCTGAAACCTCTGGAGAATATCGTAGAGCAAGAAATTCTTCCAAGAGTTTCCACTGACATCGAATTCCTAAGCGTCTTGGCCTCATTCTTTTCACTTATTTTGCGCGCACGATGGTAGGATGCTGGCAACTCCGCTCGACGGCGCACACTGATGAGAATCCGCCGCAGCCAGTTGGATTAATTTCGAATAAGGGAGCTTCGAAATGCTGAAAGGCTTTCGTGATTTCGTTTTGCGTGGCAACGTTGTCGACCTGGCCGTTGCCGTTGTCATTGGCGCCGCTTTCACCGGAATTGTGAATTCTCTGGTGAAGGACATTATCAATCCTTTGATCGCAGCGACCGTCGGCCAGCCGAATTTCTCCAGCCTGGTGGCCCACGTCCATGGAGGCGCCATCACCTATGGCAACTTCCTCAACGCTCTTATCTCGTTTCTGATTGTTGCCACTGTCATTTATTTTGGCGTGGTCCTTCCGGTCAGTAAATTGCTTGACCGCTTCAAACCCGTACCAGCCGCGCCTCCGGCCATGAAGACTTGTCCGGAATGTCTCAGCGAAATTCCAGCGGCAGCTCATCGCTGCTCTCACTGCACGCAACTTGTCGCATGACGCAACATCAGGAAATCGAGAATTTGATTTCATCGCATCAAGCTTCATGCAAGATACTTGCAACAAAACTTGTCGCGTCTTCACTGCATCACGCTCACAGTGAATGCGCGGCACACCATAGCCACAAGCAGCACGTGTAACTGACGCGGCTGAACTTTCGCTCGAGCTTCTCCGTACTGAATGCTGCACCTGACGTTTCTTGGCCGCGACAGAATGACGGTAGAACTGCTTTAGAATAGGTACAGAGACTCAACCCCAGAGGTGCCTGTGAAAGAATCCCGCGAAAATCTCGAGCTGCGCAAGCTTCCTATGATGCCGATCCGCGATATGGTCATCTTTCCCTACATGATGACTCCCTTCGTTGTCGGCCGTGAATCCAGCGTGCGCGCCCTGGAAGAAGCACTCACCGGCGATCGCAAAATCTTTCTCGCCACCCAGCACGATGCCGGGCAGGATGAGCCGACGCAGAAGGACATATTTACCACCGGCACCATCGGCAACATCGTGCAGAGCGTAAAAATGCCCGACGGCAACATCAAGGTGCTGGTCGAAGGCATCGAGCGCGCAAAGGCCACAGAAATTGTCGACACCGACGGCTTCTTCGTCGCCACTCTGCGTGTCAACACCGTCGAAACTGAAATGACCAAGGTGGTCGAACAGGTCATGCAGCGCGTCTCAGGACTGTTTGAGCAGTATGTCAAGCTGCAGCAGGCGCTCAACCTGGAAACCGTGGCTGCCGCGGTTCGTATGGAAGAACCCGGAAAACTCGCCGACACTATATCAGCCAACCTGCAGCTACCGATTGAAGAAAAACAGATGCTGCTCGACATCTTCGATCCTGTCGAGCGCCTGCATCACCTGGTCGGCATTCTCGAAATCGAAATTGAAAAGTTGAGCATGGACCGCAACGTCCAGTCCCGCGTCAAGCGGCAGATGGAGCGCGCCCAGAAAGAGTATTACCTCAACGAAAAAATCAAGGCCATCCAGAAAGAGCTCGGCCGCGGCGAGAAAAGTGAATTCGACGAGCTGAAGAAGAAGATTGAAATGGCCGGAATGCCAAAAGAGGTCTTCGAAAAAGCGACGCTGGAGCTGAAGAAGCTTGAAGCCATGCCCCCCATGTCCGCCGAATCTACCGTCTCTAGAAATTATCTGGATTGGATGTTGGCAGTTCCGTGGAAGAAAAAATCCAAAGAGATTCGCTCCATTGATCATGCCGAAAAAATTCTCAACACGGATCACTATGGCCTGGAAAAAATCAAGGAACGCATTCTCGAGTTTCTCGCCGTCCGCCAGTTGGTAAAAAATCCGAAAGGTTCCATCCTCTGCTTCGTCGGACCTCCGGGTGTCGGCAAAACCTCCCTTGGTATGTCAATTGCCAAAGCTACCGGTCGCAAGTTCGTTCGCATGTCGCTCGGCGGCGTGCGCGATGAGGCCGAAATTCGCGGTCATCGCCGTACCTATATTGGCGCCATGCCGGGGCAAATCCTGCAATCCATGAAGAAGGCCGGCACAAAAAATCCTGTCTTCATGCTGGATGAAATCGACAAGATGGCCTCCGATTTCCGCGGCGATCCCGCTTCTGCGTTACTGGAAGTTCTCGACCCTGAACAAAACGGCACCTTCCAGGATCACTACCTGGATGTGGAATACGATCTGTCGCAGGTTCTGTTCGTCGCCACAGCCAACGTCCTGCACACCATTCCCGCGCCGCTACAGGACCGCATGGAAATTCTGCGGTTGCATGGCTACACGGAAGACGAAAAAGTCGAGATCGCCAAACAATATCTGCTGCCCAAGCAACGGGAGCAGACGGGTCTCGACGAAAAAAATCTTGTCTTCACCCACGAGGCGCTGCAGGAAATCATCCGCTCTTACACGCGCGAAGCGGGCGTCCGCAATCTCGAGCGCGAAATCGGCAACGTCTGCCGCAAGGTTGCTCGCCGCATCGTGAAGAACGGCCCCAAGCACAAGGAAGAAATCACTGCGGAAAATCTGCAGGAATTCCTCGGCCTGCCCAAGGTTCGCCACTCGCAGGTCCACGAACAAAGTGAAATTGGCCTGGTCACCGGCCTGGCGTGGACGGAAGTTGGCGGCTCCATTCTCTCTACCGAAGTCCAGGTACTCGACGGCAAAGGCAAGCTGACCCTCACCGGCCAGCTCGGCGAAGTCATGCAGGAATCGGCCCAGGCAGCCCTCTCTTACATCCGCAGCCGCGCGCACCACCTGGGCCTCGGACGCGACTTCTACCGCAGCCTCGACATCCACGTCCACGTCCCGGAGGGTGCCATTCCCAAGGATGGTCCCTCCGCCGGCATCACCCTTGCCACCGCCCTCGCCAGCGCCTTGACCCGCATTCCTGTCCGACGGGATATCGCCATGACCGGCGAAATTACGCTGCGAGGCAAGGTGCTTCCCATCGGCGGCCTGAAAGAAAAATTGCTGGCCGCTCACCGTGCGGGTGTCTTTGAAGTGATTCTTCCCGCCGAGAACAAGAACGATCTCGCCGAGGTGCCGGACAACCTGAAATCCAGCATGAAGATGCACTTTGTCGATCAAATGGATGAGGTCTTGAAGATCGCTCTCGAAGGCCCGCTGCCTGAGATTGCCCCCGACGCGCCTGGGCTCGGCGAGCATGGCCTGATGGCCGGCGTCACCGCTCCAGCCCCCATTGAAAATATCGCCCAGCAGTAGCCCTTCGCGGACTCCAGAACAAAAAGCCCGGCGCGATGCACCGGGCTTTTTCCCTACCAAATCTTTCCTAGACAACCAGCTTCTGAATCGCCTTGTCGATGGTCTCTTTCGGCACGAATCCCACAATCTGCTCGACCACCTTGCCACCCTGGAACAGCAGCAATGCGGGAATGCCGCGAATCCCGTAGCGCATGGGTGTGGCCGAATTGCTGTCCACATCCATCTTCATCACCTTCAGCTTGCCCTGATATTGGGTTGCCACTTCATCAACCACCGGGCCCAAGGCTCTGCAAGGTCCGCACCATGCTGCCCAAAAATCTACGAGCACCGGTTCCGCGGACTGCAATACGTCTTTCTCAAAGGTTACATCTTTTACTTCAAGTACTGCCTGACCTGCCATCCACTTCCTCCTTGGAATTGCGGGAACTGTCTCGCCGCTTCGCACAGCGATCCTCAGTTCACTTCTCACAGCTGTTTTTTGAGACGCTACTCCAACAGAATACAGGATGCATGTCGACCCTCTTTGGTCGCAGATTCAATCCAGATTGGTGCGGCAAAAACAAAGCCCGCACATGGCTTGCGCGGGCGCTGCGAAACATCAATTTTCGGACAAAAGTAAAGCGCCCGGATCTTGTGAAAGATCAACGGGCGCGAGAGCAGCCCTCCCCCAGAACTGCCCCTTGAAAAAGAGGTTAGCGGTGGGGAAGTGTATTGTAAACAAAACTTGAGTAACATTATTTGAGTTACCGTCTGCGGTTTCCCCATACGGGTCAGGCCCCCGCATTTATGGGAGTAGCCCGGCGCACCATCGACCCCGCGCCCTGGCTCTCAAAGCCGCATTCGATCACCTCGCAGCTCGAACCATCCCCCAACGCCTTGCCGACCCGCCGTTCCAGATCGGCACGATCCAGGTTCCGCTCCACTACCATCAATATTCCTGGTCCCGCTCCGCTCAACGCCGCTCCCAGGACCCCCGGAGACCCTGCCAACGGCAGCATCGTCGCCAATAATGGGCAAATCGCCACCCGGTAGGGTTGATGCATGCAGTCCAACATCGCCGCCCGCAGCAGGTCGTCCCTTCCGGAAGCGAAGGCCGCCACCAGCAGCGAACTATGCTGCAAATTTTGTACGACATCCGCGCGACTGTAAAAGTCAGGCAGCAGCTTTCGCGATTCTTCCGTCCGCACCGGATCCCGCGGCAACACCATCACCGCGCTCCAGTGTTCCGGAATTTCAATCCGCCCCACCGCAACGCTGGGATATTCCTTCGGCTTGTCGCCGTGTTCCGTAGCCGCTCGCGGTGCAATCGCCGACACCGTCATCCCACCCAGCCAGCAGGCCGTGGCATTGTCGGGGTGGCCTTCCAAAAACGCGGAGGCATCCAGAATTTCCTGCTCCTGCCAACCCAGCTCGCCAAACTCGACCGCCAGCGCAATGCCGGCCAGCCGTGCCGCCGCAGACGACCCACACCCCATCCCCAGCGGAATTCCATTCTTCACGCGGAGCTGCAGCGGCTGGATCGGTCGGCCATTTTCTTCCATTAGCCGTTTGTATGTCTCCAGCACCAGGTTGCCTTCCAGCTTGCCGCAGGCCTCCGTGTCGCGACCCTGCGCGGCAATGCTGAAGCGATTTGCCGCCTCGGCATCAATCTCCAAATGCATTTTCAGTGCCAGTGCGCCCGTATCAAACGCCGGCCCCAGGTTGGCCGAGGTTGCAGGCAAACGCAGATGCAGGCTGGAAGCAGTCTTTTTCATCCGCGCCCCACTCGATCGTGTTCGGAGCGACTTTGCACCGCCGCATCCAGCACCCGCATCACTGCCTCCGCCGTCGGCTCCAGCACCTGCGGCGCCGATGCCAGCCGATCCATCTGCTTCCGCTGGTCCGGTCGCATCGCGGCCGTCTCGTGCGCCGTCAACAAATCTCCCCGATGAAAATCGATCGTGTACTCAGGATCTTTCAACGTGTGCCCGGTCAGCAGCAGCACCACGCGCTCCTGCGCTCCCACGTGACCCGCAGCCGCCAGCTTCTTCAGTCCCGCCAGCGTCACCGCCGAGGCCGGCTCGCACCCAATGCCTTCCGCGCCAATTTCAGCCTTCGCCAGCGCAATTTCCTGCTCGCTCACCTGCTCGCACCAGCCGCCCGTGCTCTCCAGAATGCCAACCGCCTTCTTCCACGAGGCAGGATTACCGATCCGAATAGCGCTCGCCCGCGTGTGCGCTTCAACTGGAGAAAATTCTTTTCCCCTGTGCTGCGTCCAGCTCAAAAATAGCGGGTTCGCTCCGTCCGCCTGAATCACGCTGATGCGCGGCAGCTTATCGATCAATCCCAGCGCGTGCAGTTCCAGAAAGCCCTTGCCCAGCGCCGAACTATTCGCCAGGTTTCCTCCTGGCACAATCAAATGATCCGGCACCTGCCAGTCGAGCATCTCCGCCAGCTCAATCGCCGCCGTCTTCTGCCCCTCCAGCCGATACGGGTTCACCGAGTTCAGCAGATACACCGGTGCGCGCCGCACCAGGTCTGTCAGAACCGACACGCATCCGTCAAAATCCGTTTTCAGCTGGCACGTGACCGCCCCATAATCCAGCGACTGCGACAATTTGCCCCAAGCCACTTTTCCCTCGGGAATCAACACCAGCGAGCGCATCCCCGCCCGCGCCGCATACGCCGCCATCGAGGCCGAAGTATTTCCCGTCGAAGCGCACGCCACCCATTCGAATCCGCGCTCATGCGCTACTGAAAGCGCCGCCGTCATCCCCGTATCTTTAAATGAGCCGGTCGGATTCATCCCCTGGTGCTTGGCAAACAGCTGCTCCACGCCCACGCTCGCCGCACAACGCGGCAGGTGATACAGCGGCGTGTTCCCTTCCTCCAGCGTCATCACGTGGCGCTCGTCCGCCATAAACGGCAGCATCTCACGAAATCGCCATACACCACTGCGATCCAGCGGCTCCCGCGACAGTCGCCGCTCCCGCCAAAGTTCTTTCCAATTGGCCGCCAGATTTCCCGTCGCCGATACAGAATTCGCGCCGCGTGGCAGCATTTCCGGGTAGTCGACTTCAAACAAATTGCCGCACTCACGGCAGCGAAAATCCTCCGCTGCCTCCGCTCCGGCAATCTCCGCCTCACACCCGATGCAATGCAATCGGTGCGCGGTTGTCGGCTCAGAAAGTGTTTGCTTTTCCATCATGGGATACGTCTAGCGTATCAGGTCATCGCGGCACTTTTCCCCAAGCCCTATCCCCCACGCTTTCCGTCGCTAGCAACGTCCAGCGTGCGATACATTGAAACCGAGGGCGCCGTAAATAGAGTCATTTGTCTGGCGTCACGGTCATCTCATCCACATTACCTACAGACGGAACGGCGGAGCGGGCCTACCATAAGTCCTATAAATGAAGGCAACACCATGGAGAAGCAAGCACGCAATCAGGTCAACTGCAAACCAAGCGAGTTCGACGGAGCACCCACCGGCGCAGTCACGGGAAAGCTTGTCACCGAGACGTTCGAGTACGACGGTGGACGGCAGGTTACGGTGTACGTTCCGCCGAAGCTGCCCCAAGCAATTGTGTTCGCCGGTGACGGTCAGCGAATCTCGAAGTGGGGCCGGTTGCTCGAGGCGGCCGACACGCAGTACACAATGATCGTCGGTGTACATGGGTTGACCGATGAGACGCTGCGACTCCACGAGTATTCACCGGGCTTTGATCCGGTGCGGTTCGCGGCGCACGAGAAGTTCTTCGTCGAGCACGTTCGCCGATGGTCGGAATCGCGGTTGGGCGTGGCGCTGCCCACTGAACGTACCGCCGTGTTTGGCGTCTCGGCGGGTGGGGAGCTTGCGCTCGCTCTTGGGCTTCGACATCCAGATATTTACGGTGCGGTATTCTGCGCCTCGCCTGGCGGCGGTTACAAGCCGCCCGGTGTTATGCCGAGTCCGCTTCCGCGCACATACCTTGTCGCCGGCACTCAGGAGCCGTTCTTCCTCGAGAACGCGAAGAGGTGGACGGACGCTCTGCGCCATGCAGGTGCGGATGTTGTCATGAATGAGCGAGCTGGATCGCACGGCGGCGCATTCTGGCGAGAAGAGTTCCCGCTGATGGTGGCGTGGGCGTTCGGGGCTGATGGCTCACCCTCTGCACTTCGCGAGTGAGCGTGTACCATCGTTCGGTCTCTGTGAAGGGTGGGATAGAGAGCCGCAGTCCTCCGCATCCCGCGACTGCCCCCATAACTCGTATACTTCCATTCACTCCAGGATCGTATAATTTCGTATAGACTGGTGTCCTATGGCAGACCTCTATACACCTCGCGATGCCGCCGAGCGCCTCGGCATCTCCTACCCGACCATCAAGCAGTGGCTCTATCGCGGCAAGCTGCGTGCTGTCAAAACTCCGGGCGGCCATTACCGCATTCATGAGCGTGACATTGAGGCGATGCTGCATCCCGGCGCGCCCTCCGCCATCAAGCAGAAAAAACTCACCTCCTCGGTCAGCGGCCGCAATCAACTGGTCGGCAAGGTGGTGCAGGTCCGCTTCGACGGCCTGCTCGCCCAGGTCAAGCTGGCCATCGGCGATCAGATGGTCACCGCCGTGATCACCGCCGACGCGGCGCGTGAGTTGCAGCTGCGCCCCGGCATCAAAGCCGCCGCCCTCATCAAAGCCACGGAAGTGATGGTGGTCCGTGTTTAACCCGCTCCGCAGAATGTTTCTCGTGCGTGCCATCCTGCTACCTGCAATGCTGCTACACGCGCAAACGAAAACGTTGCGCATTGCCGCTGCCGCGGACCTACAACCCGTGCTTCCATCCCTGATCCACAATTTCGAAAAATCTTCCGGCGCTAAAGTCGAGGTCTCCTACGCGTCTTCCGCCACCTTGGCCACGCAAATTCTGAACGGCGCACCTTACGACATCTTCCTCGCCGCGAACCTTGCTTTCCCGCAAAAGATTGTCGCCGCCAATCTGGCTGAGGAGTCCGCACCCATCATCTACGCGCACGGATCGCTAGTCCTGTGGGCGCATCATGGTCTTTTCCACCACGGCCTCACCATGCAGTCGCTCACCAGCCCCACCGTCCATCGCATCGCCGTTGCCAATCCGGTGCACGCACCCTACGGAGCTGCCGCCATGGCTGCGATTCAATCGCTGGGCCTGAAATCCGCGCTGCAGCCGAAGCTTGTCTTTGCGGAAAACATCGCGCAGGCCGCGCAATTCGGTCAGTCCGGCAACGCCGACTGTGCGTTGATTTCGAAAACTCTCGCCATCACCAAAACCATGCATCAAGCCGGTAGATTTGTCGCAGTCCCGGTCGGCGCGTATCCGCCGATCCTGCAAGGCGGGGTCGTTCTCCGCAACGCAGCGGACAAGCAGACGGCGCTCGACTTTCTTCACTACCTGCAATCTCCCGCTGGACGCAATTTGCTGGCGACCGGCGGCCTGGTACCACCAGCGCAGTAAAACGTAGCAACACGAAACGACACCCATGGACACTGTCGCATTGCTATTGACGCTTCGTCTCGCGCTGGTCACGACGGTGATCCTGCTATTGATTGCCGTGCCGCTGGCCTGCTGGCTGGCGTTTACCGGCAGCCGCGCGAAAGTCTTTGTCCAGGCCGTTTGCGCGCTACCCATCGTGCTGCCGCCCACCGTGCTCGGCTTTTATCTTCTCGTCGCCCTCGGCCCGCGCACTGCCTTCGGTCGCGCTCTCACGCATCTTCTAGGTCACCCGCTCGCCTTCTCCTTCGCGGGATTAGTGGTCGGCTCGGTCATCTATAGCCTGCCCTTCGCCGTGCAGCCACTCGTCACCGGTTTCGCCGCTGTCGATCGCTCCATGCTCGACGCCGCCACTACGCTCGGCAGCGGTCGCTGGGACAGGATACGCCGCGTCGTTCTCCCTCTCTCTCGCGGATCGCTTCTTACCGCCTCTGTGTTGAGCTTCGCCCACACTGTCGGCGAATTCGGAGTCGTCCTCATGATCGGCGGCAATCTTCCCGGCGCCACTCGCACCCTCTCCATCGCGCTGTACGATCAGGTGCAGGATTTTCAATATGCCCAGGCCAATCGCACCGCGCTGTTTCTGTTGGCGATTTGTCTGGTGGCGCTAATGCTCCTCTACAGCCTGCGCCCTGAATCACGTCCCAGGAGCAGCGACCTTGTCTAACGCGTCGATTCCCGACCCCGAACTGGCCGACCCGGTGCGCCCCGCCAACAACACGCCCTGGCTCACCGTCCACATGGAGCATCGCTTTCACCACAACGGCGCCGGATTTCATCTGCACCTCGCCTTCTCTGCCTACGCGCAGCGCACCGTCGTCTTCGGCCCGTCAGGATCAGGCAAGTCTTCCCTGCTGCGCGCCATCGCCGGCCTGCTCAAGCCCGACGTCGCCGCCATCGAATTTCACGGCACCACCGTCTGCAAAACAATCGGCGCCGGTGGTCAGCCACGTATCTTCATCCCCGCGGAGAAACGTCGGGTCGGCCTGGTCATGCAAAGTCCGGCCGTCTTCCCACATCTCACCGCCTCCGGCAACGTCGCCTTCGCGATGCGCGAGAAAGATCGCGCCGCACAAAAAGAAAAAATTACGCAGCTGCTTGAGATTGTTGAGGCGGAATCGCTCGCCGCACGCTGGCCGCGCGAACTCTCCGGCGGTCAATTGCAGCGCATCGCCATCGCTCGCACGCTTGCCGCGGAGCCGACGATCCTGCTGCTCGACGAACCCTTCGCCGCGCTCGATGCGCCAAGCCGTCAGCGCGTCTCCACCAACCTGCATCACTGGGCACGCAAACGCGGCATTCCCGTCTTGACGGTCACGCACAATCTGGAAGAAGTATTCGCGGCAGGAGATGAAGTGCTCACCATGGAAGAAGGCCGCGTCATGGCGCAGGGCACGCCGGAAAGAGTGTTAACGATGCAGCGGGAACGGCTGCTGCAGGTACTGCTGCATGCCGCTCCAGCACCCGTTCGAGAAGAAGCTCATCGCTCGTCAGAAAACGATCGCGCCGGCTGATTCTTCCTGGCCCGACTCGCCTGCCGTCACCGAAAGTTCTTAGGAACCCGCGACGTATACAGGCTCCTGTTCCAGGCAGATTCCAAACTGCGCCAGCACCCGTTTGCGAATCTCATCCCGCAGCGCCAAAATTTCTTTCGCCGTCGCATCGCCGCGATTCACAATCGCCAGCGTATGACGGCTGGAGACCGCAGCGGACCCCAGCGCAAATCCCTTGGGAAATCCGGCCTGTTCTATCAACCATCCCGCCAGCAATTTCACTGATCCGGGATCGGCCGCGAAATGCGGAATCGGCTCAGTTACCATCAACCCTGCGCGATGCGCTTCTTTCACCACGCGCGCGGAAATATCCGCCAGGTGTGATTCCGACACCACAGGATTTTTGAAGAACGATCCTGCGCTGCGGCAATCCGGGTCGCCATCCACCAGCAACATTCCCTTCTGCTGCCGGATGCTGCGCACCGCATCGCTGACCTGCTTCAACGTCGGTCCCTCGGTCCAATCAGAAAATGCGTGCGCCAGATCCTGATATTTCAGATGAGGCGCTCCGTGCAGCTTCAGTCGATATCCCACTTCCGTCACGATATAGCGATCGCGTCCGGTGCTGTTGAAGATGCTTCTGCGATACCCGAACTGGCACTGCGCGCCGGTGAAATCCACCATCTTCAGCGTCGTACGGTCCAGCGCCCGCACCGCCACAATGGTCGATGCCACTTCTTGCCCGTACGCGCCCACGTTCTGCACCGGCGTTCCGCCCACCGTGCCCGGAATGCCTGCCATGCACTCCACCCCGGCAAAATCCTGCTCCACGACATTCGAGACAAAATCGTCCCATTCTTCGCCAGCGGCCGCGGTAAATACGCTGTACGATCCGTCCAGGTCCTGCCGGATTCCGCGATTCGCCACCCGGACCACAACCCCGGGAAAGCCTTTGTCGGAGACCAGCAGATTGCTGCCGCCACCCAAAACAAACAGCGGCGCATTCTTGGTGCGAGCAAAGGACACCGCCTCCGCTAGCTCGGTTTCGCTGGTTGCTTCCAAAAACCAACGCGCCGGGCCACCAATGCGAAAGGTGGTGTAGGGGGCTAAAACGATATTTTCTTGAATCTCCACGAGGATGAGCCTACATCATAGCGGTTTGGCCGCGAATTGTTAGAAAACATAGGGGTAACGAATCAGTATCGGGCAGCGCGCATCGGCCCGACCTGCGTCTTCCTTGCTCCCAACAAACCCGCTCAAATGATCATTAGCAGCAGCTTCGCCGATCACGGAAACTTCTGTCAATCAAGAATTCATTCCGCCGCACAGGAACCATCCGTGTGCCTCTGCGCGGCCATTACACCTTCAGCCCGATCGACCGCATCAGCTCCAACCCGTTGCTCTTGGTAATCACGCCCGGGCGCAACTGGAAGTCGAATCGCATGGTGCCATTCTCCAGGTCATCCTGAAAATGCATGTTTTTCACCGCCCCCTCCGGCAGACCCTCCAACTCTGTCAGCGCCAGATCATGCGTTGTCAAAATGCCAATTGCCCCTCGCTCCAGCAACCCACGCAACACGCCCTCCGCGCCAATGCGGCGATCTTTGGAGTTGGTTCCCTGCAGCAACTCATCCAGCAGAAACAGCAGCGGAGGCCGTTCCGCCGCAATGTCGTAAATCCAACGTAGCCGCGTAATCTCCGCATAAAACCGCGAACTACCCGCCTGCAGTGAATCGTTCACTTGGATGCTCGCGCCAACCGTCAGCGGCGTTAACCGTAGCCGCCGCGCCCGCACCGGCGCTCCCGCCATCGCCAGCACCATGTTCACGCCCACCGTCCGCAGATAGGTGCTCTTGCCGGACATGTTCGATCCGCTTACCAGCAGGACCCGCGTAGCGGCGTCCAGCATCACATCATTGCGAATGCACTTCGCCGTCGGAATCAGAGGATGCCCCAGCGCTTTGCCCTCAAGACACGCTGCGCCATCGACAAACTCCGAAACGGCCATGAGTTCCGGGAAGGGATCGGCCGGATGTTCGTAGTGATACGCCGAGAGCGACAGCAGCGCCTCCATCTCCCCGGTCGCATCCAGCCAACCCCGCACCGCCTTGCCATGTTGCGCGCGCCACGCTTCTGCCCTCATCGCCACCTGCACCGAGTACATCAGCGGCACATCCAGAATCCTCACGAAAAAGTTGTCCCGCGAATTGATCAGGTCCACCACCGTGCGTAGCCGCGCAATCGCCTCCGAACCCTTCATGGCGTGACTGGTCAGCGCAGTTTGTAAGGCCCGCAATCGCGTTGATTGGAATTCCTCCTGTTCCAGTCGCGCCAGCATCCCCGACAACAAATCCAGATTTTCAAACGCGCCTTCCGTCGAGGAGAAAATCGCTTGCATTGGTTTCTTCAGCCACCGCGCCAAACTCGCTTCGACTACGATCACTGCCAACAGCGGTAAAAACGTCCCTCGCACCGCCCAAATAACCGTCGCACCCACCGCCAACACCATCAGTAAAGGAGCCAGCCAGCGCAACCACGCTTCGCGCAGCACCGCCGGCGCCTCTGCCCATTGCAGCAATGCCTCCGGAACCACCCCGGCTCCAACCTCTTCGCCCAACACCTCCAAGTTCTCCCGCAGGTCGAGCCGGCTACGCAACTCGGCCACCGCCGCCTGTCGCTCGCGAATCGTCTCTACCGGAGACGGCGCGAGCAGCCACATTGCCAGTGCATCTTCTCCCATGCGCGTGCGCGCCGTCGACAACAACGCGAACAGGCTCGCAGGCCCAAACAGATCCAGATCGGCGGCATACAAATGCTGCGCCTTCAGAAATCGCTCTCCCAGGCTCCCGCCATCCATCCAGCGGTCTTCGATCCGCGCCAGTCCACGCTGATACACGGCGACAGCGCGCAGTGCTCGTCGCCGCGCTCGCAGTACGCGCGCGTGAACCACCATCGCGACCGCAAAGACAGCGAACGGCAGTCCCAGCCACCAGGGCGAAATCCAATGCGATCGAAACGCCCACCATGCCATCACCATCGCGACTATTGCCAGCAACAAGCGCACATTGCCAAACCGGATATGCAACCTCTGCAGACGGCGCGCTTCTAGCTCTCGCGCGGCGGAACGCCGTCGGTATTCCTTCGCCGGCGCGTCGCTCGCAACCCGGACTTCTTCCTCTGTCGATACGGAGATTGCCATCGAGACCTTTCCTGTCTACTCTACCGCGTGCCATGACATCCTCTCATTTGAACCGTTCGGCGTATTTCTTGGCGTTGCGCTGGTTTCGAGGTTATTATCGTGAACGCAAATGTCAGAGGGGCTTATCATTCCGAGCTATATAAAGATGCGCTTCTCTGGAAGGATGGACCCGTGACTCTTTGTATCGCAGCAGCCTGTCAGTATCGCAATCAGCCAAGAATTATCACGTGTACGGATTGGAAGGTAAGCAGCGCATGGGGCAGCGCCGAGAATACTGATAAACTTCGTTGGATCAAAAGTCCTAACTGGGTTGCATTGACAGCAGGTGGGGCAACATCCGCCGACGCTCTTGTACGAGCATGTCGACAGGCTCTCAAAGATCAGAATTTGACCGAAGAAAACGCCCTCGATCAATTCACGAGAATCGCTCAAACTCGCCTCACAAAAATAAAAGACGCCTATGTCATGAAATTGCTGGGTGTTAGCTATGAATATCTCCGCCTGAATTGGAAAAAGGAATTTCCAGAATCAGTGGCTCTGGACGTTTATAGGGGGATCGGGCAAATTGACCTAGGCGCATCCCTCATTGTTGCGGGTTTCGTCCCGATCAGGACAACAATGAAGCCCTTGATCTGTCGTATCGACAAGAGCTGCAACGTATCAATCTCCGACCACTTCGAATGTATTGGGTCAGGAAGCGTGGTAGCGCGGCCAACGCTGCTTCGCAGATCTTACAACTCTGATCTTTCCTTGATGGACGCGATTTACAGACTATACGAAGCCAAGAATCTTTCTGAGGTCATCGAAACTGTAGGACAGGACACCTCACTAGATGTTCTTTTCCCTACTGGCGAACTCGAACAGCTTTCCGAAAAAGGACATGATCGTATGGGGGTCTTGTTGCGGAAGTTCGGACCAAAGGCAAAGATTAAGAAGCCACCACTCGAGCAGAAATATTTCGACAGCCTAGATTTCTTAAGACTGCACTAAGCCGTTAACTCATATACTCTGGCGGATCAGTAAAACATAAGCGCTGCGAATCAGCTGAATGGGAAAGTGCATGCGGCACGCCAATATATACTGGAGGTGGCCGACACAACGGCATGGGAGAGCAAACAATATGTATCCAGAGATTATGGTGATTCCGATGCGTGAGGAGTTGACCCGCGCTGGAATCCAGGAAACACGCACGGCCGAGGAAGTCGATCAGGCGCTGGCCAAGCCCGGCACCACCATGGTGGTGGTCAACTCTATCTGCGGTTGCGCGGCGGGCAAAATGCGCCCCGGCGTCCGCATGTCGTTGCAACACCCGACCCTGCCCGATCAAAAAATCACGGTGTTTGCCGGCCAGGACCGCGAAGCCACGGACAAGGTTCGCAGCCATCTGGCGGGTCATCCGCCCAGCAGCCCCGCCATTGCCATTTTTCGAGATGGGGAGTTGGTGTTTCTCATGCAGCGCTCGGTGATTGAAAGCTCCAGCGCACCGCAAATCGCGCAATATCTGACCCACGCGTATGACGAAATCTGCGCCAAACCGAGTACTGTCACCCAGTAACAAAGGTCACGTTCAGCGATGAGCTAAAAACAGCGAATATGGTTGCTAAGGCAACCATATTCGCTGTTTTTAGTTGCCTTAGCAACCATCCTAGAAGTGCATTATTTTTGGTGCAATGAAAATCCAGGATTTTAGACTCCGGCGCAGGCGAATCGTTCCCGCGCAGCCAAACGCCGATCCGTAAGCCACTGTTGCCAGCGATCAAACCCCTGTCCCGTCTGGCACGAAACCTCAATGATTTCAATGCCAGGATGCACCTGCCGCGCATTCGCCTTGGCCTGTTCCAGGTTGAACGGAACATATGGCAACAAATCCATTTTCGTCACAATCATCAATGCAGCTTTCGAAAATATCGACGGATATTTCAGCGGCTTGTCTTCACCCTCCGTCACACTCAACACAACAATCTTGGCTTCTTCGCCCAAATCATAACTCGATGGACAAACCAGATTGCCGACGTTTTCGATGAACAGCAAGTCAATTTCATTCGATGCCCAAGGCTCCAGCGCGCGCTCAATCATTCTGCTGTCCAGATGGCAAACCGTCCCTGTCACGATCTGCTGCACAGGAAATCCATAGCGAGCCAGTCGGCGGGCATCGTTTTCCGTCTGCAAATCTCCCGTCAACACAGCGACTTTATCTTGCGCGCTGAATCCGGCCAACGTTTTTTCCAGCAGCGTAGTCTTGCCCGAACCGGGTGAGCTGATGATGTTCAAACACAGCGTGCCACCCTTGGCGTAGCGCTGCCGTAGTTCCTCGGCGATGCGCTGGTTCTCATTCAGAACTTTCTTTTCCACGGGAACAACGGTCGTCATTCTTCTACCTCCACGCTCGCCAACTGCATTTCATCTCCGCTGAGCAACGTGCTGTTCTCGCTGGAACAATCTGGACACGGCTCACTATACATTTCGGTGACGAACTCACGTCCACATTCCAAACACCGGTTGCGTCGCGGCATCATTTCAATCTGCAATGTCACCGGATCATAGTCCGCCTGCTCCGACATCACGTCCCATGCGAATCGCAACGCATCCGCGTCGACCCCGGCGAGAACTCCAATTCTGACAGTCACTGCTACCAGCCGCGCTCCCGGCCTGCGTGCCGCTTCGGCATGACTGGCGCGCAAAATTTCGCTGGCAATTCCGACTTCATGCATAGAATCCGCGCTTCCCTGTCAGCCCGTTTCCAGCCACCACTATAGCCTATGAGATGCAGGGATGACATGCTCGTGACGGCCGTCACGATGAGATCAGGCGCGGGTGAGAGCCAAATCGATCAGCGTCTTTTGCTCCATCGCATGCGCCTTCGCCGATCCAGTGGCTGGACTGGCCGCCGCCGAGCGCTTCACGCTGCGCACCTGGCGATCAAAGGCCAGTTCGCGCAGGCGAGGCAACACGAACGAGTAGGCACCCATGTTTTCCGGCTCTTCCTGCACCCAGACCAGATCGTTCGCATCGGGATGAGCTTCGATGGCCGCGCGCAGTTCCTCTTCCGGCCAGGGATATAACTGCTCCAGGAAGATAATGCCGGTGGAGGTATCTTTTCGTTTCTGTCGTTCCACTCGCAGCTCGTGACCAATTTTTCCGGTGCAGATCAACAGCCGCGTCACGCCCTGCAACTCTTTCTCCGGAAGAACATTCAAAAAACGCGACGTAGTCAAAGCCGCCAACGGAGAGACCGCGTCCGGATGCCGCAACATACTCTTTGGAGTGAAGACGACCAGCGGCTTGCGCCAATGACGCATCGCCTGGCGTCGCAGCAAATGAAAATATTGCGCGGCGGTCGATGGTTGCGCCACCTGAATGTTGTCGCGTGCGACAATTTGTAAATAGCGCTCGATGCGCGCGCTGGAGTGCTCCGGGCCCTGCCCTTCATATCCGTGCGGCAACAGCAGCACCAGCCCGCTCAACAATCCCCACTTATCCTCCGCGGAGGAAAGAAATTGATCAATAATGATCTGTGCGCCGTTGGCGAAGTCGCCAAACTGCGCTTCCCACAGCACCAGCGCTTCCGGGTAGTCGCGGCTGAAGCCATACTCAAATCCCATCACTCCAGCTTCCGACAGCATGGAGTTGTACACATCAAACTTCGCTTGCTGAGGTTGTAGATGATTCAGCGGCACAAATTTTGTTTCATCTTCCACATCGATCAGTACACTGTGGCGCTGATTGAAGGTGCCTCGCTGACTGTCCTGACCGCTGAGGCGTACCGGCGTTCCATCCGTCAGCAGTGACCCAAATGCCACCGCTTCCGCCATGCCGTAATCGAACGGGCGCTCGCCACGTCCCATTTCTCCGCGCTGCTCCAGCAGCTTTTGAATCTTCGGATGAACATGAAACTCCGCGGGAAAGGTCGTGAGTCCCTCCGCGAGGGTGCGAATGGCCTCTGCGGAAATACCCGTGTCAACTTCGTACTTTTTGTGGTGCGGTCCACCCTTGTAATGCGACCAATATTCCGGGAGATCTGCCAGCACGGCCTTTTTCTTCATCTGCCGCGCTTGCTTCAACTCTTCTTCAAACTTCGATTCCGCCTGGTGCACCCGGTCGGCCGGATCCAAACCAATTTTCTGCGCAAAGATTTCATACAGCGGCGGGTGGTGCTGAATTTTCGCATAGCGCAGAGGCTGCGTAATGGTGGGATCATCCACTTCGCTATGACCGTGGCGACGATAGCCTATTAAATCGATCACCACATCGGTGTGAAATTGATAGCGGTATTCCACGGCAAGCGTTGCGACACGGATCGCGGCATCCACATCCTCCGCATTCACGTGAAAAATAGGAATGGGCAAGCGCCGCGCCAGGTCGGAAGAAAAGCGCGAGGAATTGTACTCGTCCGGCTCTGCCGTAAAGCCGATGAGGTTGTTCGCAATGATCTGGATGCTGCCACCGACGGAGTATCCTTCGAGAGAGCCGAGATTCATGGTCTCTGCCCAGATTCCCTGCCCGGCAAAAGCTGCATCCCCGTGAATGATGACCGGCAGAACGCGCTCGCGTCCCTCGGCGCCGTAGCGCATCTGCTTGGCGTACGTGCGGCCCATGGCAACGGGATCGACGGCTTCCAGATGGCTCGGATTCGACGCTAGGTGCAAGCCAAGTTCCTTGCCGGATTGGGTAGTGAAGGTGCCCGTCGCGCCCACGTGATATTTCACATCGCCGCTGCCTAGGCTGCTGCGCGGGTCGGTATCTTCAAACTTTGAGAAAATGGCGGACGCGGATTTTCCCAGCGTGTTCACCATGACATTCAGGCGACCGCGATGACTCATCGCCATCACTACTTTTTCCGCACCCCGCTCTGCGGCACTGTTCAACACTGCGTCCAGCAGCGGGATTAGAGCAGTGACACCTTCAAGAGAAAACCGCTTTGTGCCCAGGTAGCGCTTCTGGATGACCTGCTCAAAGATGTCCGCCTCGACCAATAAATCGAGCGCGTGCTTCGAGTCCGGCGCGAGCGCTGTTGCTTCCATGCGCTCCTGAATCCAGCGTCGCCGTTCTGGGTCAGCAATATGCATAAACTCGACGCCGACGGACCCGCAATAGATGGCGCGGGCCTGATCGGCAAACTCTCCAGTTTGCTTCAGCTCTTCCAGCGGCTGGGGCGAAAGATATTGTTGCAATGGATCGAGCTGTGCCTGCAGATATCCCCAGCGGCGGAAAGCGTCAAATACCTGTTCGCGGGATTGCGGTTTAGATTGGGTCAGGGTCGTTCCCAGGGTGGGTGTACTCATACAAATC
Source organism: Acidobacteriaceae bacterium (assembly GCA_035502695.1). Taxonomy (GTDB): domain Bacteria; phylum Acidobacteriota; class Terriglobia; order Terriglobales; family Acidobacteriaceae; genus JAKAAZ01. The sequence goes on from DATJUD010000160.1 coordinate 31,252, forward strand.
GAACCGATCTACCTTAATTGTCGCAGAGGTAGCAGAAGGCGGCAACGACGCGAGGTGCTCCAGCACTTGTCAGTAGATATTTTGACGAAGGAATTAGAAGACGTGAAGCGAACCGTCGGTCGCTGCGACTGGCTATAACTTGGCGGGGGCGCTTCCGCTTAATTTTGTCGCCAGGGCGACCAGTTCAGAAGGAAGAATCGGCTTGGCGCGGAAGGTGACATCCAAGCCTTCGTAGTCAGCCTCCGCCTCTGCAAGTCCGCTTAACACCATCACCGACAATCCAGCCCGTCGTTCCCAAAGTCGCTCTACAAAGTGATGGCCAGATTCTCCAGGCATAATGTGATCAGTGATGACAAGTTTGATCTCGCGATTCTCATCGGTCTCTAGCGCGTCAAAGGCGGCGCTAGCGGAATAGGCTGTCCGAACCTCTAACCCGGCGCGGTTGAGGATGGCTTTACGCGTGAGCGCTTGCACCGGGTTATCATCGACGACGAGAATCACAGAGGGAGCTTTCTTGAGCTAAAAGGACTGATGTTGTTTTCTACGAAAAAGTTGTCTGGGTCAACAAAGAACTGCAAGTTAAAGATATCCAAGTAGATTACCTATGGGTTGTGACGGTCGAAACCAAAGTTACTATAGCAAGCTGGCCCTCATTGGTCTTTCTCGGGAACCCCAATGTTGGCTCGCCGCATCGCCTTTCCTACCACGGATGTAATCCATCGACGAGGCAGTAACGTCAGAATCACAGTCAGCAAGCGGTTCGATGCCCCGGTTACGACCGACGATTTTTTGCGCTCGAAGGCCCGTAACGACTCGCGCACAACTTCCGCCGATGTTTGCATGCGGGCACGATGGCTGAATGGGCTCGCGCCGGCAACGCGAAAGAAATTCGTTTCCGTTGTCCCCGGGTTGACGGCCATGACATGCACTCCGCGACGGCGCGCCTCCTCATATAGCGCGTCTGAAAAACTCTTTACGAACGCCTTGGTCGCGGCATATACGGTGGAGTATGGCAGCGGAGCGAATCCTGCGACGGAGGCAATATTCATGATTCCGCCGCGGCGGCGCTGCATCATCGGCTGCAAGTAGAGATGCGTCAGCTCGACCAGGGCGACGATGTTCAGATCCAGCATTTGGCGAACGCGGTCGAGATCAAGCGACGCGAATTCCGCAAACGCGCCAAAGCCCGCATTGTTGATGAGCAGGTCCACTTCCAGGTGAGTGGCTTGTGTCCGTTGAAACAGATCGGCGGGAGCGCCGGAAACGGTGAGATCCAACGGAATCGCCACGACGTCGATGCCCATGTGTGCGGACATCAATTCGCTGCGAACTTTTTCCAGCCGATCCTGCGAGCGCGCCACCAGAATTAAAGACCATCCCTGCGCGGCAAGTTGACGGGCAAACTCTTCGCCAATGCCGGAACTTGCTCCCGTGATCAGTGCGTATCCTTGCGGCTGCATTCTTTCCGTTCCTTTCTCTGGAGCTTGTGATACATGCTGCGTGTCAGCCGGTTCGATGGTGATTCTCTAGACGGAACGATGCATTGCGACTTTTACGAGATCAAACGCGCCACGAGGAAGGCCGCCACGCCTAGAAAGAAGAGTATGCGATAACGAATTCCGTGGGCGCGATTGACTTCCGGCAACAGATCGGTGGCGGCTACATACAGAGCGACTCCGGTAGAAAGTGGGAGACCCACGCGGGCGAGCCCGGGGAGAAAATAAATTGAAGCTACCCCGGCGACCGTCGCTGCGCCCAGAATACATGCCGCCGTAAAACCGGCGCGTGCGCTGCGACCGCTGGCCAGCATTACGCTGGCGGCTGTGGAGCCGACAGGCAGCTTGTGCAGCAAGACTCCGGTAAACACCAGCCACCCCAGCGTGTTGGAAAAGGCAAAGCCGCTGGCAATCGCGACACCATCGAAAAATGTGTGAGCGGTTAACGCCCCAGTTACGGAGTAGGCGGTCGACCGATGCAGAAACTCATCCGTGTGCGTCTCTTCGCCCATGTGAAGGTGCGGGACCAGCGTATGCTCCAGCAGATGAACTCCGCAGAATCCGCCGAGGATCCAAAACGGCGCGGCGACAAGAGAAATGTGCAGACTCTCCGGGACCATTTCTACCAGCGCAACTGCGATCAGAAACCCTGCGCCAAAGGCAACAAAGCCGTGCAGGAAGCGCTCCGCGCGCACACGAAGCAGCAACAGGCCGCCGGCAACATTCGCCAGGCCGGCGACGACGCCGAGCAGCAGGATGATCCAGAACGGTATCGAATCGTGCGCCATGATCTTGCTATCCACTGTGACGAATATGCATCACGTCACCATCCTGCACAATGTAGTCCTTGCCTTCGAGGCGCAGCGTGCCATGTGACCGCGCCACGGCTTCCGAGCCGGCAGCAAGCAGAGTATCCCAATGGATCGTTTCCGCGCGGATGAAATGTTTTTCCAGGTCGGAATGGATGGCTCCCGCGGCCGCCTGCGCGCGCGAGTTGACAGGAATGGTCCAGGCGCGGCACTCGTCCTCGCCGACGGTAAAGAACGAAATCAATCCCAGCAACTCATAGCTCTTGCGAATCAGGCGACGCAGTCCGCTCTCGCCTAATCCGTAGCTCGACAAAAACTCTTCGGCTTCTTCATCCGGCATCTCCGCCAGCTCGGCTTCAACCTTGCCGCAGATGGCGGTTGCACCCGTGCCAGGCCTGGTTGCGATGGTGCCCAAGCCGTACTTCTCGACCGCTGCTTCCAGATCCGTGCCGAGCGTGGTGCTCTCGGAGATGTTCAGAACGTAAAGAACAGGTTTCTGGCTGAGGAACATATATCCGCGAATCAATTTCTTTTCATCCGCTGTCATTTCCATGGCGCGCAAAGGCTGTTCCGCTTCCAAGTGCGGCTTGGCGCGCAGCAGGAGTGTCTGCTCGGCTTCCAGCTCCGGAGTGCGGCCTTTCTTCAAATCTTTTTCAAGACGCTCCATGCGCTTTTCAATCTGCGTCAGATCGCTCAGCATCAAGTCGAACTCAACATCCTGGATTTCTTTCAGCGGATCGATGGAACCGGAGAGCGGCACCGAAGGATCATCGAAGACGCGCAGCACATGGATCAACGCGTCCACATTGCGCAGGCTCGCGAGCAAGCTTGGCTCCTTCAGCGCCTCCTGGCCAATGGCGCCCACATCGGCATACTCCACCGTGGCAAAGACAGTTTTTTTCGGTTGATAGAGCGCAGCGAGTTTTTCCAGACGATCATCGGGCACGCGCGCCATTCCAAGGTGAACTTCCTTGGGATTCGAATAGCCTCGGTCTTCCAATTTTGCCTTGGTCAGAATCTTGAATAGCGAGGTCTTGCCTACCTGTGGCAGGCCGATAATTCCGGTCTTCATGCTTGTCCTGTGAGGGAGATTGTTTAGCGGTTCCTAGGAAAGTTTACGCTGTTTCCGATGTCCGCTGGCGCCAGCCGATGCGGTCAACTGACTGTTTCCGGCTTCGCGTACAAGACGATCAGCCCTATGCCGCACAGCAGCACGATGCCTTCGAGCGAGGTAGAAAGATTGTGGAGGCGATTGAAGTCCAGACGTGCGGGATTGGTCGAACTTTGGTCCGCCATGGCCGCACCAGCCTGGATGCGTAACGTTTCCATGCGGGGAATCACAGAAAACTGTGAATACGCCGTCAGCCCAAACATGACGGCGATGAGCAGCAACGGCGGTCCGATAGAACGACGCGTGGCTCGCGTCACCCTCTCCAGGATGCACAACAGCAGCAGAAACAAACCGCAGATCATGCCAATGGCATGCAGATGCAATAACGAGTTGCGCACCATCGTCCCGGCGACGTTCAGGCCGACGGAGGGATCCGGAAACATCGGCATAAGCGTTCCAAAGGCAATCGGCGCCACGACCGCGCCAAAAAATATTAAGCCGCCAACCCACACTACGATGGCCAACAGGATCAAAGTGCGCAGAAGAGTTCTCATCGGCTATAGACGGCCAAGCGCGGCCTCCCTTTCTTCCAGTTGAATGGTACGGCAGGTTCAAAAGTTCTTATAGTCCGCTGACGGAACTGCGGCCAATCAGGCGCTCAATTCGCTTTTGCATCGGTGGATGAGTCGAGAACAAGTTGGTGAACATGCCGCCGCCCACCAGCGGTTGCGCAATAAATAAGTGCGCGCTTGAGGGCGATGCCACCATCGGCAGGCGCTTGGAGTAGGCATCAATTTTTTCCAGGGCACTGGCCAGCGCATACGGATTACCTGTAGTTTTCGCCCCCGTTGCATCCGCCTGGTATTCGCGTGAACGAGAAACAGCAAGCTGGATGAGCATAGCGGCGATCGGTGCCAGAATCAGCATGAACAAGCCGCTGATTCCGCCGCCTCGCTCGCGTCTGCCACCTCCGCCGCCAAAGCCGCCAAAAATTTCCGCCCAATAGCCCATACGCGCAATCAACGTGATCGCGCCGGCCAGGGTGGCTGCGATAGAACTGGTGAGGATGTCGCGGTTCTGCACATGTCCCAGCTCGTGCGCCAACACGCCTTCCAGTTCTTCGTCATTCAGCAGCGACAGAATTCCGTGCGTCATCGCCACGGAGGCGTGCTGGGGATTCCGTCCCGTCGCAAACGCATTCGGAGACTCGGTCGGGATCACATACATCTTGGGCATTGGAATGCCCATGCGCTGCGTCATCCGCTCCACCACTTCATACGCACGCGGCAACGCCTCCCGCGTCACCGGCTGCGCCTTGTACATTTTTAGAGCCAGCTTGTCGGAGTAGAAGTAGGTAAAGAAATTCATTCCCGCAGCAAAAAGAAATCCAAGGATCAGACCGTTTCGCCCGCCGAAATGCTCGCCGATCAAAACCAGCAGCACAGTCAGCAGGGTGAGAAGGAATGCAGTTTTCGCAGTATTTCCCATAACACTCTTAATTCTATTCCTTTGCCTGGCGCGGCAGATGAATGCGAAGCGAACCGGAACCTTGTAGCATTTATAGGCAGGCTGAGCCTTTCTGGACCCCACAGCCGTCTATATTTCTATGGTGGAACGCAACGCAATTGTCGAGCAGTGGCGCAACCGGCAGGATGACACCGGGGTGCTTGCCACGTTGGTGCGGGTGGAAGGATCTTCGTATCGCCGGCCAGGCGCCCGTATGTACATTCATGCATCCGGCTCGGTCGGCGCGATCAGCGGTGGATGCCTGGAAGGCGAAGTTTCGCGCAAAGCAGCATGGATCGCTCGGAATGGCGCGGCGGTTGAACGATATTCCACCCTGTTCGACGAAATTCTAGACGACGCCAACTCGCTCGACGCCCGCGAAATTCCCTACGGATTGGGTTGCGGCGGCGTTATGGATGTGCTGCTGGAACAAGTTGCCTCGCCGGAAACGAGCGCGATGCTGCAGGCACTGGAAGCAGCCGAGCGCGGAGAAACGCTATATGCCGCCACGGTTCTGCCCTCGGCGGCGGATCAAACTTTAAAGTTTGCGCGTGTGATTCTGCGGGAGGACCAAACTGTCTTCTTTGCGAGCGCCGATCTCGATGCGGAGATGGCGTCGAAGCTGAAGCGGCTGGCGAGCGCGGGTGGCGAGACGAACACGGTTTCTATCGTACTTGCGAACGCAATCGTAGAAGTTTTTGTTGAACCCGTGCTACCGCCGCAACGGCTGGTGCTTTTCGGGGCGGGCGATGATGCGCGACCGCTGGTTCGCATGGCAAATTTGTTAGGGTGGCGTGTGACCGTGGCCGATGGAAGGTCGTGGCTGGCGCAAGCTGCGCGATTTCCAGAAGCCGAACGCGTGCTTACGTTGAGCGAAAACGCGGCGAACTTTGAGCAACTCGCTTTGTCACACCGCGACGCAGTTGCGTTACTGACCCACAGTTTTGAGCAGGACAGAAATCTGCTGGGCATATTGCTGCCGCTCGATCTGCGCTACCTCGGATTGTTAGGAGCGCGACATCGCAGTCGGCTGCTGTTGACCGAAGCGGCGTCGCATCTTGGCTGGTCGCCAGAAGAGGCGCTGCAACGGGTGCATGCACCCATCGGGCTGGACCTGGGCGGAGATAGCCCGGAAGCGGTGGCGCTGGCGATCCTTGCGGAGATTCAGGCCGTTCTCCGACAAAAAACCGTAATCTCGCGTGGTATGTCGACAGAAGATTTTTTAAACGCTCCGGACCGACCGTACATTCCGGTGCAATGCAGCCTTGACTCGCTGCGGCAGACCCGCGAACCCAGCGATACCGTTCATGCCGTCGAAACCGCTCGCTGACCCAACTGCGATACCGGTGATCCTGCTCGCCGCGGGTGCCTCCACTCGTCTCGGGCAACCCAAACAATTATTGCGACTACCAGCGTTCGGCGGAGAAACGCTGCTCGATCATGCGGTCGCTCTGGCGCGAGAGGCGGGCGCCGCTCCGATTTTTGTCGTCCTCGGCGCGCACGCGGAAGAAATTATTCTTGAGTGTGAACTGCTGGATTGCATCCTGGTGCGCAACGAGGCCTGGTCCGAAGGCATGGCAAGTTCATTGCGGGTAGGGGTGACGGCGGTACTTGAAAATGCTCCCGCAGCGTCCGGTGCGATGGTTCTGGTGTGCGACCAGCCAGGTTTATCCGCGGAACATTTGGGCCGTCTCCTCGACGCACATAGAGAACATAGACACCGCATCGCAGCGTCTCGTTACGCAGGTCGCACAGGCGTGCCGGCAATTTTTCCTCGAGTATTGTTTCCGGCACTGCTGGAGTTGCAGGGAGACCAGGGCGCGCGCGCATTGCTGCAACAATCCGGAGCGGCCATTCATGCGATCGATTTTCCTGGCGGCGAATTGGATCTCGATTCCCCGGAAGATTTGCAGCGGCTACAAGTGGATGTCTCGACGCGGCCACCCGCGAAGACCAGTTAATTCGTAGCGATGTTTTCCTCGTGCTCTTCTTCCTCCGCAGCGGTTGGGGCGATAGGTAGCGTGAAGAAAAATGTGCTGCCGCGGTTCAATTCGCTCTCAGCCCGGATAATTCCGCCATGGGCAAGAATGATGTGCTTGGCGATCGAAAGGCCCAGGCCCGTGCCACCGGATTCTCGCGAGCGCGCTTTGTCGACACGGTAAAAGCGCTCGAAGATGCGAGTCAGATGCTCCGACGCAATGCCCGCGCCGAAATCCTGGACGTAGAATTCGACGGCGCCGACGACCTGTCGCGCACCGATGACAAGGCGTTCCCCGCCGCCATATTTCACAGCGTTCTCCAGGAGATTTGAGAGCACTTGCAGGATCGAGTCCGTATCCGCCATGACTTTCTGGTGGGTACTCTCGCCTTTTTCCAGCACCACATTTCTGTCCATCAGGAGTCCGGTCAAGATCGCTGCGGCCTCGTCGATCAGCAGTTCAGCTTCGACCGGACGGCGGTTCAACTTGTATTCTCCCGACTCAATTCGCGCCAGCGCCAGCAGGTCCTCGGTAAGGCGTGTCATGCGCGCGGCATTGCGGCAAATGATGGAAAGAAAATCGCGCGCCTGCGTCGGCAATCGATCATCCTCTTCCAGCATGGTCTCGGCGTAGCCGGAAATTGATGTGAGCGGCGTGCGCAATTCATGGGACACATTCGCAATAAAGTCTCGCCGCGTTTTTTCTACGCGGTCGATTTCGGTCACGTCATGCAGCACCACAACAGCACTGCCACCCAACATGGGGGCCGCACTCACGTCAAAGATGCGTCCGGGCAACACTGTGCGGGCCCGAACATGCGCAGTAATTCGACGACTCAGCGCCTTTTCCACGCAGGCCAGCAAATCCGGATCGCGAACCGTTTGCACCAATGCGTTTCCGGGCTTTACGGTTCCCCCCATCATTCGTTCCATCACGCGGTTCGACCAGTGAACACGGCTTTGGGCATCGACGGCAATCACGGCCTCCTCCATACTGTCGAGCACCGTTTCCATCTCCTTGCGGCTGTCCTGCAGGGTGCGAAAGACTGCTTCCACGCGGGTCGCGGTCGCATCCAATGCGTTCGCGACGGCTGCAATTTCGTCTCCGCCGCTATCGACAATGCGCGCGCCAAAATCGCCTCGCGCCAGCCGATGCGCAAAATCGATAATGCGCGCCAGGCGACGGGATACGGCCTGCGCCAGCAGGGCTGCCAGCAGAATTGCAAGCAACAATCCCAGCAATGTGGCCCATAGCAAACTGCGCCGAACCATGCGCAGCGTGTCGTATACATCACGCATCGAGTAGCCAATACGCACGATATATTCGCCCGACGGAGCCGTCACATAGAGCACCCCTCGACTTACAGCTCTCCCGAAGGCGCGATGCTGCACTGTGATGGCACGAATCTCTGGACTGTTCATTGGCAGCGTCGAAGCGGTATTCGCGCCTATATTGACGCCATTGGCAGCGTAGTCGGCGATTACATTGCCATCTTTATTCAGAATGGTGACACGCGCATGGACCGCCCGGGCCTCCTCCTGTGCCAGCGAACCCAGGTTCACGGCAGGACTGACCACGACACGCTGGGCCAATGCCTGTGCGCTCTCGGTCAGGCTGCGCACTAGTTGATCCTGCAAGGAAGATTCGAGGATGTTCTGCTGCGAGATGTCGAGCATTGCGGCGGCTGCCAATACTATCAGCACCATCGCCGCAAGAAGCTTGAAAAAAACTCTCTGCCTCATGTAGCTTTTAGCTCCTAGCCAATTAGCTCCTAGCTGAAGGCCACATGCTAGAATCTGTCGGCTACTGGCTCTCTTTCAGCGCTGCAAGCCTTTAGCTAGGCGCTAAAAGCTAACGGCTAGAGGCGATCTTCTAGAGGCTGTCTTTCGGCATCTCAAACCGGTAGCCGGCACCGCGCACGGTTTTAAGATACTGCGGATTCTCCGGGTCTGTCTCGATTTTTTCGCGAATGCGCCGGACATACACGTCGACCGACCGCGGCGTGACGAAGCGCGCGTCTCCCCAGACAGCATCCAGTAGATGATCGCGGCTGAAGACCCGTCCGGGATGACGGGCAAGATATTCCAACAGGCGAAATTCCGTCGCCGTCGTCGCCATCAGTTCCCCATTCACTTTCAACTGCATGGCGCTGGCATCAATTTCAACTGCACCAAAATGGAGCGCAGTGGGAGCGGTGGGCCGCTCGAACCGGCGTAATACGGCTTTGATCCGGGCCACCAATTCTCTTGGGGAGAATGGCTTGGTAATGTAATCGTCCGCACCTAACTCCAACCCGAGAACGCGATCGCTCTCGCTGGTTCGCGCCGTCAGAAAAATCACGGGCGTAACGGCCAGCGCGGGACTTTTGCGAATCCGCCGGCAGAGATCCAGCCCATCGCCGCCTGGAACCATAATGTCCAGGACAAAAAGGTCGGGAGTTTTGCGTTCGGCATCCGCCAACACTGCGGCCGGACTTACAAAGGTTCGTACGGCGAACCCGGCAATCTCCAGGCTATGCTGCACCAACCGGGAAATGTCCTGGTCATCTTCCAGAACGAAAATCGTCTGACTCAATTCCGGTGTCCTCTCGACTGTTGCTTCAATCGGTTCCGCAGTTTCCATGGTGCACCTACTCCTCCGTCGAGGCAAGAGTATCGCAGTCAGGCGAATTTCCTGCAAAAGAACCGTGAATGCCGTGTGACGATTGCGTGAATGCGTTTGGCGTTCGTCCAATTGGCTGGTTTTATTGTGACAGCTCCTCCGCAATTTGCGCGGCGGCCTGTTCGCATTGGGCCCGATCCACATCGTGGTGGGTCACCAGCCGAATGGCGTCCGGTCCGGTACTGCCGACGAAAATACCTCGCCGCTTCAGCCGCGCCACCAGATCGGAAGCGCCCTTGCCGGCGTTGAGTTGGAAGCGAACAATATTCGTCTGGACACTTTCCAGGTCAATCGTTACGCCCGGAATTTCGGCGAGTGATTCGGCCAAGATGCGTGCGTTGCGATGATCTTCTTCCAACCGCTTGGTCATGATGTCAAGCGAGATGAGCCCTGCCGCCGCCAGGACACCCACCTGCCGCATTCCCCCACCCAGCGACTTGCGAATGATCCGCGCCCGATGCATCAATTTCTGCGAGCCGACCAGCATGGAACCAACGGGAGCGCACAGTCCTTTCGAGAGGCAGAACATCACCGTATCGAAGCCTCGGGTCAGCTCCACCACTCCAACCTTGAGATAGGTAGCAGCGTTGAAAATTCGCGCACCATCCAGGTGCGTTGGAAGACCCGCATCTTTCGCGCCCACCCAGATTTCTTCCAGTACCGGCAGCGGCGTCACAGTTCCGCCAGCCATGTTGTGGGTGTTTTCCAGAGTGATCAGTCCAGTTTGCGCGCGGTAATAGAGGTTGGGGGCAATCGCGGCTTGGATCTGTTTCCAGGTCAGCACACCGCGGGTCCCAACGATGGTTCGCGGCATGCAACCCGAAAAAGCGGAGATCATGGCCATTTCCCACTCGACCACGTGCGAGCGCGCTTCGCAGATCACTTCCTGGCCGTGATGCGTGTGCAGACGGATTGCAATCTGATTGCCCATGGTTCCGGTCGGAACGAACACCGCTGCTTCGCGTTCAAAAATCTC
>DATJUD010000161.1:0-28742 GCA_035502695.1 Acidobacteriaceae bacterium
GTGTGATTGTGAACCAAAGGAAGAAAGGCAGTTACAAATTCGCTCGACTGGGAGGGGGTTTTGTACATTTTCCAGTTCGCGGCAATCAGGGGCTTGCGAGTGCTCACGCGGTCTTCTCCGTCAGGGCTTCTACGCCCGGTAATTTTTTGCCTTCAAGAAATTCAAGCGACGCGCCGCCGCCGGTCGAAATGTGTGTAATTTTATCGGCGACTCCTGCCTTGTGAACCGCGGCCACAGAATCTCCACCGCCGACAATGGAAATTGCCGAGGGATTGTCCGCGACAGCTTGAGCCACCTGCATGGTGCCATGGGCAAAGGCCGGCATTTCGAAGACTCCCATGGGACCGTTCCACACGATAGTTCGGGCGCGGGAGATTTCATCCACAAACAGGTCAATGGTTTCCGGGCCAATGTCGAGCGCCATCCAGTCGGCGGGGAAGGGTGCATCGCCTGCGGAGATTTTGGTCTGTGCGTCGGGCGCAAACTTATCTGCCAGGACGTTGTCGACAGGCAGCAGAAAGCGCACACCGCGCTTGGCGGCCGTGTCCATGGCTTCTCGCGCCACATCCAGCTTGTCTACTTCCAGCAGCGACTTTCCGACCTCCTGCCCCTTGGCTTTCAGAAATGTGTAGGCCATACCACCACCGATCAGCAGCGCATCGACTTTATCGAGGAGATTGTGGATCACCTGAATCTTGTCGGAAACCTTGGCGCCGCCGAGGATTGCGATGAAGGGTTTTTCCGGATCGCTCAGAGCCTTGCCCAGGTAGGTCAGTTCTTTTTCCATTAGCAAACCGGCGGCTGATTTTGCAACGAAATGGGTGATGCCTTCCGTGGAGGCGTGGGCGCGATGGGCACTGCCGAAAGCGTCATTGACATACAAGTCGCAAAGTTTTGCCAGCTGCTTGGCGAAGGCCGGATCGTTCTTCTCTTCTTCCGCATGAAAGCGCAGGTTCTCCAAGAGCAGCACCTGGCCGGACTCCAACATGCGCACCATCTCTTCGGGAGTTTCTCCCACGCAGTCGGGCGAGAAACCTACATTCACGGACTGGCCGAGACTGTGTCCGAGAAGCTGGCGCAGGCGATCGACCACCGGGCGCAGGCTCATCTTGGCATTCGGCTTTCCTTTGGGACGGCCGAGATGCGAAGCGAGAATCACCTTGGCGCGGTGACGAATGGCATATTCCAGCGTCGGCAGGGTCTCACGAATGCGCGTGTCATCCATGATCTGAGTGCCATCTTCCGAGAGAGGGACGTTGAAGTCTACTCGGATCAGGACGTGCTGATGTTCCAGGGAAAGATCTCGAATCGATAGTTTTGACATAGAGGCAGTAGGCCTGACGTTCAAATTGTGGAGCAGATTTATATCACTGGGTCTATCCCGATACTAATACTTTTCGATGTGGACATGTGAGTTGCGGGCACTGCGGGTTCGGAGGCTCTCAACATTGTGTACGGCGGCGGGAAAAGTTCGGGCGGCTTCTATCCTGACGGCATGAACGGCAACATCGCCTGCCAATCGTAGTTTGAAAAGTTCGCCGAAGTGTCAATTCGAGTGATGGATCAATACAACGCGAGCCTCCACTTTCGGAAGCTCGCGTTTTTGTTCTTGCCACAGCGATGTGCTTGCTGCAATTGAACTGCGGAAGCTGCAAAGTCGGGAACGGCGTCGTGGAGACGGTTTCTACGGCTATTGCTTCGTGTCCAGCGGATGGGTTGATTTCTGATAGAACTCGTTCTGCAGTTGCAGACTGGTCTGGTCCGCCCGTACCGCGCGGATGGCGTCTGCGATGTCGTCAGCCCACGCCTTCATGTCCATCTCCCCCCGCGATTTGTCAGCATATTGCGCGTAGCCGGCATAGTGATTCGGAAATTTCGCATACCACCAGATGCCGGTGTAGACACCGGGCGGAAGATGAACTCTGTCCTCATCCGCGCCCGACTCCTGGCCGACGCGGTTCATGTGAACCAGATCGGGGCGCGCGACCATCATGAGCGAAGTTTCAGTTTCGCCGGCATGTTCGTCCACCTTGTCTTTTAGCGGCGGGGTATTGGGTGGGCGATGCGACGGCAAACCGCGGATGTAGACGACATAATCGTGCGGCGAGTCCAATTGCGACTGCGCGAAGTAGGGCAGAAGACTTTCGTTGCCGCCGTGCCCGTTTACGATGATGATCTTCTTGCAGCCGTTGCGGGCCATTTCATCCGTGGTCATCTGCAGCAGTTCCATCTGCAGGCGCGCGGGATACGATATCGTTCCAGGCTGATGGCGGGCTTCGGCAATCTGGCCGAAATAATACGGAGGAAAGACGACGGCGTATGCCTGCTTCACGGCTTGAAAGGAAGCATATCGGACGTCGATCAGGTCGGTGCCGATGGGAAGCTGGGTGCCGTGTTTCTCCATAATGCCGAATGGCAGAAGGCACACGCCCTGGGCCTGATGGATCGCCTGGATAAAGTCCGGTCCGGTCAGGTCCTCCCAATTCGCGGACAATTTGCTGCTTACTGCTGCGTTATCGGGCTGGGCTGCGCACATTCCAGTGGTGAAAACCGTGGCCAGCACAACGCAGCCGCAAAGCACTCTGCGGAGTATGCGGTTCCGGGTCGAAGACGCCGGTTGCGTCAGAGAATTCTGCACCAATCCTTGTCTCACTTTGTTCCTCCGCTGCCAATTAGTCGGAAATTGTCGCTTCTGCTTCCATCTCAATACGCCACGATGGGTTCAGCAGTTTTGCGACGACAACCATGGTAGCAGCGGGACGGATGGAACCGAAAAATTCTCCGTGAACGCGCCCGACTTCTTCCCAGTCCTCCACATGAGTCAGGTACATGCGGGTGCGCACCACATCTTCCAATTTGGCCCCAGCCTGTTCGAGAATTTTCTGGATGATGGTCAGCACGTGGCGGGTCTGATCCCCAGCATTGGCCTGATCCGCGCCGACCGGTCCCGTGCCGGAGACGTGAATCGTGTTCCCAATCCGAACGGCACGTGAAAATCCAATGATGGGTTCATATGGGGAGGAGCCAGGAATGTTCTGTCGCATCGTTCTGCTCCGAAGGGAAATGTGGGATGGAGTCAGATTTCTCTGGAGACACTGCAAGAAAATCCATGCAACGTCTCCAGATTGGCTTGGTCGGGCGGCTACTGCGTTCTAGAGACCCTTCTTCGTGACAAAGAGGATCAGGTCCTTCACGCGGCAGGAATAGCCCCACTCATTGTCGTACCAGCTGAGAACCTTCACCATGTTTCCAACCACCTTGGTTAGGGGCGAATCGACGATAGAGGACAGCGGATTGCCTCGGAAGTCGATTGAGACCAGGGGAGCCGTTTCGAAGCCCAAAATTCCCTTCATCGGGCCATCCGCAGCAGCCTTCAGAGCGGCGTTGACGGATTCCACGGTGACAGGCTTTTCAGTTTCGACCGTCAGATCGACGACGGAAACCACGGGGGTGGGAACGCGCAGCGAGAAACCATCCAGCTTGCCCTTCAGCTCTGGGATCACCAGATGCAGCGCTTTGGCTGCGCCGGTGGAGGTGGGAATGATAGAGAGGCTGGCGGCGCGGGCGCGGCGCAGATCCTTGTGGGGAAAGTCGAGCGTGACCTGATCGTTGGTGAAGCTGTGGATCGTGTTCATCAAGCCAGATTTGATGCCGAAGCTGTCCAGCAGAACTTTGGCTACGGGAGCCAGGCAGTTCGTGGTGCAGGAAGCGTTCGAAATCACATTGTGCTTGGCTGGATCGTACTTGTTTTCATTCACGCCCAGCACGACGGTCAGATCTTCGTTGGAGGCGGGGGCGGAGATGATGACCTTCTTGACGGTCGGCCCCAGGTGGGCTTTCGCCTTGGCGGCGTCCGTGAAATGTCCGGTCGACTCGACGACGATCTGGGCGCCGACGGACTCCCAGGGAAGCTTGGCGGGGTCTCTCTCGGCAAATACCTTGATTTTTTTTCCGTCTACGCTGATAAAGTCGTCGCCATGTTGCACGTCGTTCGGTAGATTGCCAAGAACAGAATCGTGCTTGAGCAGATGAGCCAGCGTCTTCGGGTCTGTCAGATCATTGACTGCAACAAAATCGATCTCTGGGTTGCCTAAAGATGCCCGCAATACATTCCGGCCGATGCGGCCAAAACCGTTGATGCCAACCTTTACTGCCATGGGAAATTACCCTCCTGTGATGAACGATGGTTGATGAATATAGTGGATACACTTCCATTGTACGATGCCGTTTGGAGAAGCTCGCGTGATGCGGAACACACGCGACTGTGCGGATGAGAGCGGACTGCATATGTAAAAGAAGTTATGCTGGAATTGCAAATGAAATTCTGTGACGGTCGCTGGGACGAATGTCGAGTTTCGGGCGAACTCCGAGGAAATCGGCCGTCGGTTTGCAGCGTGTGCTGCCAATGTGTTACAAGCGCATCATGCGCGATTGGGTGCGCGAAAAACTAATGAGACGCCGTAAGAAGCCGGTGACCAACAATTCCGAATCAACCGGAAAGATTGGCCACGAGATACCACAAGACCAACCAACACCACTACAACCGTCGTATCCTCAATCGCTCGAGCGCGAGGATGCAGCGAAAACACCTGCTCGAGCAGACCGTGCCGAGCCAGCTCCTGCTGCCGACGCGCCTGAAGCCGTTTCCGCCAGCGGATCCGACGAAAAAAGGTCGGGCCGGAACTGGAGAAATCGGCATGGAAACCGTTCCGAAGGCCAAGCGGCTGGTGGTCGCGAGCCGAAGGCGGAACTCCAAAGCAGCGGAGGATCGTCAATCCCAGAGCCGAATCCGAACCTGGTGATGGAGACGCAGCCCGAGTCGCTGGGGCAGCCGCCTGCGGAACTGCAGGCGTCAAAGTCTCCAAAGGGCTACGTGGTGCTGGCGATTGGATTGCCTGGATCCGGCAAGACAACGTGGTTCAAACGTCGCGGGGTCACGCCGCTTTCCAGCGACATGCTGCGCAGCATTCTGTTCGATGACATTACCGAACAACGCTATCAAGGGCTGGTGTTTTCAACACTGCGCTCATTGTTGCGTGCGCGGTTGATTGCGAAAATGCCGTGGAACTATGTTGACGCGACAAATCTTTCGCCGCACGAACGACGCCAGTGGATCAAGATGGCTCGCAGCTTCGGATATGAAGTGCATGCCGTCTTTTTCGATGTGCCGTTCGAGGTGTGCATGGAGCGCAACATGCGCCGCGATTACATGGTGAACGAGGCCGCAATGCGCAGCATGGCAGAGCGACTGCGTCCGCCATCGTTCAAAGAGGGCTTCCATAAAATTACTGTCGTGCGCGTGAAGAGCGGTGCGGAAAGCTCTCCAGAAGCCGCAATTCCGATGGCGTGACGGTCATTTCAACCATCGACAGGGCCGCTTCATCGCGGTCCTCCGGTGAATTATGACGAATTCACAAACCGCAGCTTCACAAATCCCGCGAATTCAGAAAAAACCATCGTCGAACTTTGCTGCCAGGCGGGAAGCCTTTAGAAAGCTTCACGCGAGCGGCTGTTTTGTGATTCCGAATCCATGGGATCCCGGGACTGCAAGATATTTGCGCCATCTTGGATTTAAGGCGCTGGCCACCACCAGTGGTGGCTTCGCTTTTTCACGGGGGCTGCCGGATGCAGCGTGGGCGGCATCGCGCGACATGGTGCTGGATCATATTGCGGAAATCGTGGCCGCTGTTGAATTACCCGTCAATGCAGATTTCCAGGCAGGTTACGCGGATGAGCCGGAAGGCGTGGCCGCGAATGTCAGGCTTTGCGTCGAAACTGGGGTGGCAGGACTTTCCATTGAAGATGCGACGGGTCGGCGCGAGCAGCCGTTGTATGACTTGCCTCTTGCTGTCGAAAGGATCCGGACGGCACGGGCGGCCATCGATGCGTCGGGCGCGGACGTGTTGTTGACGGCTCGAGCTGAGTGCTACCTGGTGGGTCATCCTAATCCTTTGCCGGAGGCCATTCGCCGCCTGGAAGCCTACGCGGAGGCGGGTGCGGATGTTCTCTATGCTCCCGGACCGCAGACGCCTGAGGAGATTCAGACGATCGTGAAAGCAGTGAGCCCGAAGCCGGTGAATGTGTTGATGAGTTCGAATACGGGGCTGAAAATCGCGGACCTGGCAGCGATGGGAGTGCGCCGGGTGAGCGTAGGTTCTGCGTTGGCCCGAGCTGCGTGGACAGGCTTTATCCGGGCAGCAAGAAAGATCGCGAATGAAGGCAGTATGGAGGGATTCGACGGCTCGATACCATTCTCTGAAATAGAAGATTTCTTTGAGAAAGATCTTGCGGAGAGGTCGTCGTAGACGTCGGCAGGTCGCGTTAGACAAAAAAGTCATGATCCAAATTCCACCCATCGCGCAAACGAAATCGCAGCCGGAGCCGTGGTTGCGCGGAACGCTGACGGAGTTCCCAGCCGGGCAACGCGCCATTCTACATGCGCTGGAAATGGCGCGAGAAGACACTGTGCAATGGTGTGAGCCGCTGGTTGCGGAAGAGATGCACGCGCGTCCTTTCGGGCTTGCGCCCGTGGCTTTCCAGTTGCGCCATATTGCCGGCAGCCTGGATCGACTGCTGACGTATGCGGAAGGGAAATCGCTGGACGCGGCCCAACTGAAAACGCTGGCTGAGGAAATGCTTCCTGTCGGAAGCAAAGAGGAAATCCTGGCGGAGTTTGACGCTGGCGTGCGTGATGCGGAACGGCGAGTTTGCGCCATTGATTTTGCAACGTGGGCAGAGCCACGCGAGGTGGGTCGCAGGAAATTGCCGACCACGGTGGCTGGCTTGCTGATTCATTGCGCGGAACACACCCAGCGCCACGTTGGACAGGCGATTACAACGGCGAAGGTAGTGCTTGCGCTGCGGGAACAACCATCAGCCTAAGAATTCACCGAATCCGCTTCCTCGGTGATGTGTCCCATCTTGTCGCGCTTGACCTGCAGGTATTTTTCGAAGCTTTCCTGGGATTCAACGACGGACGAAAGCCGTTCGATCACACGAATTCCGGCCGATTCCAGCGCAGCCACCTTGTCCGGATTGTTCGTCATCAGGCGGACCTCAGTAATCCCCATCAACTTTAGAACCTCGGCGGGAAGCTCAAACACCCGGCAATCTGCTTTGAATCCCAACTGCTCGTTGGCTTCGACCGTGTCCAGACCTTTGTCCTGCAGCGCGTAGGCCTGCAGCTTTGGCATCAGACCAATGCCGCGACCCTCCTGCTGCTCGTACAGCAGGATTCCGGCTCCCTCCTCGGCAATGGTGCGCAGCGCCAGTTCCAGCTGCAGGCGGCAATCGCAACGGAGTGAACCGAATACATCGCCTGTCAAACATTGCGAATGGATGCGGACGATCGGCGGCGCACCTGAAACATCGCCCATAACCAGCGCGACCATTTCTTCCAGCGCGTTCGACTGGGTTGCTTCCGTCGCGCATTCTGGGTCGGGGGCCTCAGCCGCACGCGTTCCTACAAAGCCAAAGATACGAAAATGGCCCCAGCGAGTCGGGAAATCGGCTTCGGCAGCTTTGCGCACACTTTCAAACGGCATACTTCGATTATAGGTCCGCAATCTTCCCTGCGAATCCAAAGGACGGACGGAGTAAAGTGAAGTCGTGATTGATTCAAAACTGATCCTGATCACGCTGCTGGTCAAGCTGGGCGTCGCCGCCGCGCTGTCGAGCGCGCTGTCGCGGTCGATGGTGTTCAAAAATCTGCTGCTCAGCACCCGCCGCAGCGCCGGCCAGATGCTGGGATTGCTGGCGTGCATCTGCGTTCCGCTGACCCTGGGAGTGTGGGTTCGCGTTGTCGTGCCGAATTTCCTGGCTGCCGATATTTCTTTTGAAGCCGTTATTCTGGTCGCGCTGTTGCTGGGCACAACGCCGGCCATTCTCGCCGGAGCGTTTCTTTCGATTCCCGCGGTGCTGCATCGCGAATACCTCACGTTGCCGTTCAATCTGCTTGTCGCATTGATTTTTGGCACCTATCGTGCATTTGTTTCGGAGGAGGATATCTGGTCTTTTTCTCCGTTTGTCGATCTCGGCATCTATCGCTGGATTCGAAGGAACCTGATGCGTCCGCGCGTCGATCGCCAGATTCTGCTGCTGATGCTGATCCTTGGCATGCAGGTGATGCGCAACTGGATTTCGCATCTGTACCCACGCCGGTTATTCGCGCTGCACTCCGACAGCTGGCTATTGTTTCTTGCCATCTGTATCTGCGCGCCGATGGTGGTGGGGATTCCGCTGAAAATCTGGAACGCGATCCGCATCGAACGCAAGCTGGAGGAGCAGGAAAGACTGCTGATGGATGCGCGTCTGGACGCGTTGCAGCGCCAGATCAATCCGCACTTTCTGTTCAACACGCTCAATTCCATCGCTTCGCTGGTGCGCTTTCGACCAGAGCTGGCGCGGGAGTTGATTGTGAAGCTGGCGAGTATTTTGCGTGTTTTGTTGCAGGATCGTGACGATTTGATGCCGCTACGAGAGGAATTGCAGTTTGCCGACGATTATCTCGACATTGAAGTGGTTCGCTTTGGGATTGAGAAATTGCGCGTGGTGAAAGAAATTGCTCCCGAGACGCTGGAGATCCTGGTGCCCAGCATGCTGCTGCAGCCGCTGATTGAAAACGGCATCAAGCATGGGCTGGAACCGCGCATTGGCGGCGGCACGATCACCTTGCGCAGCCGTCTGCAGAACGACAAGCTGGTGATCACGGTGGAGGATGACGGCGTCGGAATGCCGGTTGAAAATGGGCCGCCAGTGCATCGCAGCGGACTTTTGCAGTCAGGCACAGGAGTCGGTATGCGCAATGTGCGGGAGCGGATGCAGGTGCTCTGTGGTCCAGACGCAGGCTTCGAGATTCTCAGCCGACCGGGCAGGGGCACACGGGTCATCCTGACCATCCCGATCAACTCCGCAAATACGGCGACTCAGTGGCCGGAGTTACGAAGGATCGACTCGTAAAATTCCTCGTACTTTGGAATTACGCGCGAGGCGCAATAGGTCTTCTGTGCTTCCTGACGACCAGCACGCGCCATTTCTTTTAGCCGGTCGCGATCCTTCAGCAAGCCGACAGCGGCGGCGGACATCGCGTCCACATCGCCGACAGGAAATAGCAGGCCAGTGACGCCATCGTGGATCAATTCCGGAACGCCGCCAACATTGGTGCCGATGGTCGGAACTTCGCAGGCCATTGCTTCCAGCGCTGCCAAGCCAAAGGATTCCAGTTCGCTTGGCATCAGCATCAGGTCGGCAGCAGGCAACAGCTGGTTCACCTGATCGTGCTTGCCGAGGAAGGACACGCGATCGCAGATGTTGAGCGACTTCGCCAACCACTCTGCCGAAGACCGCTCCGGACCATCGCCGACCATCAACAAGCGGGCTGGCATTTCTTTGGCGACGCCGGCAAAAATGCGAATCACATCCTGAATTCGTTTGACCGGGCGAAAGTTCGACAGATGAACCAGGACGGCTTCGTGCGGTTCGGCATATTGCGCGCGGACGATTTTGCTGGCCTCCGGATCGCGCAG
The DNA here is from genome assembly GCA_035502695.1 of Acidobacteriaceae bacterium. Classification (GTDB taxonomy): domain Bacteria; phylum Acidobacteriota; class Terriglobia; order Terriglobales; family Acidobacteriaceae; genus JAKAAZ01. Next base: position 9,525 of record DATJUD010000161.1, read on the forward strand.
GTAAATGTCGCAATTGACGAAGTTCGTGATGACATGTATCGGACGCGTGGTCTCGAAGGTTTCGATGGTTTTGCGCCGCAGGTAGTCGGAGATGGAGGTGACGCCGTCACTCTCATCGATGGCGTAGCGGGTGATCGGCAAGTATGCGCGATCCGCGCCTACCAGAGTGATGTCCGTCCCGTGCAGTGTAGTCACAAAGGGAAGTCGGCGGCCGCTGCGCGCCAGCATCTGCCGGGCCAGCATGGCGCTGACAGAATGAGGAATTGCATAGTGAACGTGCAGCAGATCGAGGTCGTAATACTCCGCGACCTCCGACATGCGGGTCGCGAGCGCCAGTGAGTACGGCGGAAATTCGAACAGCGGATAATTCGAGACTGGAACCTCGTGAAAATGAATTCTCTCTTCGCGGCCGCTGAGGCGAAACGGCTGCGCGTAGGAGATGAAATGAATGTCGTGGCCGCGGTTGGCCAACTCGATTCCCAACTCCGTGGCGACTACGCCACTGCCGCCATAGGTCGGATAACAGGTGATGCCGATTTTCATATGCGATCGCTTTCTTCATCCATAGATGCCGGCCGATGACCGTCGGCTACTTATTCTTACGGTTCAGGCGTGGCCACCCTCGTCGCCAACCGGCCGAAGTCGATCAGTTGAACGGGCAATTTGACGCTTCCAAACATTGACGGGAGCGCTTGCAGTGCGGCCAACTCGATTGGACGCGACTGCTGCAGGCGCGTCCGCGTTGCCAGCAATTCTTCGTCCATGTAGGCAGGATGGCAGACCAACTCAAACGTTCCGTCGGGCATGCGGTTCAGCAGAGCGCGTAGCGTAGCCTCGTTTAACGTTCCGGTCGCGGCGACACCTACGCATCCATCCGTGGTGGAAAATTCTTGCTGCCGTATCAACTTCCAAAAGCTGTGTTGCAGCGTGGCAAGCAGACGAACCTGCCAGGTGCGAACCAGTCCGGCGCCGGGAGTTGCGGCCACGCTCCATGGCGGTTCAAACGGATTACGTATGGTGCGGATATGGCAGGCTCGAGCGGCCCGCACGACCCCGTTGAGAACGCGGGGAAACATGTGGGTGTGCTTGTGCGTATCGACATGCGTGACAGCGACCCCGGCTTGCTGCAGCCGCTGAATCTGTGCCATTGCCTCCCGCTCAATGTGGGTGCTGTCGATTCGACCACAATACAGGTCGCGAACAAACTCGCCGAGCGTGGCGCGAAACCGTGGATCGTCGCCTGGCTGCCTGGAGGTATCGAGCAAAGTGGGAATAGCTGCCGGATGTGCAACCGGGGTTCCATCCACCAGGACGATATGACAGCCCACGCCAAGGGTTTTCTGCTGTTGGGAAATCTCAACGGCCTCGTCGAATCGTGGAGCAGCGGCCATCAATGTTGTCGAGGTCAACGCTCCCAATTGATGCAGATCCCGCACGGCGCGATTGATGCCGTCGGTCAGTCCAAAGTCGTCTGCATTCACGATGAGTCGGCGCACTGGCATGAGTCTATCAAGTGTCGCCGATGCTATGCGGCAGGGGATACAGCGGCGCCAGCACTACTGTGTCAATACCGCCCGCCAGGGACGATCGAGCCATTGGCGTCCATCCTGTCGCCGGGCTGCATTCCCGCGGGGCAGCTGCCGAGATACTTCGCGTCGGAGAACATGATCGTTTCGGTCTTGCCATCCATCGCCGGCGTATAAGTCGTAGGGCTCTCCCGTGGGAAGCGATGTCGCCCTGCACTATCGTCGTGCTTTTTGTCTCGAGGGTGGTGGTTCCAATCGTGCATTTTAGATCGACCAGGTAGGTGTCGCCGCGCATACTTTCGCTCACGGTGGTGCAGCCTGGAATCTTTTTTGCGAGGTCAAGGAAATATTGATCGTAAACGTGATAGGGAACAGAAACTTTTTTGCGTCTCTTCTATTGTCGGTGGTAGAAATCGGCCCAGCATGTTCGACGTATAGATTAGGACAGCCAATGTTGGCTGGAATCGATGATGGAGGAGATGTTGATGCGATTCATGATGATAGTGATCCCCAAAGGGTATGAAACGGCAGCTCCAGACGCAGTCCCCAGCGCGGAGGCGGTGGCGAAAATGATGGAGTACAACAAACGTCTGCAGAAGGCAGGGGTACTGCTCGCGCTGGATGGACTTTTGCCTCCATCGACTGCGGCACGGGTTTCCTACAAAGACGGGAAGGTTACGGTGACGGATGGACCGTTCGCCGAGGCCAAAGAGGCTATCGGAGGCTACTGGATCATTCAGGTGCGGTCGCGGGAAGGGGCGATTGAATGGGCCAAGCGGGTACCGGCGTCCAACGACGGGATCATTGAAGTGCGTCAGATCCAGGAGATTGGCGATTTCCCCGAAGACGTGCGGAAAGCAGCGGAAGGCTTCGAGAAACTTCCGAACGCGGCAGCCGCCAAGGCATGAGCGACATTCACAAGACGATCGAGGCGGTGTGGAAGATCGAGTCCACGCGGCTCATCGCTGGAATTGCCCGGGTTACTCGCGATATCGGCATTGCGGAGGAGCTGGCTCAGGAAGCGCTGGTTGCGGCGCTTGAGCGGTGGCCGGAAGAAGGCATTCCGGAAAAGCCTGCGGCGTGGCTGATGACAGCGGCGAAGCGGCGTGCCATCGATACTCTGCGCCGTGGCCGAATGCTGGAACAAAAACATGGAGAGATTACACGAGAGCTGGAATACCAGCAGCAGCGGCTTGGGGAAGCGATGGATCTAGCTCTGGATCAGGTGATTGATGATGATGTGCTTCGGCTGATCTTTACCGCCTGCCATCCGGTGCTGGCCGTCGAAGGGCGGCTTGCGCTGACGCTGCGCGTGGCTTGCGGCCTGACGACTGGCGAGATTGCTCGAGCGTTCCTGGTACCGGAGAAGACGCTAGGACAGCGAATTTTTCGAGCCAAGAAGATGCTGTCGGAAGCGCATATTCCCTTCGAGACGCCGCGGGGCGATGAGTTGCGGAGGCGGGTGGATTCTGTGCTGTCGGTGGTCTATTTGATTTTCAATGAGGGATACACCGCGACAGCTGGAGAGGAGTGGATGCGGGCGGAACTCTGTGATGACGCACTGCGGCTGGGACGCATGCTGGCGGAGCTCCTTCCAGCGGAGTCCGAGGTGCAGGGTCTGCTGGCGTTGATGGAGTTGCAGGCGTCGCGTACCGCGGCGCGGCGAGGAACCGCCGGAGAAGCCGTTCTGTTGCCGGAGCAGGACCGTTCGTTGTGGGATCATGCGCAGATTGAGCGAGGAATGGCGGCGCTGCGTCGTGCGCAGAAGCTGGGCGGCGGGGCGGGTAATTACGCGTTGCAGGCGGCGATCGCGGCCTGTCATGCGCGAGCCAATACCGCAGCGGAGACCGACTGGGAGCGGATCGTTCTTCTCTATGACGCCCTGCTTCAGGTGAGGCCATCTCCGATTGTCGCGCTGAACCGCGCGGTGGCCGTGGGAATGGCGCAAGGGCCGGTGGCGGGGCTACAGGCACTGGATGCGCTCGCAGGGGAGCCTGCGCTGGCCAATTACCATCTGCTGCCGAGCGTCAGGGGAGATCTGCTGATGAAGTTGGGACGCTATGCGGAAGCTAGTGAAGAGCTGCAGCGCTCGCTGGCGATGACGGACAATGTTCGCGAGCGTGAATTGCTGTCGAAAAAGCTACAGCAGGCGATGGTCCTGGCGGATGCGCATCACGGGAATGATTTGGATCGGTGAAGGACAAGCAGACTTCTGAGGAATAACCGCGTCGGTGAGCGACTAGGCGATTTGGATCGATCCAGATGGATCGCTAACGAGAAAGTTTTTCGCGATTCTATTGAATCGTCATCTTGAGTTTTGCCAGAGGCACTTGTTCCCACCTGCCAAGCTTTTCGGAGTCGATTTCGTGTGGATCGACTTTCTGCCACTCATCCAAAATAGATGGGTCAGGAGGGCCATAGCGATAGACGTCGCCGGTTGCAACATCGAGATACCATTCATAACCCCGCCCATCGATACCGCCTGGCGACCGTATTTGCTTTGTCAATCCTTCTCGAATCAGACCATCCAGCCGGCGTTTGAAAATTCGCCAGTGCAGATAGTAACGGATGACATGATTCTCTACTGTGAGAGTTTCCGTGATCGAGCTAAGCCCTCCGGATTCCTGCACCGCCGTGCGCGTCGGGCAGAAAGGCTCCCCTGAATAGAGGCACCAATACCAGTCCGGAGCCCGAACCTGTTGCGCATTTCTGCCCTCGTGAGGCAGCACAGCCGCCACGTCGTTCGGTCTCTTCCCATTCGGGTACCGGATGAAATCGACTGCTCCGCCAGTGCTGCAGGCTTGCTGGTCCCCATCGGAGAAAACGATCGTGAAGATCGTGTATCCCATACCGGACTCGCCATGATCATAAATCTGGTTCGCAAATCGGGCAGGCAGCCGCGCTGGACTGTCCTCTACCGTTACCACGTCCTCGATCTTGACTGACCTCTTGCCTCGATCATCCTCGGGATATACACCCCACGACCGCATGTAAGGCATCTCCGGCTCAATGTAGACCGTATCAAGAACCTTGCCGTCCCTTAGCGTGACGCGGCAAGGGAAGTACCACAATTCGTCGTTACCGCTGGCGATAATGTTGCCCAAGGCTTGGCGGACGTGGTCTGGGAGAGCGGGATATCGGGACATCAGAGGGGCCTCCGGGTCAGATCGACGATTTGATAAAGTGCGATTGTACACACGCCGCTGTCGCCATCTTTTGTGATGCCGTGCTTACTTCTCTTTCGGCCGCTCGACGCTCCTCTGAACTAGGTTCTCGGGGCTCTGTGGACGCGGTACTGAACATCGCTTGTGCAATACGCCACCAACACAATGACCCTCTCTACCCGCAAGGTTTACACCGATTTTGAGACTAATCCTGATAAACGCACTTCTCGTTAGGGACGGGTTGCTGATGAGAAGGGGCTGATAAAAAAACTTGGACCCTTTGTAGAAATGGGGGCGGGCCGTTCGTCGTTATAGTGAAGGCAAGCCAACCGGGCTGTCCGAAGACCGAAACAAGGATAGAAGGAGACACCATGCCGCAATATTTGCTTACGAATTTCCTCCCCGACAACTTTGACCCATCGACCATGACCGAAGCGACGATACAAGCTATTAACGACCTGAACGAAGAGTTGATCGCTGCCGGCGCCCGGCTCATGGCTGCCGGCCTTGCCCCAGCCAGCCAGGCGAAGGCGCTGCGATCGGCGCCCAGTGGCGAATTGCTGATCACTGATGGCCCGTATCTGGAAGCCAAGGAGCACGTGGGTGGTTTTTGGATTCTGGAAGCCGCTGACATGGAGGAGGCGCTGGGGTGGGCCCGCAAGGCTGCCGCCGCCGGCCCGGTGCGGGGAGAGGTGCGCGAGATTCCATACAGCAGCCTGCCGGGCGGCACAGCTCATCCATCTCGCCAGCGAAAGGCCTGAGCAACCCGACCGGGGAAACCGGCTGCTACCGCAACCTCGGCGATAGTCTTGGCGACTGCAACCTCCGGATTTTGCGCGGGTCTAGGGGTGTCGAGTGCCGCCTGCGGGGGCGTTTCATGGGCTTCTCCCCAGCTATCCGAAGGCCGCGCGAATATCATTCCTCCGCAATCCTCAGGCGGTGACGGATCGCGAATTTCCAAGAGGAATAACAATGCGGAAAGGAAGGCAACAGCAATGAGCCATCCACTCACTCGTCGTGACTTCGTCATTCGCGCCGCTGGCTTCGGCGTGGCTATGGGACTTGCGCCTGCAGCTATGCTGGCGCAGGCTGAGCAAGCCTCGCGCGCAGAAACTTCGCCGGCGATTGCAGACCCGTATCCCGTTGTCAATCCGGAACTCCTTCCTACGCTCAAGCAGTTTCCCGCCTATGACCTAACATTGGAGATGGTTGAGAAGTTCCGGCAAATGCCTGGCATGCCGCCGTTGCCTGCTCCCGCGCCGCAGCCTGTGGAGCGTCATATTCCAGGGCCGCCGGGGGCGCCCGAGGTTCATATTTGGGTTGTTGATCCTGCGCCGTCGGAGAAGAACAAACCGGTGTTGCTGCACATGCATGGCGGCGGCTTTATGATGACCGATCCCATGTTGATGCCCGAGGTGCAGCGGATCGCGACCGATTGCCACTGCGTCGTTGTCTCGGTTGACTATCGGCTGGCTCCGGAGACGCACTATCCCGGTTCGCTGGAGGATAATTACGCGGCGCTGAAATGGGTTTATGCCCATGCGGCAGATCTCGGCATTGATCGCTCCAAAATTGCCGTGGGCGGTGAGAGTGCGGGCGGCGGCCATGCAGCGAACCTTGCGATTCACGCGCGCGACCGCGGTGAAGTTCCGATCGTCTTCCAGTTGCTCATCTACCCCGAGCTGGACGATCGAACGGGCAGCACGCGTGCAGTGCCGCGCGCCATTGGCCATTTTATGTGGACTGCGAGCGCCAATCGTTTGGCCTGGAGTTCGCTGCTCGGTGTTCCTGCGGGCTCGTCCCGCGTGCCGGCAGCCGCCGTCCCAGCGCGGGTAGCGAGTGTCGCTGGCCTGCCGCCTGCCTGGATCGGCGTGGGTTCTATCGACCTGTTCGTCGATGAAGACGTGGAGTACGCGCACCGCCTGATCGATGCCGGAATCGCAACCGAGCTGCTGGTCATTCCGGGTGCCTTCCACGGATTCGATGTCCTGGTGCCAGACGCCGAAATCTCCAAACAATTTAGCGCGAGCTGGAAGACCGCGCTACGCAAGGCATTCGCCACTGGCAAAGCTGTGTAGCAAAGAGCTGGAAGTGTCGCGGCAGAGTGCGGGGCAGTAAAGGAAATTTTCCTGGATGCTTTGTCGAATTCGGGTGCGGTTGTTCGTCGTCCTAGTGAAGGCATGGGCAATCCGCCAGCCTTAAGAGCGATGAAAGGACGGCCGCAGCCACCACCGTATTCGTGATCGAGCGCGGCCTGATAGAAAAGGCCCATTCCAAGGAGGAAAACAATGCTCAAGAAAACTAGCGCAATCGCGATCAAAGGATTCGCACTGCTTATGATGCTCGGTACCATATACCAGGTGACGGCGCAGGCCGCCACAACACCGTCTACCACCACACCGTATGCGAAGATGGCTCCGGTCGACCAGTACCTGATGGCGGATCGAGCCGCGGAGATCGCCCTGGCGCGCAGTGCGGCGCCGGAGTCCATTTCACGCGACGCAGGGGTCCTAGTTCTTGGACGGCATGGTTTCGAAACAGCAGTCAAAGGCACGAACGGCTTTGTGTGTATCGTGGGACGCTCGTGGACATCCGCTGCGGAGGCTGACTATTGGAGTCCGAAGGTGCGGGTTCCCATGTGTGTGAACGCGGCAGCCGCGCGTTCCTACCTTGTGCGCTTTACCAAAGAGACCGAGTGGGGACTGGCGGGACGCACGCCGGCACAGATGAATGAGGCCATCTCGGCCGCCATCGCCAAAAAAGAACTGCCGCCGATGGAACCTGGGGCAATGTGCTACATGATGGGAAAGAAAGGATACGGCGGCGACAGCAACCCCCACTGGCCTCCCCACCTCATGTTTTTCTATACGGATTTCGATGTGGCAAGCTGGGGAGCGAATTTGCCGAGTTCCCCTGTCGTCGGTTTGAGCGACCCCGTGGAGCACCTAACGCAGTTCGTGATTCCTGTGCAGCGCTGGTCAGACGGAACGGAATATCGTGAAGACTCCGTCGTCGGGCATCATCAACACTAGTACCTACACACCCAATGGGCCACCCGAACACCGTTACAGGATAAGAAGATCGTTACAGGAGAAAAGGAGAAGTCATGACGCAGTATTTGGTAGCGATTCACCACCCTGACAACTACGACCCGTCCACAGAGGGCGAAGCGATGATGCGCGATATCGACGTGCTCAACGAAGAGATGCAAGCTGCCGGCGCCAGGGTCTTCGCCGGCGGCCTCAGCGCGTCCAGCAGCGCGAAGTCGCTGCGACGGCAGCCGGAGGGTGAAGTGGTCATTACCGACGGACCGTACCTAGAAGCCAAGGAGCATGTCGGCGGTTTTTGGATACTGGAAGCTGCCGACATGGACGAGGCGCTGAAGTGGGGGCGCAAGGCTGTCATCGCCTGTCGAGCGCCGGTCGAGGTGCGCGCGTTCTTGCCGATGCCGGAGTAACGATGCGGGAGAGGAGCGCTGTGAGAAATCAAAGCGGGTTCTCCGCGTCGTTTTTTGGGGGAGCGAAGGGCGATAGGGCGGCTGGTAGGCGGTGCACTTTTCCCGGCTCCTATCTTCTAACCCGCGGCTCCCTTGACCCGTGGATATCCGTTCCATAGACTTTAGGAGGCCCACAATCGAAGCCTCATGGGCGGTTAGCTCAGTTGGTTAGAGCGCCTGCCTTACAAGCAGGAAGTCGGGGGTTCGAGTCCCTCACTGCCCACCATTCATGTACACACCATTCGGAAGTTGTCCATGGCAAGCGTGAACTTGTATCTTCCACTTGTATCTTGCAGACGGAAGCCATCTTTGTTAATAAAGATGCTTCTCAAGTGGGAGTGGAGGCTGGCGCGCTTCAACTGGGCATCATTGAGGCGACAGGATGACAGAGGGAGATTCTTTCGCCGGCGATTCGGTCGACCCCTTGGAGTGACGCTTGGCGCGATACATGTCAGCATCGGCCCGGGCACACAGCGATTCAGCTGTCCCGCCGTCTTCGGGATACACAGCCACGCCAATACTGGCTGACACGCACAACTGGAATTGTCGAACTGTAATCGGGCGGTCTAGTTCCGTTTGAAGTTTCTGGGCGAGAACCTTTGCACCATTCGGCTGCAGAATATCCGAAACCAGAACGGTAAACTCATCGCCACCGGAGCGCGCCAGAGTGTCTGCTCTTCGAACGACTTTTCCAAGACGCAATGCGGCTTCACGCAAGAACTCATCCCCAACTGCATGTCCGTAGGTGTCGTTAATCTGCTTAAAACCGTCGAGGTCCACCACCAGGATTGCCGCCCGTGTGTGATTGCGTTCTGCGCGTTCCAGCATGTTGGACAAGCGGTCTTCCAGGAGCCGCCGGTTGGGCAGGCCTGTCAGCGCATCATGCAGGGCAAGGTGTTCTGTTCTGCCGATTTCCTCTTCCAGAAAAGTCAGCAGAATGCCAATGGCAATAATAAATTTCGGCAGGTTTTTGATGGCGATATCGATGGTCAGATGCGGGACGTACATGGCTCGCACGATGAGCGCGATGGGGAACAAGAACGATGCGGCAAGAAAGCCAAGAACGGCCGTGAAGACACCAATAGTCTTGTGAGGATATCGTTGCCAGTATCGGATACCGGCGATCAGATAGAGCCATGAAAGCGTCGTGTCGATGCCATATCCCATTTGATCTTGATGAACAAGCAAACCTAGCAATAAAGCCAGCACTAGACCGGACGCAAAACTTAAAATATTGTCCAGTAAAGTTCGCTCGGCTCGGACTTTGAAATGCACGAGGCAGATACTTACTGCCAGTACGGCGACGGCAACGTAATATGGCAGCGTCGCTTCGACTCCCCAGACCACCAGCGCGCCGTAGGTGAGCAGCGCGGTCGCCCAGGCTAGCATGGCAATCGGCTCTGCCTGCATCAAATCGAGGCGCGAGGCGGCATGCACGAAGGCGATGCCGGCCAAGTCCAAAGTCAGCAGGGAAATTGTTGCGAGAACGGTTCCCCAGAAGCCGTGGCCGAAGTTGAATAGTTGCGCGATGAAATGCAGCAGGACAAACGTCCACGCCAATAGCCACGAATTCACGTGCCTGCGCGCATGGTGTCGCAACATCGACCAGAAGACGAACGCTAACGCGGCGAATGCGATCAGGTGAGGGATCGAAGAATAGCGCAGCATAGGCAGACCATAGGCGAGAGAAACAAATTTGTTCCATGATAGAGTGCCGCCAGTCGCCAAGGAGCAATTATTTTAATAAATTTCGCCGGGGTTACATCCCCCGCAAACCGGCATATACGGCCAAACAAGAGGTGAGGCAGGTGACGCCCAGCACGATCCATCGATAGGTTCCTGATAGGCGGTAGGGGTCGGGCAGAGCGGTCATGGCCAGTACTACCAGAAAACCGAGCACCATTGGGAGTAGGAACGCATTCATCACCTCAACCCATATGGTGAGAGCCACCAGATTCGGAATTGTCGCCACCATCACGGCACCCGCCACCACGCCGATTGTGAAGACCACGTAAAACCAAGGCGCCTCCATCGGATTGTATTCGAGCGAATGTTTGTAGCCGGTTACCTCGCCAAAACCCCAGGCCGCAGCCAGGGAAACAACCACGGAAGAAATCATAGCTGCGCCAAGAACACCCAGGCTGAACAGCAATCGCCCCATGGCAACGCCCATGAATGGAGTTAACGCGTGGGTGATATCGCCGATGGTATTCAGGCTTGCATTCGGATTTACTTTTCCGATGGTGGCCGCGATGGATACCAGAACAGCCGCCATCACCAGTTGCGTGACGACTGCGCCAATTCCGGTGTCCCAGCGAGCGTCTCGATAGTGTTCGGGGCGAAGCCCTTTGTCCGCGATCGCGGACTGCTGATAGAAGATCATCCACGGCATGATTACCGCACCGATGTTGGCCGAGACAAGGTACAGATAGGCCGGTGAGGACAATGGAGCCTGAATCAGTCCGGCGGCTAAGTCATGCATCTGCGGATGGGCCGCAATGGCAACCCAAAAAAAAGCAAACTCAAACAGGCCGAGCGCGATGGCCACGCGTTCCACTCGACGGTACGAACCAGTCCATACAACGACCAGCAGAAATGCCGCCGCCAGTGCCACGCTGAAGCCCCGGGGCACACCGAAAAGCTGGCCTACAGCGGCAACGCCAGAAAACTCCGTCAGCAGGGCCCCGATGGTGGCAACAGCCAACCCAATGACCGAGACCCAGGCCCATCCGGAGCCGAATTTTTCCCGGATGAGTTCCCCATGACCCTTGCCGGTAAACACTCCCAGTCGCACCGTCAGATCCTGCACGACAAAGAGAACCGGAATGAGAAGAAACTGCAGCAGCAGAAGCTTGTAGCCCCACTGGGCTCCACTTTGCGCGGCCGTAATGATGCTGCCAACGTCGGTATCGGCGAGCATGACAACGATGCCTGGGCCCATGACGGCCAGAAAGAGTCGCCAGCGTGTCGGCATGCGAGAAAGGGCGGGAGCCGGAACAGTTTTCACGAAAGAAGCCAAACTCCAATCATAGCGGGCCCCGCAAGAACTCCTTCGATTTCAAATAACGCTCTCATTTGGATACTGGTATTGCCACCCTGGATCTAGGTCTGTTCGGCCGCCTTTGCTGAGCGGCGGTCGCAGTGTCCTAGTGCGAACCTAGCATGGGTCCAAGTCCCTGAAACGTGACGAACAGCACATATGAGCCTTTTTTATAAGAACACACTTGTTCCCACGCGCCATTGTGCAGGCGGAAGCGGCGCCCGGGCAATTGCAGATTTTGTTCCATTGAAGGGTTAAACGCATCGATCGCAGAGTGTATCGGTCGACCGATTTTGGGCGCAGACGTGATCGGGAAGAGATGCTCCCGTGACCCGCATCACTGAATTGGGGCAGCCTTTTCGCTAGCCTTCAGTTGGAATCGAAAACAAACTGATTTGGGGCATATTTCTCTACCAGTTTCAGGGAGGGGTTATGGACAAACTTGGCGAAATAGCCGATCTCCCCACCGGCGACGAACTGCGGCTTGGAACCTACAAAGCAAAATTCAGGGAGATTGTTGTCGGCATCGATTTTTCCGGACCTATGATCACCGCGCTCAACGCGGCGACGTATTTTGCTGAACAATATGCGAGCACTCTTGTTCTAGTGCACGCGGTTCCTCCGGTTCTTTTTGGACCGGGTGCAACCCCTGAGCTGCTGGAAGCGGACCTGGAAACTGCTCGCGCACAGATGGAAGTCGTGATTTCAAAAGCGAAACTTGGGTCGATTCCGCATCGAATTGTGATTGAATTTGCCGAGCCGACCGATCTGCTTGATGAGGTTGCACGCATGCAAGGCGCGGACCTGGTGATTGTGGGTTCGCACGGCGCCCATGGACTCGAAAAACTCGCCTTCGGATCCGTCGCTGAGAGCGTGCTTCGTAGAGCAGCTTGTCCGGTGTTGGTGGTTGGCCCACACTGCCGCGAAAACCTGGAATCGTTTCGATCCATCGTCTTTGCCACTGGCCTGGAAACGCGTGCCTTTCGTGCTGCTCAGTATGCATCTTCCATTGCCGAGGATGTGAACGCACGGCTGACGCTGCTGCATGTAAGAGGGCCGGCAGCCAAAGGAGCCGAGATTCTCGCCAGCGACATCGACAACGTCCTGCTCCAGGAATTAGAACAGCTTCTACCGCCGGATGCGGAGCAATGGTGTCAGCCCAAGGTGCGCGTCGAAGTCGGGACTGCCAGCGCAGAGGTTCTACGAGTTGCGAAAGCGGAAGCGGCAAACCTGATTGTTGTTGGCGTCCGAGAAGGTTCAACTCTGGCAGATCATTCGCCGCGGTCCACGCTGTCTCAAATCATTCGCGGCGCCGACTGTCCCGTACTGGGCGTTCGCGGTCATCTTACTTGAATCACTGTGACGTCAGCGGACCTTCGATGCCCCATCCCTATAGAAGCCCCTTTTTGCGCGGCATCGTCCGATTCAGGTCGATCTCCGGGCTGTTCTGTCGCATCTGCCGCGATAGGCTGACTCAAGATAAATCTGTATGATTGTGATCGTGGTCACTGTGCCGGGGACGCCATATCTCCTAAGCTTCAGTCTGTAGAGAATCCAAGAGAATGATGGCTTTCCGGCAAGCGGGCAGTATTTCTTGCCGGGCCGATCGACGTAGACCGTTGGCTCGGCGACAAGCGATAGGGAACAGCAGGCGCTATGGCAGCATTCGGTAGTTTCGCAATCCTTCTCGGTCTGGTTCTGTGCGTCTACAACTTTGTGGTTGGCGCATTCGCGCTACGGCAGATTGCAGTCCATCCCCATGCCAGTTTTGGGCCGGAACGCCTGGCGGAGTCTGCACGGCGCGCGGGAATTGGAAGCTTTATTGCCCTGAGTGCGGCCGCTTTCGCGCTGATCTATTGCGCGTTTACCAACGACTTCTCGGTTTCCTATATCCTCCACCATTCCAACCGAGCATTGCCGTGGCCGTATAAGTTTGCGGCGCTGTGGTCTGGGCAGGAAGGCTCGCTGCTGCTGTGGGCGTGGTTGCTGGCCGCCTACGGATTTGTGCTGCGGGTGCGCCATAAGGTCGACGTCAAGCTGACCGCTTACGCTTCTACCATTTTGGCTGGCATTCAGATTTTCTTCACGTTGTTGATCGTGTTTCCAGCGCCGCCTTTTGCTTTGGTACAGGGAGCCGTGCCCGCCGATGGCTTCGGTTTGAATCCGCTGCTGCAATATCCGGAGATGGTGATTCATCCTCCGATGCTATACCTGGGCTATGTAGGATTCAGCGTTCCTTTCGCCTTCGCGCTTGGTGCGCTGATGATGCGCTATCCCGGTGAAAAGTGGATTCACATTACCCGTCGCTGGACCATGGTGACCTGGCTGTTTCTGACCTGCGGCATTTTTCTCGGCATGCATTGGGCCTACGCAGTTCTGGGCTGGGGCGGCTACTGGGGCTGGGACCCGGTCGAAAATGCTTCCCTGATGCCGTGGCTGACGGGCACAGCATTTCTTCACTCCGTCATGATGCAGGAAAAACGCGGCATGATGAAGTCCTGGAACGTGTGGCTCATTTTCACCACGTTCATGCTGTCGATTCTCGGTACGCTGCTGACGCGAAGTGGACTGGTCAGCTCTGTGCACGCATTTGCCGAGTCGTCGATTGGAACCTGGTTCTGGGTCTTCCTGCTGATTGTGCTCAGCGTTTGCCTTTTCACGTACATCCTGCAGCGCAACCATCTGCAGTCGGAACACAAGCTGGAGTCGCTGGTATCTCGCGAATCGAGTTTTCTGTTCAACAACCTTGTCCTGCTGGCAGCCTGCTTTACCATCTTGTGGGGCACGCTGTTCCCGATTATTTCGGAATACGTTGAGGGTTCGAAGGTCACCGTCGGTCCGCCGTTCTACGATCGCGTAGCCGTGCCGATCGGAATTTTCCTTTTATTCCTCACCGGCATCGGTCCCATTTTGGCGTGGCGCAGCACCTCCTTCAAGAGTGTGAGGCGGAACTTTCTGTGGCCCACGATAGCGGGAGTGGTGACAGCGCTGGTTTTGATGGCAGCGGGCATGCGTCCCTGGCAGGATATGGGCACGCTGTACTCCCTGATGACTTTTTCGCTGGCGGCTCTGGTGATCACCGCCGCCGGCAGCGAATTCTGGCGCGGAGCTCGCGTCATTCAACGCCACACCGGCAAAAACATGCTGCTCTCGCTAGTGCAGTTGACGCGACGCAACACGCGCCGTTATGGCGGTTATCTGGTCCATATCGGTGTAGTGATCGTTTTCATCGGACTTGCAGGCTCTGCCTTCAATCAGTCAAAAGAGCAGGAAATGGGATTTCGTGACTCGATGACGATCGGGCCCTATCGCCTGGTCTGCCTAAGCTATACGCAGGACTCGAATGCGAATTACGACAGCGAATATGAATTGCTGAATGTATACAAAAATGGAAAATTCCTGACACGGATGGCGCCCGAACGGCGCTTCTATCATGCCAGCCAGCAGACAGAAACCATGGTGGCGAATCATTCCACGTTGGAACGCGACCTGTATGTGGTCTATGAAGGCAGGAATCAGGACACCAATCAACCCATCATTAAAGTCATCATTAACCCGCTGGTGGCGTGGATCTGGATTGGCGTGGTGGTGATGGCGTTTGGAACGCTGCTGGCATTAGTTCCGAATATAAACGCCGATCAGGCGACGAAACCGCGTAAACAGGTGGAAGAACAAGAGGCGCTTCCCGCAGGCGTCGGGGACTGATCCATGATTGCACTTCGATGCTATACACGCATTTTCGACCGCTCACTGTTCAAGATCTGGGCGCAACTTTCGGTGGCGTGCCTGCTGCTGCTGTTCATGGCGGGTGCAAGCAACACATTCGATCGTTATCAGCAGCTTGGTCATCACAGCTTGATCTGCACCTGCGGCTGCGGCCAGATTCTGCTGGAGTGTAATCACGTCGGATGCACAGTTTCCACGCAGGAAGAGGCGGAGTTGCGCACGGCAATTGCCCGTGGCGACAGCAATCAGTTAATCCTGCAGGATTTTGTGCAGAAGTACGGACCCACCGTGCTGGCCGCGCCTCCGGAGAGAGGCTTTGATCTGGTGGCGTGGATTGCACCGGGCGTGGTATTTCTGCTGGCAATGTTTGCCGCGGCGCTGGTGATTCGGAAATGGAAGTTGCACACGGTGGCGATGCCCGCGGAGATGGCGACTGATCCACACACCACCGCGATTCTGGATAAGGTTCGAAAAGAGACGGAACTATGATGACTGCCCTGGCTTGCGCCGCATTTGTGGGCTGGTGGAAACTGAAGCCGGTGACGCGCGAGAAAGATGTGGTTGTAAAACCGATCGCGGATGTGATTCCGCCACAGGTTGAGAAAGAGACATATTTATGAGCGTGATGACAATTCTGGCTTGCGCGGCGCTGTTGGTCGGCATCTTCGTGTATGTTTTCTATCCTCAGGCAAAAACTGAAGAGCAGACACAGAAGACGCGCCTGGAATTTCTGCGTGAGCGCAAAGATACGATTTACGAGAATCTTCGCGACTTGAATTTCGAGTATCGGGCCGGCAAATATCCGGAGGAAGACTACCTGGCGCAGCGGGCTGGTATGGAAAACGAAGCGGCTCAAATTCTCGCCGAAATTGAGTTCCTGGAAACCACCGTGCATGCGGCTTGAACTCATCACTCCTGTGAATTGAAATCAGAAAGAGACTCAATGAAACTGCAACGTTCTATCTTGCTTTCGTTTTTTCGCGCCAAGGTTGTTACTTTGCCGCTTCTATGCGCGGTTTCTGTCTTGATTGCGGGCGGTTCCGCTGTCATGGCAGCTCCTATCTCCGGCACGGTCACGAATCAAACCACGAAAAAGCCTTCTGCCGGCGATAGCGTCGAGCTAATGCGTCTCGGGATGGATGTTGCCGCCAAGACCACCACCGACGCGCAGGGGCATTTCACCCTCGATGTTACCGATGGCGCTCCGATGCATTTGTTGCGCGTAATTCATGACAAGGCGACGTACTTTCGCCCTGTGCCCGCCGGCACCTCGACCGTGAATGTGGATGTGTACGATGTTGCGGAAAAAGTCGCAGGTGTTTCGACTGAGGCCGATGTGGCGCGGATCGAAGCCAGTCCCAACGGTTTGAGCGTGATAGAGAACTTCTTCGTGAAGAACGCTTCATCTCCTCCACGGACCCAGTTCGGTCCTCGGGCGTACGAAATCTATTTGCCGAAAAACGCGCAGGTAATTGCCGCAGCCGCGCAGGGCCCGGGTAGCATGCCGGTGCAAACGCCGCCCACACCACTGGGAACGCCGGGTGATTACGCTTTCGTTTATCCGCTGCGTCCCGGAGAAACACGCTTCCAGGTCAGCTATCAGATGCCATACTCGGGCAGCTTCCAGTTTCATCCTCGAGTGGCGGCACCGGTGGACAACCTTGCCATTATCCTGCCAAAGAGCGTGCAGTTCGCAGGCAGTCCTCTTGGCGCTTTCCAGCCGATCGATGAAGACGTAAAGGTGCAGACGTATCTTGCAAGGAATGTCACGCCGCAGTCGAAGTTAGCGTTTACGGTCTCCGGTACTGGATTGCTTCCGCAGGAGAATACCGCTTCGGATAACGGGAATGGCGGACAGAGCGCAGCCGGGGACCAGAGTGCGATGGGCCCGGAGGCAACGGCGCAAGCTGCGGCCGCAAATAATACGCGACCCGGCATCGGCCTCGGGGTGCCGATCGATACGCCTGATCCGCTGCACAAATATAAATGGTGGATTCTATCGCTGGCGGTGGTCTTGCTGGCGGTGGGCGCTGCTTTTGTGATGAAGCAAAGCCAGCCTGTCGCGGCTACTGCCGGCGGTCCTCCGGTTCCGCTTGCAAATATTCCATCGCCGACGAAGCCCACGGAGGGCTTTAAACCGCCGCTTGCCGCTACCGCGGTCCGCACGACCAGTGCGGAGTCTCATCGCTCCAGACTGATGGAGGCGTTGAAAGAAGAACTCTTCGCGCTCGAAACAGAGCGACTGGAAAGTCGTATCACTCCCGAGGAATATGAGAAACAAAAGGGCGCGTTGGAGATCGTACTCGTTCGTGCCCTGCAGTCGGGCAAAGCGAAGAATCCTGCCGAGTCACTATAGCGCTTGGTTCTCTATGATCTGTTGTACCGCCTACGCACTGGGACTGCTGTCGACCAGCGTCGGGTGGAAAGCGACATTTCCAGCGCGCGGTCTTTCTTGTGTTGGCACGATCTGCACCGGTTTCTCATGCAGCAGCAATTCCGTGGCTCGCACCCGCGGATCGGTGTGGAACCAACGTTGGAAGGCTTTGTCTTCGAGCAGATTCGTGATTGCCAGTAGCGACATTCCCTGGTGATGGGCCATCCAGGAGCGCACCAGTGTGTATCGCGCTCCTTTCTCATGCTGCGTGCTCTCGGAATAATCTGCCGATTCGTAGAAACCGAACTCACCCAGCCAGCCGAGCTTTTCCATCCTGTGCAAGTTCGCCAGCGCGTGCACTGGGTCGGCCTCCAGCGCCAACACAGTGGCGTATGGCGCAATCACGAGTGAGCCTTCCGGTGGCGGATTGATCGCTAACGTTGGCACGCCAAACGCATGGTACTGATAGTTTCCTTCGGGATCGCGTTGGCTGTGGCTGGCTTCTGAAATTCCCCACGGCATTCGCTGGCGGGCAACATACTCTCTCTGCGCACGAACCGCTCCAGGCAACGATTGTGCCAGCAAAGTATCGGGAGAAGTCTGCATCCAAAGCGTCGGCATCATGTACTCAAACATGGTGCCCGACCACGATAACAGCACAGGATTGCCATCAATCATCGTGGTTTTGCGGCCGACTCTGAACCAGCTATCCTGCAATGCATCGCCCTTTGCAATGGCGAGGAACATCGCAGTGCGCGCCTCGGAGGCGAGCAGGTCATAGCAGGAATCCAGCCGTCGTTCGTGCTCAGTGTCATAGCCGATGGTCAGCAGGCGACGATAGGGATCCACTAATTCCTGATAATCGGTGGCCTGGAACATACGATCGCTGATCGTCGCAATCGATTTCAGGTCGTCGATGAGCGTAGTCAGGCGCGTTTCACTCTCCCGCAGGGCAAGCGTCAATTCGTCCGCGAGTGCATAGTGTTGGCCGGAGGCGTCGAGCGCATTTTGCGCGTAGGCTGATTTCATCTCGCGGCAAATCTGCAATGCATTGTCGGGCGTGTAGAAATCGAGCGGGCGATTTTCAAAATTCTCCAGCGTTTGCAATAGCTGAGAGAACTTTGGCTGCAACCACGGAAGGTAGTCTGCGACGAATTTCTGAATCGATCGCAAATGGGTTGCCGCTGCGCTACTCGCCTCCGCAGCGGCAGGCAATTCAAGCTGCAGAATCGCATCCAGCCACGCATCAGAAGGCGATTTGCGGTCAACACGCAGCGCAGATTTTATTTTTGTTTCGACGGTCGAAGGTGTCTTGGTATCCGTTACGATGTCGAGCAAGCCCTGTTGCAACGGAGGCAACATCGGAGTGTCCAGCAACTCGAGCGTTCCCATCCGCAGACTGCAGAGGGACGCAAGAAAATTTCCGCTGTCGACCGTGGAAGCAATGTAGGGGCGTATGGATTCAAGCGTCGTCGTGGTGTACCAGTTCAGCAGATGTCCCCTCCACTTGGGAATGTGGTCGAGCGTTTGCAGGTTTGTAAGGGTCTGCTTCGCATATTCCGGAACTGTCAAATACCCGAGAGTAACGGCTGCCTGACGTGCATTCAATTGCAGGCCCGCGTTGGTGGGAGAGATGCGCAACGCCTCACGATACCCCTCTTCCTGGACATTGTCCGGCACCAATCCGTGATGGCCCTCTGCAGCATACTGCGCAAAATAACGCCAAGTTCGCCAGGCAATTTTCCGGAGGAATCGCGTGTCGGTGTTGGAAAGATTCAATTCCAGTTGAGACGATCGATTCAGCCACCATGTGATTGGCTTGGCGAGCGACCACAAAATCAGAATCGGCAGTGCCCACGGAATTGCGGACGGCCGAATCGACACAACAAGAA
>DATJUD010000162.1:0-10562 GCA_035502695.1 Acidobacteriaceae bacterium
TAGTCTGGCCGATGCCGCGCCGATCAAAGATTTGCAGCCGACCGATCTCACGCTCGATGTCAATGGCAAGCCAGCCAACTTTCAATTTTCTCGTCCGTGGAGCAGCACGATTAACCCGAAGACTGGGCAGGCCGACGATCGGCCGAATATGCTGATCATCCTTCCCGCCGGTGGCCCACTTGACCGCAACGATGTCGTCAACGAAGCCGTCGCCGCCCTGAAAACCGCCCCTATTGCTGGCTGGAATATTTCCATTTTGGATGACAGCGGCAATCAGACCAAATACACCCGCCAACTTCCGCTGGTGATCACTGAGCTGGAGAAGATCGGTGTCGAAGGCCCACAGTCCACAAATCTTGCGGATTGGCGCCATACCGCAGCCGTTGCCATTTCCAGCATGCGCGATCTGCCCGGTCGCCGCGTCGTCCTCTCGCTCGGCGATCTGTTTCATGAAGTTGTCTATCAGGGTTATGACCAGATCTACAACGCGTTTGAGGTGATTGACGTGTCCACCGCCGCTCGCGCCGACGGCGTCATTCTCTACTCCGCGGACAGTTCCAAGGAGATCGATGCACTGCGCAGATTTCCTGCACCGTATTCGCTGGTCGGCGCCGGGCCCTGGATGCTTCTCTCCGACAACAATTTCCTCGATGGTTGGATTTGTGGCCCAATCGCAGACACTATACAAAAGATCCGCAATGACGGTATGGCCGCATATGACATGGACCTTCACCTGACACTGAAGCAGATGGATGGGCTGCCCCATACCGTTTCCGTCATGGCAAATCGCAAGCAGATGATCCTGAACGCGCCCACCTTCTACATAGCGCCCAGCCTGACGCAACTGCAGGAACTCTCCCGGGTCTCTGCGCCGTTACGCAAGGCACTCAGGAATCCGCGTTCGAACCCGGATTCGCCGCTCCAACTCGGCACCCAGATGGAATACTTTCCCCACCCAGACGGCAAAACCGGAACACAGGTGGTGAGCACTGGACTGTTGTGGACGGGCAGCACTCCGCCTCCCTCTCCAATGGAATTGGCGGAGCAATTCCAACAGACCACGACAGGATTCAAGCTGGCCACAACGGTGAACCGCATGGATTGGTATGCGCGCGAACCCATCTGGAACACGGCGATTGACGTCACCCCTGGAGATTATCGCCTGAACGTCGCAGCCGCCGACCCGACCGGAAAAATCATCGCCGGCCAGTCAAAGGATTTCAGCGTCGCTCCGACGGACCCTGATGAAACCGTTCGCATCAGTTCGCTTGTCATCGGCAGGTCGTGCTTGTTTGTGCCGCCGCAAAGTGGGGGTCAGCCGGCCCAGTCCCGGTCAATTGACTATCTGCGAGCGGGTAACTGCACGATCCAACTGGAGCCAAGCCATTCCTATTCGCCACTGGACGTTGTCTGGACGCTTGTTCGCATCACGCCGATCGGAAAACTCGCGAATCGCCCCGCAAAGGATTGGAAGGGCGATTTCATCCTGGTTGATGACAAGGGTTCAAGCCTTGCGAAACAGCCGGTTCATTGGCTCGAAGGGGAAGATGGCAGCTTCGTCGGTACATCGGCATTTCAGCTGGGTGATCCTAAGCTGAGGCTGGAAGATGGGGAGCATGCCATTGTGCTGACACTGAGAGGTCCTGGCATTGAAGAGGATTACTCCGAAGACGCGCCATTTCTCGTGTTTGGCGCCGGAAACAGTGCCGACTCTCATGGCCACCGCTAAACACGCGTGAGATCGGTGTCCCACGGGTCGACGCACGACTGACGATACGCCTCGCAGC
The DNA here is from genome assembly GCA_035502695.1 of Acidobacteriaceae bacterium. Lineage (GTDB taxonomy): Bacteria > Acidobacteriota > Terriglobia > Terriglobales > Acidobacteriaceae > JAKAAZ01. Next base: position 1,788 of record DATJUD010000162.1, read on the forward strand.
GGCCTTGAACTAGAAAGGAATCAAATGTATTGGTAGACCGGCGCGCTCAAACGATTGCCACTGCGGCCTGCTCCCGCTGCAGACGCTGCTCTCGCAGCAAACTGCGCAGCCGCAGCCTGGCAGAAAAGACGGTGCGCTGAACGGCATGTTCTGATGTTTGCAGCAACCCCGCGATCCGAGCATTGTCATAGCCTTCCACATCGCGCAGCAAAAAGCATAATCGCTCTCTCTCCGGCATCTGCCAAACGGCCTCTTCCAAATCAGTCCGGCGAACATTCCGATTGCCTATGCCCTCGACATCCGATGCGACTGCCGGAACGGGATTGAGAGAAAAGCGCCGATGAAGCTGCGACAACAGTGCCTTGTCCAGCGTCGCAATGGTCGGCGCCGTGTCCTGCTCGAACGCTTCGATGAATGTGGACTGCAAGATGTCTTCGGCTTCCCTTTCGTCGCCCGTCATGTAGTACGCGACAGAGAAAATGTGATGGCGATGACTTTCGAACACGTCGCGCTGTTCAGCCTGCGTGTTATAGCGCTGTGTAACCCTAACGATTATTGACTGTGAAACCGTCGCTGGTCGCGGTAACATCATTCCGGCGGAGGGTCCTATGTTGGAGTCGGAGAAAAACGGCATGCCTTGCAAACCTTGGTAAGCATGCGGTGGGCCACTCGATCGTTTCACCCATTTCCCGCAAGGGTATGTGCCCTTACGTAACGATTTTCATTTTGGCGTAGGATTTGCCACGCCTTTAGGATAGAAGGGCAGCCCTACACGCAAAAGAAGCATCTAAGGCGAGGCATTGACGTATAGTGGCACATGAATACCACCTATGAGTACCTCCTTGCCATATAGGTACTTTGGGGCTTCATTAGTGAAAATCATGTCTGGCATTTTTACCTTGAATGTTGAACACTTTACCAGGCTGTCCTAACTGATTCTCTCTGAGTTACTTGAGGCGGAATGACTGAGGAATCTTCAGCAATCGTGACGGAAAGCTCAGCACGACCGTCTTCGCCAGTGGGCCAGATTCTCTTGATCTCAGAAGATACTGGCCAGGCGAACACCATCGCCCAAATCCTGCAAGATCAAAAGCTTCCATTGCTTTCCTGCTCTTCCCCGGAACAAGCCATTGAAGCCCTGGGCGCCGATTCCGCGAAAAATCCGCGCATCAATCTGGTTCTGCTGGATACCGGTCCAAATGCAAAGCATCTTTTCCCATGGCTGCGAGAAGTCACCGAGAACCTTTTAGCCCCCCTGGTGCTGTTGTGGAACTCTGATCGAGTTCAGATTCCCATCGTGCTGATCACGGATTCCCACCATGTGCCGCAAGCCGTGCAGGCTCTTCAGATGGGAGCCTACGACTACATTTTGAAACCTTTTTCCGCGGATGAACTCTTGGCCACGGTGCGCAGAACCCTGCAATATCGCCGCCTGCAAACCCAGAATGACTTGTTCCGGCACCACCTGGAGCAGCTAATCACCGCCCGCACCGAAATGCTGCAACACAGCATGCGGCAGCTGGAAAACTCGTATGACGTCACCCTAGAGGCGTTGGGCAACGCCCTCGACTTGAAAGATGCTGAAACCGAAGGACACTCGAAGCGAGTGACCGCCTACACCCTGGCCCTGGGTCGCGCCGTCGGCTTGCCGGAGCCGCAGTTGCGCGTCGTCGGACGCGGTGCTTTCCTGCACGACATTGGGAAAATGGCGATTCCGGATGCCATCCTGCGCAAGCCGGCCAAGCTGACCCTGGAAGAGCGGGCCGTCATGCGCACCCATACCGAGCTGGGATATCAGATGATCCGCAAAATTCCTTACTTGCAGGAGGCGGCCGAGATCGTCTACTCCCACCAGGAACACTTTGACGGTTCAGGATATCCACGCGGACTGCGCGGCGAAGAGATCCATATTGGCGCTCGCATCTTCGCGGTTGCCGACACCTTCGACGCCATCACCTCCAACCGTCCCTATCGCAAAGCCAATACCATGGAGGCTGCGCGTAAAGAAATTCTTCGCTGCGCCGGAACCCAGTTCGATCCGTCGATCGTCGACGTCTTCGTCGCCACACCGGACTCCATTTGGCTCGACTTGCGCGAGGGCATCATGCGCGACGGGTTTGCCTTCTCTCCGTTCGGCTACACCTTCGGCAACATCCCGTAGATCGTTCGCACCCATCACTTCCTGCTCCCCTTTGCCAACTTTGTGCAGCAAGGTCGAGAATGACTGCACGGGCGTTTCTCTTCCTAGAAGCGAGATGGAGTTCAACCATGGGCAGGCTTTCAGATAAAGAAATCCAGGAAAAATTGCCGGCGCTGGATGGCTGGAAATACGAAGGGGGCGCGCTGATCCACGATTATGCCTTCGCGGATTTTACAGCCGCGTTTGGGTTTGTGGTGCGACTAGCGCTGCTCGCCGAAAAAACAAATCACCATCCTGACATCGATATCCGCTACAACAAACTGCGCGTCGCGCTGGTTTCGCACGACTCCGGAGGCGTGACCGCTCGTGATGTCTCCATGGCCGCAGAAATCGGCAAGCTCTCGCAACATTGAAAATTATCCACGCACGGCCCACTGAGGACACAGCATGCCAATCACAAAGTATGAAGGAATGACGCTCACGAAAAAGGTGATCGTGTTAGAAGAAACCTGGTTAGTAAACTGCGTCTTGCGCGAGTGCGTGATTTTCTATTCAGGCGGATCCTTCGACGTGGTGAATGCGACCTTCGATAGCTGCGAATGGAAGTTTCAGGGCGCGGCGCAACTCACTTTCTCTTTGATGTCGATGATCGGTCTAATTCCGCCGCCGCAACTGTCCGCGCCTGTACAACCGTCCACTGGTTCGGTCAACTAAACGAGTCTCAAATCCGACCTCGATTTCGGCCTCGCCGATTCGACGGCGCGCATGAGCTCGCGCCTTGTTCGTCAACAAAACATTCTTCTCGTAACAACTGGGGGCTTGGAGTATCATTGGCGTCAAATTCTACGGTCTCCTGCGCTGAAAACCAATGAGCACTCGGCCTGAAAAACTGACTGAAATCCGCGATCGAGAAGTCTCAGTCATCACCGGACATAAGTTTTTTCTTTTGTTCGTTTTTCTCCTGTTGTATCTGATCCTGTATCCATACACGCAGAATAAGGGTGTTGCCTACTACACTCTCCGTGTCCTGGGAATCGGGATTACGCTACTTAGCGTCTATGCGATCAGCTTCCGCCGCAGTCTGGTCTTCGTCGGCATGGCGCTGGCGGTTCCGGCTGTATTGGAACATCTGCGCATCGCGCGATGGGACGCAAGTGCCATGTCGATGCTGACCATAGCCCTCACGCTTGCCTTCGATACCTTCATCATCGTTGTGATTTTTCACCGCGTGTTTGTTCACAAACAGCCCACTGCGGAGACGATTTACGGCGCGCTGTGCATTTATCTGTTGGTTGGGCTCGGCTTTGCCAGCCTCTACACTCTGCTGGCCGCAGTGCAGCCACACGCCTTTTATCTCGATCCGATCACAAGCTTCAATGCGACCCTGAACCGGTTTGACTTCATCTACTACAGCTTCGGAACCATGACGTGTTTGGGAGCCAACGGAATTAGTGCGGTTTCAAATCAGGCGAAGTCATTATCGCTGATCGAAGCCATCCTCGGCGTGCTGTATCTCGCGGTGTTGATCTCAAGGCTTGTAGGTGCTCACTATAGCGCCTCAACCGAAAGATAGTGATTGCAAGACGCCTCGAATCCCCGCCACTACATCAAATCAGAGACGAATCCGAACGAGTGTTCGCGTAACAATTGACCGACGTGCCGCATATTTCCTGTCCGCAAAGCATCGATGATCGGCCGATGCGAAAGGATCGCTTCCGGCAGTCGGTCCACTCGCCGTTGTACGTTCAAACGCGCGCGCATGCATATTCCCAGCGATTTCCAGGCTCGCACCACTTCCTGATTCTGGCAACGCTCCATAATGCAACGGTGAAAGTTACGATTGTGGCATGCCACGGCTTGCAGGTCTCCCGCTTGTGCCGCCGACCGCATCGCAGCGTATTCCTTTTCCAGGGTGAGCACTGATTCCTCTGGAAAATCGCTGATGAATTCTGTGGCAGCCTGTTCCAGAATGCCGCGGAGTTGATAGGCATCACGCAGCTCTGTTGGTGACAGCTCGCGTACACGCGCGCCGCGATATGGCTCCGATCTCACCACCCCGATAGCTTCCAATTTGCGCAGCGCTTCGCGCACCGGCGCCTGGCTCACGCGAAACTCGCGCGCCAACGTCAACTCCTTGAGCCGCTCTCCCGGCTGATAGGTGCCGTCCATAATGCGTTCCAGGATTGTCCACCGTACGCGATCGTGTGCGCGATTTCGATCTGCACTGGAGCCGGCACCTGGGTTTCTTTCACCCTCTTCCGCCATCATCGACGCAATCACGGACTTGATCTCCTCCGTGGAAGCCCGAGTGATGACGCGCTCAGAACTTGCATCGTCAACACCCGGTGGAACTGTTTCAGGTCGGCTCATCGTTCGTTTCCGTTCCAAAATCAACTTGAAGCTGTCTCATAAACTCGAAATCATTCGTGCGGCAACTGGCTGCGATCCCATCCGCCACCCAATGCCTTCACAAGCAGAACGCTGGCGGTCATGCGTCGAGTGACAAGATTTGCAGACGTCAACTCGTTGGACAGCACGACGTCCTGCGCCTGAATCACGTTCAAATACGGATCCAGTCCGCGCGTGTACAGCTTCAGGGCAATATCCATCTGTTGTTGCGCGGAGGCCACTGCCAGATTCTGCGTCTGCGTTTCGCGTTCCAGGATGCGCAGCGCGACCAGGTTGTCTTCCACCTCCTGATACGCAGTCAACACGGTCTGGCGATAATTGGCCACGGTGCCGTCGTAGTTGGCCTGCGCAATAGTGTTCGACGCATGACGTTGTCCCCAGTCCACCAGCGTATCGGCAGCGGACAGACCCGCTGACCAGAACGTGCTTGGACCCGTGAACCAGTTTCCCGGGCGTCCGCTATCGAATCCGCCGGCGCCTGAAAGAGAAAAGTTCGGGTAGTACGCGGCGCGAGCGATGCCGATCTGCTCGTTGGCAGCGGCCATCTGGCGCTCTGCGATGGCGATATCCGGACGCCGTTCCAAAAGCTGCGACGGTAAACCGGGCGGAATCGAAGGCGGCGTGTACTCGACGACACGCGCCGGAATCGTGAGCGATGCGGGTGGCTCCCCGATCAGGATCGCGATCGCATGTTCGTCCTGGGCGCGCGCAATGCCTACATCCTGATCCTGCGCGCGCGTCATTTCCAGCTGGGTGCGCGCCTGCTGCACATCCAGTTGCGAATCCAGGCCGGCGTGGAACAACTGAGTGGTTAGCAGCAGCGCCTTCTCATCTGCCGTGACAGTAGCGTCCAGGATCGACTGTTGCGCATCCAGGCCTCGCATCTGGAAATAGTCGAGCGCCAATTCCGCCTGCAGAATCAACTGCACATTCACCACATCGGCGGCGCTGGCTTGCGCATTCTCGCGTGCCGCGCGAACGGTGCGCCGTACCCGACCCCAGACGTCCGGCTCCCAGCTAACATTCAGGGGCAGCGAAAAGTCGTTATACTGGTTCTCGATTCCAGGAAAGTACGTGGCTCGATTTTCCGATTCGCGTACGCGAGTTGCATCCACCCCCGCACCTAAGAACGGAAAATAATTGGCGCGCTGATACTGCACCATGGCGCGCGCCTGGGTATATTGCGTCTTGGCGACTTTCAACGACTGGTTGGAGACACTTACTTTGTCCTCCAGCGAATTCAGTTCCGGATCCCCATACACTTCCCACCAATGCCCGCGAATCTGTTGGTCAGCTGGCTGCGCAGGTTGCCATCCAGCCACCGATTTGAATTCAGGCGTCGTCGGCGCACTCGGCCGGTGATAGTTCGGCCCTACCGTGCATCCGGTCGCGCAGAAGATCAGCGCCATTGCCGCCCACTTGCTCGTCCTGGAAAAACTACACGTCATGAAGGGTTCCCTGAATCCGACGAGTTGGCCGGTGTGCCATCGCCGGACGACGAACCTTGCTGCACCGGCTTGCCATCGACATCGACCACATTCACCGCTTCATTTTCCGTAATCGAATCCGGTGGATTGTTGATGACACGATCCTGCACCGTCAGCCCGCTGAGCACCTCAATTCTTGTGCCCCAGTCGCGGCCCACCGTGATCACCTTCAGATGCGCATGATTTTGTGCATCGACAGTGACAACGCGCAACCCCTCGGAGCGGAAGAGCAGCGTGTCAACCGGAATAATCATCGCCGGATGCTTGATCGGGAGTTGCAGATGAACCTGTCCATACGCACCCGGCAACAACGCATGTTTAGGATTGGGAATATCGACTTCGACCAGCAGCGTGCGCGTATTCAGGTTGATCGCATCCGCCGTTCGCACAATCGTCCCTTTGAAAATCCGGCCCGGATATGCCGGAGTATCGATGTCTGTCTTCACGCCGGGTCGAGCTTCGGATACATATACCCCGGGAACACTGACGAAGATTCGCACCGTATCCATGCTGGAGATATGGAACAATTCCTGCGGGCCGTTCGTGCTGGTGCCGGTCGTGGAGACGTTGCCGCCAAGATTGCTGGAGCTGCCGGTTCCGCCGTTGCTTCCGGAATCCACCAGTTGGCCAACGTCGATATTGCGGGCTGTGATCACTCCATCAAAAGGCGCATAGACGCGTTCGAACGACTGCATTTCCAGCATTTGATTCAAGGTTTGTTGCGCCGCTACCACCGATGCCGCCTGCGCGCTTTCCGTCTGCGTTGCCGTGTCGATCGATTGCTTTGATACCGCTTCCGTTCCCCGCAATCCTTCGTAGCGTTGCGCGGTCACTTTTGCTAATCCCAGATTGGCCTTGGCCGTATTCAGGCTGGCTCGAGCCTCATCCACCTGTCGGTCGAGTTCCGGAGTTTCGATCACTGCGAGCAGCTCGCCCTTGTGCACGTGTGCGCCAATGTCGTGGTACCAGGCCTTCACGTAGCCATTGGTCCGGGCATAAATCGGCGCATCGGTATAGGCCTGAATCGTTCCCGGCAGCAGTACCTCCTGCATGGGCTCGCCCATCTGCGGAGTCACCACGGAAACGTCCGGCACAGCCATGCTGTCTGTCTCTTTGCGCAACGCGGCACGCGCATGCATGCGAGGAATAATCCCGGTGATCGCCACCACGACGGCGACGATGAACAGCACGATCACAATCGTCACAGTGCGCCGAGTCGCCTGTGGGGTGGGCTGCAGCGAGTGTTTCTGCGGCGCGCGTGAAGATGATGAGTGCGCTCTGGTGGTTTGCTTTTCCGTTTCACTCATGGCTCTTGCTCCTCAGAAGATTCGGCCAGAGGCTTCGATCTCCCATGCACCAGACTGAAAAATACTGGTACGAAAAACAACGTGGCAGCTGTCGCAAACAACAGACCCCCGATGACAGAACGTCCCAGCGGCGCATTCTGTTCGCCACTGGCTCCAATTCCCAATGCCATCGGAAACATGCCGATGATCATGGCCAGGGCCGTCATCAACACAGGACGAAAGCGCGTAAACCCGGCAATCATAGCGGCTTCAACAGCACTGGCGCCGCGTACCATTTCCTCGCGCGCAAAGCTGACCACCAGAATGCTGTTCGCTGTGGCCACACCCATGCACATAATGGAGCCCGTCAGCGCAGGAACACTGATATGGGTGCGCGTCAGGAAGAGAAACCACACAATTCCCGTCAGGGCGGCTGGCAGTCCCGCGATGATGACGAATGGATCCAGCCACGACTGAAAATTCACCACGATCAGCAGATACACCAGGACAATGGCAAACAGCAGGCCACCGATCAATCCCTGGGTTGACGACCGCATGGTCAGCACCTGACCGCGTACGACGATACGCGAGCCACGCGGCAGATGCTTTTGGGCACTGGCAACAACCTGATCCACGCGATTTGCCACCGAACGCAGGTCTGTCCCATCGACCGAACCGTAGATATCAATGACAGGAATCACATCATAGTGGCTGACGGATCCCGGCTCGACCCCGCGATGAACGCTGGCCACGTTGGAAAGGATCTGCAACGGCGCCCCGCTGGAACCGGTAATGGGAATGTTCTTCAGATCCTGCAGCGTATCCATGCGGTATTGCGGAGTTTGTACTGCAATGTCGTAACTGACGCCGCTGTTCCAGTTCAACCAAAACTGTGGCGAGGTCTGAAAGCTGCCACTCAACGAGGTCAACACGCTATCCGCCACGTCAGCCTGGCTTAAGCCAACCTGCTGCGCCTTCGTCCGGTCCACATTCACCGTCATATCCGGTGAGTCGAGCGATTGTTGAACATGCAGATCAACAGCGCCGGGAATTCTGCGCATCTGCGTCATCATCGATTCCGCCAATGCATGGTTGGCGTCAATATCCGCGCCGATAATCTGGACATCGAGCGGTGCCGGCAAACCAAAGTTCAGAATCTGGTTCACGATGTCGGTCGGCAGAAAATAAAAGGTCACGCCCGGATAGTCTCGCGCCAGCTTTACACGCAATTCGCGAATGTATTGCTCCGTGGGATGATGTTTCTTTTGCAGGGTCACCGTAGTATCGGCGTCCCATGAACCGCTGGTTCCGGAATTGCTGTAGGAAAGATTGATTCCGCTATAAGGCAGACCAATGTTATCGATGATGGTGCCGAGCTCGTCCTTCGGAATGGTCTCGCGAATCGTTTGATCCACCCGATCGCACAGCGCCGCCGTGTCCTCAATGCGCGTAC
>DATJUD010000163.1:0-19845 GCA_035502695.1 Acidobacteriaceae bacterium
CGCAAAAGATTGCGAGGATAGCCGGTCTTCTGGTCTTAATTTCGATCGTCGCTGGTGCCTTTGCCGAGGTATATGTGCCGGGAAAGCTTCTGGTATCGTCCAATCCGATTGGAACGGCAGACAACGTGGCACGACATGCCAGGCTCTTCGGTGCAAGTTTCGTCTTCTATCTCGTCGAGGCGGTGTGTGACGTCACTCTGGTGTTGATTTTCTATTTGCTGTTGCGGCCAGTTAGCTACATGCTGTCTCTTCTTGCGGCTTTCTTTGGGATTGTTTCCACAGCCACATTTGCAACAGCGGAGCTTTTTTACTTTGTATCTTCTATTCCTGTATTGGACGCCCATGTGCACAACTACTTGTCCCAGGAACAACGAAGTCTCTTCATCTACTCCTCGCTTACCATGTACGCCTATGGCGGAAGCATATTTATGGTTTTCTACGGTATAGCGACAGCACTGCGTGGATACCTGATGTACGGATCAGCATACCTGCCAAAGTGGCTAGGGATATTGTTAATGCTGGCCGGCCTCGGCTTCATCACAAGAAACCTGCTGATTGTGCTTTCCCTATCCTCTGGGTCCATGTTCCTGGCGATTCCGATGTTTGCGGCAATGATTGCGCTGGCGGGGTGGCTACTGTTCAAGGGGATCGATACAAACAAATGGCCGGCGAGCATCGCTGAGTGACACAAAGTTGGATTCACGATGAGATTGCCTGAGAACAAGAACGACTGGTTCACCGTGGCGGCAGTGTCCGTTCTGGCGATGTGCGTGGTGACGTTCGATCACGAGGCACTCGGACATGGGAGTGTATGTCTCGCGCTGCACGGGCACATCCTGCTTTTAAGCTCGTCACTGTTTCGTTGCGATGTTCGCTCCGGATGGATCGATCCTGCGGGCCCGGTCGCGAACGTGCTGATGGGCACGGTTGCGTTGGTGTGTCTTCGGCTGGTTCCCGTGCAACGGTTGGCGCTGCGGGTATTCCTGATCTTCATGACGGCATTCAGTTATTTTTGGGAATCGGGTTATCTGATTCATGCGATGCACAGGCAATATGGCGATCTCTATTTTTTCGCGGAGTTTTTGTTGGGTCACGTCACGATTTGGGAACGCACGATCGCCATTGTTATCGGCGTCGTGCTGTATGTTGTGACGGCACGCATCATTTCAAATGAATTGCTCAGGGTTTGGCCGCAAAGGCGGGTGGCTCGCAGCGTGGCTCGTATCGCGTGGATCAGCGCAACTGTGGGCGCGGCTGTGGCGGCGTTGGCGTATCGAGGTCACGGCTGGGGCGACTTCACCGATGCTGTTCTGGAGTTTGGCGGGTCTTCTTTCCTGTTGCTATTGATTCCACTGAGGAGTGGACAGATTGAGGAGGGTCGGCCCGCGCCAGTGATTGCGCGCAGCCGGACGACCATTGTTCTGGCAGCGATCGTTTATGCGGTTTTTGTTGCGTCGCTTGGACGAGGAATCATGTCGTAGGCGGAAGCACAGAAAAACGCAGGCGGAGATGTGTTCGCGATCATCGACAGGGTCAGGAGTTCAGGCGGAAGATGCCCTGGTCGAGGCCGTCGCGGATGCGTCGCGCGATGGAGGCTGGGTTTGCCTCAACATCCCCGACTTCGTGGTTGGAAAGGCCCTCGAACATCTTGTAGAAATCGCGATAGACGTTGTAGTCGGCAATCCTGCCTTCAGGCCGGGCGGCCGCGCGCTGTTCACAGGTCGCGAGACTGGGACGCAACATGACGAAATCAATCGGGATTTCCTTAAGGATTTTGCGGGCTGTGTCGAGGAAGTCGAGGGGAAAAGAAAAGTCCAGCAGCACCTCATATCCGCTGCGTGCAAGAGGTATGGCGGCGGCTGTGACGGAGCGCATGAGCAAGCGGAAGCGTTCTCTGTGAGACTTCTCGTCGGGCTTCGCGAAGAGCGGCCAGAAAGTGTCGCCCTCGATATAACAGAGCGGTGCGGGAGAGATGGCGATTAGCTCCCGCGCGACGGTAGTTTTGCCGGCCCCGACGGGACCCGAGAGCATCACGACGGACATTGTGAATCTCCTCGCTCGCTGATTTTATGGCAGTCTTTTTATCGGTTGATGAATCTCGCGTGTGTCGGCTGGTCGCGGTCAAAGTGAGTCAGGTTTAGCATTGGATGCTGAATCGAGGTGCGGACTCTTGCGCGAATTCATTTGGCTGCTTTCTTTTCGGGCAATAGCCCGTAGACATCCACTTCGCGCTTGGCACCGACGTAGACATGCCCATCAATAATGGTCGGAATATCGAAGCGAAGCGCCAGTCCGGCACGGTCGCGAGATGGATTCTGCTCGCTGTTGTAGAGCAGGCGAGAAGTATCCGAGGCGTCGAAGGCATACAAGACCGCATGCCTGTCGCCTTCGTTCCAGGCCTTGGAGCGAAGTACCCAGAGCACGCCATCGCGCATGCCGTTTGACGAGACAGTCGGTGTTGCGCAGAGCGCGGGGAAGCGGAAACCGCTGCCCGTTGTCAGTGCCAGTTTTCCATCGCGCACGGCAAATTGACGGAGCGCATCCTTGGAACTGTCGGTGAGCACGTAGAGGTTGTGATTCCAGTAAGCCATGGAGCCATAGATGCCGCCACCTGTGCTGGGTATCGTTTGCACAATCTGGCTGTCGTTGTTTGGCTGATGATGCCCCATGTGGTCGCGATCGACCAGGTAGATTGTGCCTTCTTTGCCGGCGATCACGACGAGGTGCGGATGCGGTCCGGATTGGGTGGGCAGAAGCACGGGGCCTCCGGAACCCAGATCCTGATCGTTGGCGTCGAGTTTGTCGACGTTGAACGGCGCGAAATAGTCGTCGAGCTTGAGGGTTCGCCCGTTGAGTTTGAGCAAACTATCTCCATAATCGCGTCCGCCGCTGGCTGCATCGAAGCGCCCATTGCCGGTTGCGAGAAACACGTTGCCTCGTGCGTCGGCTGCGGGCCCTGTGTCGCTGGCCCAAATGCCGCTGTCATCCGCGTCGGGAGAAGTATTGAAGACCGCTTTTTGTTTGAGGGTGTGTGCGTCATAGGCCATCACCCAGCCGTGATACGGACCGACATCGCAGGAAGAGGCCCACGTAAGGTAGACCATTCCATTTGCCAATACGAGTGAGGCGCGAGGATTTTCGCGCAACGGATCGAATTCCACTTTTCCGGACTGGCTACCTGTCCCAGTGCCGTTGATTGTGGCGCTGATCTGGGCAGAGCCGCCGAACTTTTCGGCCCCAGTTGTTACCGCCAGGGCATGCAGACGCTGCGAGTAATGGCTCGGCTGCGACCCGCTCTGCTGTTTGGTGCGCGCCAGCACATACAGCGTTCCAGTATTCGGATCAATGACGGGTGTCGAGGTGATTCCGACTTCCGGCGCGATGAAGGGACATTCGACATCCTGCGCGGGAAGAGTGGTGACGCCCTTGCTGAGGAAGTTGACGTGCCAGAGCGGCGTGGCGGGATGGCCGTAGGCGTCGAAGGCGTAGACGCTGTCGTGCTCGGTTGCGACAAGCAGCACATCGTGCCGACCCTTGCCTGGTATGTCCAACGCTTTAAGAAAGAGCGGTTGCGCGTAGATGTCTCCGTCGACTTTCAGGGTGAATAACTTTCCAAAATGGGTGGCGTTGACATTGCTCGGTGTCAGGATGGTTTCTCGTTGGTTGGCGCCGGTGCGTGCGTTGTCATACTGCGAGGTAGTCACATTCTGCGCGCCTGCGGGAAGTGCTACCGTGAAAGCCAGAAGCAGCATCCACGGCAGAGCGAACGCCTTGGAAAGGCTCATCAAAATCCTCCCTCTTTCCTGCGAGCAGAATATCGATTTTTCTCCACTCGAATGACTATCCAAAGACCGTTATATCGTCACTCGATTGACTATGGGAAGAGGCGTTTGAGCGGGCATAGGCCTCGTCAGCGACTCGTTGTGCTTGACTTCTTCAGTGCACAATCTGGCTAGTAGACTTGATTCGGGCTGCGTAGGTCGCCATTCCAGACTGGAGGAAACCATGAAAGCGATTGCATTTACCCGTCCGCTGCCGATTGAAGCGGAGGACTCGCTGGTTGAATTGGATCTGCCGAAGCCGGAATTGGGGCCGCGGGATTTGCTGGTGAATGTGCGTGCGGTTTCAGTGAATCCGGTGGATACGAAGGTGCGGGGCGCGCGACACCAAGGCTCGGCTTCGGACACAACAGGCAAGCCACGGGTGCTTGGCTGGGATGCTGCCGGCGTGGTGGTTGATAAAGGCGTCGCGGTCACCGGCTTCGAAATAGGCGATGAGGTTTATTACGCCGGCGCGTTGGATCGTCAGGGTTCGAACGCCGAATACCAGGCGGTGGACGAACGGCTGGTGGGACGCAAGCCGAAATCGATTGGCTTCGCCGAGGCTGCGGCGCTGCCGTTGACCAGTATCACCGCCTGGGAACTACTGTTCGATCGGCTTGGCATTCGCGAAGGCGAAAGTGGCTCGTCGTTGCTGGTAAGCGGAGCTGCCGGCGGTGTGGGTTCGATACTTGTACAACTCGCCCATCGACTCACGGGACTGACTGTGATTGGGACTGCGTCGAGGCCGGAAACAGTGGAGTGGGTAACACAGATGGGGGCTGACTACGTGATCGATCACACCAAGCCACTGGCTGAGCAGATCGGTAGATTGCATGTGCCTGCAGTGAAGTACATCGCCAGCCTGACGGCGACCGCGCGGAATTTTGCGCAACTGGTCGAGGTCCTGGCTCCGCAGGGAAAAATCGGACTGATCGACGATCCCGCGACACTGGATGCGGTGCCGCTGAAGCGGAAAGCTGCGTCGCTTCATTGGGAATTCATGTTTGCACGTTCGATGTGGCAGACGGAGGACATGGGCGAGCAGGGACACCTGCTGACTCGCGTGGCGGAGATGGTCGATCGCGGTGAATTGCGCTCGACGGAGACGCTCACCTTCAGCCCCATCAACGTCGAAAACCTGAAGAAGGCCCACTCCCTTGCGGAGAGCGGGAAAGCAATCGGCAAAGTGACGTTGAGCGGATTCTGAAATTGGCGGTGAGCGGCGGCTTCGAGGGTGTATTGATTCGGAAGAGAAATTATTTGTTGGTATCGAAGAAGCTGTAGATCGCAGAGTAGGGGATGCGTACCTCGGCTCCTGCATGGGCTGCGTCGCATCCGGTGGATGGAGCGGAACCGCCCTGTGTATCGGTGCGTCGCACGATGTCGACATGGCTCAGGCGACCCTTGCCGCCGGTCGAATGCGCCGCAACAATCAGCCATGGAATGGTGCCGGGCTGCTGTCGAACCTGCACCGCCTTGCCCTGCACTTCACTTCCATCCTTGAGCCGCCAGGTTGGCCCGGCGAAATGTTTGCCGATCACCTTGCCCTCCCGATCGAATAACGTGGCGTCGGGCGCCTTCAACTTCCAGGCCCAATCCGCGGCTTTGGTACAGGTGTAGATCTGTACGCCTTGTCCGTGGGCCTGCAGGACGAGTGCTGCAGTCGCGGCGTCGAAGGTGACGGTTTTCGGCTGCGATCCAGCGTTGGACGGGCTGGCAGATTGTGCGCCGGTCGTGAGAGCGGTTGTAAGCAGTGCCGACACGCAGAGGAGGTGAAGCGGTCCTGGTCTCATGTGGAGTAGAGGATACCACCGGCGTGTTACGAGATTGTTCATCTGGATGGAGAGAACGAGTGGGAAATTAACAACCTCTGGCACTACCCCAGAGAATTGGAATGAGATGAGTGATTTGACGATTCGGCACACAGCGAGACTTAATGCAGCGCTAGTTTTCTGGATCACCGATACTGCCGTTGCTCAGAACGTGAACTGAATTCTTGCATGGGCTTGACCCTTTACTCAGGAGAACTGGCTGCGCGTAAAGCACCGTCAACTTCGATAGAGGTCTAACGTCGGCCCTTGTATTGATTGACTTGCCTACTCAGCACGGAGAGAGTCGAGTGGATTCACATTGGCCGCGCGCATGGATGGAACCAGACTGGCCAACAGGGTGACGACTGCCAAGAGTACAGCGGCGGCAGCGAGGATCACGGGGTCCCACGGCTTTAAGCCGAAGAGCAAGGTGCTGGCTTCGCGGGCGGCGAGGAGCGCGAGCACAGTACCTGCAAGCAAGCCGGCTAACAGTATGAAACAGGCACTGCGGAGCATGGCTGCGACGACACGGCTGCGGCTTGCTCCGAGGGCCATGCGAATGCCGATTTCGCGGCGGCGCTGCGCGAGGAAATACGAGAGAACTCCGTGCAGTCCAACCACCACGAGAAGAGCTGCAAGAAATCCGAAGAAACCGGAGAGCCTGGCCATCATGCGATCGCCCACTAGATGGTCGACGACGTTCTGGTGCAAGTTAGAAAACTGCATCTGGATGCCAGGATACTTTTCGCCAAGCATATGCCCCACAGTTAATTGATCCGCTGCCGGAGTGCGGGAGGCGATCAGCATCGCCACAAAGGGGTTCTGTGCCGTTACTGGAAGCTGCGCGATGGGAACGAACGCCTGGATCTGCACGGCTTCTCGAAGGTCCGAATACTTTGTATTGGGAACAACGCCGACGATCTGGTAGGTTCGCTCGGGATACTGCGGCTCGGGACGCACGTGGACTTGAACTCCGAGCGGCGAAGGTGCACTGACATACTTCCGGATGAAGGCCTGGTTGACGATCAAAACCAGTGGGCTCGCGTTGGTGTCGCGATCGCTGAAATTGCGCCCTTGGAGGATCGGAATTCCCAGCGTGGCGAAATAGCTTGGAGAGACGTAGGTAAATCGGCTGGGTCCATTCGCCGAGCCAACATCCACATAGTGTCCCCACGTAGTGCCGTTCAAAGGGGTGTTGGTGGTCGTAGCGGCGTTTTCGACACCCGGAATCGCGCGCACATCATCGAGCATTTGCCGTTTGTAGTCGGCAAGGTTTTGCGGTTTGATATTGGTCGATGGAAAGATGAAGAAGCCGACTGTGATGCCACGCTCGCGTATTCCGGGATTCAATGTCAACAGATTGCGATAGCTGCGCACAAAGAGCAACGCGCCCACGAGAAGCACCATGGAAACGGCGATCTGGGTAATGACCATGGCGCGCTGCACAGAAAATCGCTCGCGATTGCCGACCACTCCGCGCTCGCCGGATTTGAGCGACGAAAGCGGCTCTGCTCCGGTGCTGCGCAGCGCTGGCAGAGTGGCGAAGATGAGACAGGTGGCGATGGCGACGGCCGCGGCGAACAGGAGCACGCGCCAGTCAGGCACGATCGTGAGGTGAATCGTGTTCTGGCTGGTGTCGAGAGAGTTGACCAGCGCCCGGCTGAGCGGTTGCGCGAGGCCAGCGCCCAGGATTGCGCCGCAGGCCGCGAGCAACCCGCTTTCCAGCAGAATCTGACGCAGCAGACGGCCGCGCGATGCGCCTAACGCCATGCGGATGGCAAACTCGCGCTTCTTGACACTGGCGCGAGCCAGCATCAGGTTGGCCAGATTCGCGCATGCAATCAGCAGCACCAGTCCGGTAATCGCCAGCAGAATCTCCAGCGAGGAATTGTATTGATCGCGCAGGTAGCTGACTCCGGCGCCGGCGGGATACACTCCCAGGCGAAAGTCTTTCCAGGTCTTGAGGCCCGCACTGCCGTAGCCCGCGGGCGCGGTCTTGGCGAAGAGACCCGGGCTGAGCGCGTTGAAATATTCTGAGGCTTGCTTCAGGGTCCAGCCTGGCTTGAGGCGTCCCATCACGGAGTAGACAAACGATTCGGCGCGCGGGTGGGCGGGGGTGCAGGTGGGATACGCAAGATCGAAGCGGTCGCCCACGACCATGCCAAAAAAGGACGGTGGCGTGACGCCGAGAACTTGCACCGATCTTCCTTCGGCGCGGATCGTGGTGTTTGCGGTGATCGGCTCGCCGCCCATTTCTGACTTCCAGAAGGAGTAACTGGCCACGACGCGAGTGATCTGGCAGCCTGTTTCGTCCTGCGGTTCGATGAGACGGCCCTCCACAGGAGCGATTCCCAGCACATTGAAGAAATCTCCGCTGACCTCGAGCACGTTAAAGCGACGAGATTCACCATGGAAGCCGACCTGGAAGACGTCGGTCCGCCATGCAAAGACGCCGGAGAAGGGGTCGTGGTGCTGCTTCACCTGCTGCCACATGGGCACGGTGAAATCGGTGAATTCGGTGTCGGTGACTCCGAATCCGCGATTGCCTCCGACGATTCGCACCTCCGCCAATTCGCCGGGATTCGCGACGGGAAGAGCGCGCATGCGAACCGCGTCGAGAAGCTGAAAGATTGCGGTGTTGGCGCCGATGCCGAGCGCCAGCGTGGCGACTACGACGAGGGAAAAGCCTGGGCTTTTGACAAAGACGCGCAGGGCATCGCGCACATCGTGCCAGAGGCTTTCGAGACCGAGGGCGGCATCCTCGGCAGAGACACGTTCGCGCGTGGCCGTCGGACTGCCGAATCGCTTACGCGCATCGCGCTCTGCGGCTTCGCGGCTCATGCCCTGGGCCATGTTGTCGTCGATGCACATGGCCATGTGCTCGTGCAGCTCTGCGTCGATCTCGTTGTCGATCTGCGCGCGTCGTCCCAGCGAGAGAATTCTTCGAAGGAGTGCCATCGTTCACCTCATGCAAAACGCAGAACCGCATCGACGCCTTTGACAACCTGGGCCCAATTTTTTTCGCGGCTGGCCAACTGCTCCCGGCCAGTACGGGTGAGGGCGTACCACTTGGCTTTGCGGCCATAGTCGGTAACAGCCCAGTTGGCGCGCACCCAACCGTGCTGCTCCATTCGGTGCAGCGCGGGATAGAGTGAGCCTTCTTCCACGATGAGGGTTTCATCGCTGACGCGGCGGATGTGCATCACGATGCCGTAACCGTGCATCGAACCCAGCTGCGAAAGAGTTTTGAGAATCAGGAGATCGAGCGCGCCCTGCAGGTCATTTTTTGCCATAGTGTTTTACCCTAGTCATCGAGGGTAAGGTAAGCGTAGCGCTGATCTACCCTAGGCGTCAAGGGGAGAGCAGGCCATTTCGTCTGCTTAGCCAGGCGGACTGACATCTGAGTGCTGTCTTCCAAATTGAATTTGGTTGAGCGAACAAAACGCAGATCTCTGTCGCCACGGCGACTCGGAATGATCATGGGGTACGGGGGTGGCGAAAGCGTCATCAGCAAGAGGTCAGGCCTTTAAAGTCAAGCCAATAGGTTACTTTCAAGCGGTTCCGTTCACGGTGGTTTAATCTCCATCGGATGCGTAAAAACAGCCGTTCAATGGAGAGCCGTTCCGATACATCGACTTAGGTACGTAAGCTATCCAAGAGAGTATGGGGTGTGTGCTACGCGCCTTTCTATAAGGATAGCGAAACGGCACGGTACGCCGGAGTCCAACCCCGAAAGATTTGTAATGTTTTGATTGCAGGGACTTAGCCGGGCGTTCGATGGGTGGGGGAGGTTTCCTCGCTGGACGTCAATGACAACCATCCGAGCATGAATTTCAGGAGAAGCACGAAATGCCGAAAGCAATGAAAATCGCGGAAAAGACGGTAACTTGGGCGGCGCAGGGTGCGTGGGCCGTATTTGAGAAGGTCAACAGTATCCGCCCGAATGCGTCCTTTACGCCGAAATGGTCCGACAAGCCGCTGCTGAAGTCCTATCAGAAAGAGAAGCCGCCGCTAGGGTGGCCGCGGACCACGGACTCGCTATGTCCGAAGTGTCTGCCGGAGATTCGCCAGCAGATTGTGGACGGAAAGCTGCCGCATGAAGTGCTGCTGAACGAGAAGGTCGGCGAGATTAAGGCGCAGATTATCGAGCGCGATGGCAAGATCCTGATGGTGAAGGATTGCCCCAAGCATGGACATTTTGAAGATGTGATGTCGATCGATCCAGCATTCTTCAAGCATTTGGAAGAGGTTTTTCCGGGCCGCGATATTCGTGCCCACAATGATGAGAAGCTGCACGATCACGGCACCTCGACAATTACGCACGGGCGTGGTTCGGTGCTGACCATCGATCTGACGAACCGCTGCAACATGATGTGCGATCCGTGCTTTATGGATGCGAACCAGGTTGGATTTGTGCATGAACTGACATGGGAAGAAATCAAGACCATGCTGGACAATGCAATTTCCATCAAGCCGCGTCGCCAGATGTCGGTGCAGTTTTCCGGCGGTGAGCCGACGCTGTCGCCGTATTTTCTGGATGCAGTGGCGTATGCGCGCAAGGTTGGATACAACTCCGTACAGGCGGCGACGAACGGAATTGAGTTTGCGAAGAGCAAGGAATTTTGCCGTGCGGCTGCGGAAGCGGGCCTGCGCTATGCGTACCTGCAGTTCGATGGAATCGGCAATGCTGCGAACTCGCATCGCAAGGTGGGCAACCTGTTCGACGTGAAGCTGCAGGCCATCCACAACCTGCATGAAGCCGGCGTCGATATTGTTCCTGTGACGACGATTATTAACGGGATCAATAACGAGCAGGTCGGACATATTATTCAGTTCGCGCTGGACAATCCGAAGACGATTAATTTTTTGAGCTTCCAGCCGGTTTCATTTACTGGCCGTGATGAGGACATCAGCGATGAACGTCGGCTGGCGCAGCGCTACACGTTGAGCCACATGGCGCATGACATCAAGAATCAGACCGGGCTGGGCGAACCGACCCGCGACTGGTTCCCGATCAGCTTTATGAGCACCTTCTCTGACTGGGCGGATCTGGTTCATGGACCGAACCATGACTGGGGACAATTGAGCTGCGGATGCCACCCGAATTGCGGTATCGGCATGGCGCTGATGATCGATAAGGAAACCAAGGAAGCGGTTCCTGTGACCGCGTTTTTGAATGCGGATCGCCTGGCGAAGGATGTTGCCAAGGTGAACGATGCGGCACGCGGCAAGTTCCTGTCGATCCTGGGCGTATCGCTGGCGTTGCTGCGCAACTACGATCCAACCAAGTCGCCGACACACTTCCGGATTCTGGACCTGCTGCAGAAGTTTGATAAGTGCTTTGGCGCGACCGGTAGAAATTACGGCAAGGTGACGGGCGACCGCACCATGGCGGACATTGAGAAGCGCCGCGCGGATCGCTGGAACTTCCTGTTCATCGCAGGCATGTGGTTCCAGGATTTGTTCAACTACGACTTCCGTCGGACCGAGCAGTGCATTATTCCGTACGCGACGCAGGAAGGCGAAATCAGCTTCTGCGCGTACAACACGGGTGTGGGATGGCGCAACATTATTGAGAAGATGCACATGACCGCGACTCTGACCAAGTGGTACGAGGAGCATGGCCGGCACGAGATTTTCGCGGGCGGCCGCAAGGTGGGCATGGGCGATGCGCAGAACACGCTAATCCTGAACCAGAGCCACGTGGATGCGGCCGCCAACGACACGCTGGACAAGCTGGGCATCGCCAAGAACTCGCGCGAAGAGAAGATTCGCGCGCGCGAAGCGAAGATGAAGCAGGATGCCGAGAATGCGCAGATGGCGCGGCTCTATCGCGAGCATGTTCTGGGCGAGAAGCCGAAGGAGAACTTTATCGCAATCGATACGCTGATTGCGCCAGCTCCCAAGGTAACGGATGCCGCGAAGAAAGAAGAGCCGGTGATGGGCGACTAGTTCGCGCCGCACCGTTGGGAAACCGGAAAGCCGCCCCGTGAGGGCGGCTTTCTTGTGTTTGCGGGGAGAAAGATTTTGTGGCGGGGCGCAGTTGCGGTAGAAACTTCGCTTTGCAAGAAGAGAAATCGAAGGCTATTCGCCGGGAGGACCGTGTTTTTGGCCATGCAATAAGGCGATCGCGAATGCGAGCCAGGAAAGGACGGCAGGGAAAAGCGTCAGAAGTATCGAAAATCCCATCCCCACACGAAAAGCGTTGAGCGCGAACGCAGCTGATCTTTTGGCCGTTGTAGAAGCTCTCAATAGAATCTCTGCAATCCACCCACCCGTATAAAAGACATTGGCAAGGATTCCGTAGAAGAGAATGAAAAAAACGCCGAGGAGGGGGCCGTCGGGCATTCCAATCGCTTCGCCGACGAAGGATTCAGCAATCACCGCACATGCGATGCAAAGAATGCAGGTCAATATGCCAGTGCAACCGACCACCAAGTTAAAAAAAAGGCGTCGGCTTTCCCACCATTGAATGACCTCTCCACCACTGGCGGCCGGCAAACCGCGCTTGAATTCGCGGCGATTGAAAAAGGCCTTTATCGATCTGGATACCATCGGCATATAAGAATTATGGCGCGTGCGGACTGAACAAAAGTGTTGCACAACAACGGCGAAATTGTTCTGGATACATTGTTGCTACTCGGCGATAAAATCATGCCATGGAACCCGCGGCCCTCACAGAGCAGGATGGGGAGGAAATCCGGCAGCAATTGCTGAGCTGGTTTCGGCTGAATGCACGGGATTTGCCGTGGCGCCAGACTCGCGACCCGTACCGCATCTGGGTGTCGGAGGTGATGCTGCAGCAGACGCGCGTGGCGACGGTAGTGGCGCGATACACGCAATTCATCCAAAGATTTCCATCGCTGGTGTCACTGGCGCTGGCGCGAGAAGACGAAGTGCTGACCATGTGGAGCGGGCTGGGCTATTATCGCCGGGCGCGCATGCTGCACAGTGCCGCGCAGTTGCTGGTGAATGAGCATGGAGGATCGCTGCCGCATACCTCACAGGAATTGCGGCGGCTGCCGGGTGTGGGAGATTACACGGCAGCGGCGATTGCCAGCATCACGCGCAATGAGCCGGTGGCAGTGATCGATGGCAACGTTGAGCGGGTGCTGACACGGATGCTGGGGAAGTCGGGGGCGCGACGGGCAGGATTGGGGGCTCGGCTGAAAGAGACCGCGGGATGGCTGCTGGACACGAAAGCTCCGGGAACATTTAACCAGGCAATGATGGAACTGGGGGCGACGGTATGCCTGCCGCGATCGCCGCAGTGCATGGTTTGCCCGGTGGAGAAATTTTGCGGAACCAAGGGCGAACATGTGGCGGCGCCGCGTAAACAGATCATTAGCCGCATTACGCATTACGCGCTGGTGACGCGGCCGGCGGAAGGCGAGAGCAAACGAACGGAAGTGCTGCTGGTGCAGCGGCCGGACAATGCCTCGCAGATGGCGGGCATGTGGGAGTTGCCGGGGTTGGAGGAGGCGGGAAAGAGCGAGCCGGTGTTGCGCATCCGTCATGCGATTACGAATACAAATTTTTATGTGGAAGTGTTTGCGGTGCCGCCGGAGAAGTTTCTAGGTGCGGGGAAGAAACGCAAACTGGAGCGGCATGACTGGATTCTGGAGAGCAAGCTGGGGGGGATTCCACTGACGGGGTTGGCGAGAAAGATTTTGATGCGTTTGGATGTGATGGCGAAGCCGAGGGAAGTGCGCAGCGGGAAAGCATTGCCGGCGCGCGAGGGAGATTTTTTGTAGACGATGCGAGCCGCGGGCATGCGATCATTGGGGCGAATGGTTCGCCGGTTGAAACAGGACCGCAATCGGTTTGCAGAGTAGGATGGGCCGAGACTGCAGTTCCGCAGGAGTGGTTGCGGAAACGCCGGAAGGTCGAAAGGGAGACGCGCCATGCGATGCTTCCGGTCGAAGAGATGGTCCGGGCGATGCGTGCGTGGGTGGATAGGGAAAGCGGTTGCCTGCGGCTGTGTATGCGCAGGATTCGCGTGCGGATGGGCGCAACAGGGGTCGACACCGAGCCTGCATCAACGTTCCGAAATGTACCAGGACCAGTCCGAAGCGGATGCGAATCGCGCCATCGATTCCGCGCAGGAGCCGTCGAGTTTGCCTGGGGATGTGTGGGGGTCGTACGAGTTCGATCACAGCAATAACTCAATTGAGCTGGACCTGGATCGCAACAAACTGAGCGGCTACATTACGCAACTGGGCGATGCGGAAACCGACAGCAATACTCCACTGACATTTTTCTTCGACCAATCTTCAATCGATGGTGGGGAGATCAGCTTTCAGACGCGAGTGGTGCACGGCGTCTGGTATTCGTTCCACGGAACCATTGTTCGCGGCAATGGAAAAGTGCGCGCGGATGAAGGCTATTATGTGCTGCGCGGCGTGCTGGCGGTGCACCATCCGGATAGCGGACGAGACAAATCCGCGGATGAAATGATCGAAAAGCGCGAGGTGCGGTTTAAATCGATGCCGCAATAGAGGGCAGGCAGTAGGAGAGTTACAGCGGCGACCGAGACCTGGGGCAGGCGGCGATTTGCCGCCATCATTTTCTAAATCCAAACGTGTTATGCGGAAGAATGTGGGGAGAGCCGCGTCTGTTGCAAGGAAACGTGCGCTGGAGGACTATGAGGAGCAGGAGAACGCAAAGATGAATCGTCGTGATTTGTTTCGCTGGACTGGAATGGGCCTGGTTGCGAAGGCGGCGAGTGCGGCCGGGATGGTGACGCCGCGTGAAGAAGGGAAGGCGGAGGACGGCGCGACAGGTGGTTCGCAGGGCGTGCCGCTGAGTCTGGAAGATTATGAGCCGCGCAGCATGTTGCGCGTGCCGGAGACGCATGTGGCGCGGGCAAAATATCCCGTGATCGACATTCATACGCACATCACGTTTGCCGCCAGGAATAAAAATGGGGTCGCATTGAGCGCGGCGCGAGCCTTCAACGCCACGCCGGAGTATCTGCTGGCGGTGATGGATCGGAAAAATATTCGGTCGATGGTGGATTTGACGGGAGGCTACGGCAGCGGACTGAAGGAAACGATTGCGTGCTATGACGAGGTGTATCGCGACCGGTTTTACACGATGACGGAGCCGATCTACGAGAAGTTTCTGGAGCCGAATTACCCGCAGCTGCAGGCGGAGGCGATTGAGCAGGCGCATCGCGACGGCGCGCGGGGATTGAAAATTTTGAAGACGCTGGGACTGTATCTGCGGTCGAACATTACGAGCGGCACGCTGGTGGCGATTGACGACAAGCGCTTCGATCCGATGTGGGATACGTGCGGGCAACTGAAGATGCCGGTGGCCATCCACATTGCCGACCCAGTCGCGTTTTTTACGCCGACGGACCGGTTCAACGAGCGCTATGAGGAGCTGCACAATCATCCTGACTGGTCGTTTTACGGGCGGGATTTCCCGAAGTTCGAGGAGTTGATTGCGGCGCGGAATCGAATGATGGAGCGTCATCCGAATACGCACTTCATCGTGCTGCATGTGGGGAATTACGCGGAGAATCTGCAGAATGTTTCGGAGAATCTGGATCGGTTCCCGCACATGACGGTGGATACGGCGGCGCGGATTGGGGAGCTGGGACGGCAGCCGCGGGCGTCGCAGAAATTCTTCGACAAGTATCAAGACAGAATTTTGTTTGGGACGGATGCGAGCCCGCATGCGACGGATGTGCCGCAGCAGACTTTCGGCGATCGGCTGTATGAGATATATTACAGATTTTTCGAGACGGATGATGAATATTTCGACTATGCTCCTGCGCCGAAGCCGCCGCAGGGTAGGTGGGAGATTTCCGGGATCAATTTGCCGGATCAAATTTTGCGGAAGGTTTACAACGAGAATGCCATGCGGGAGTTGGGGATCGAGAGCTGACGGGCTCTCTCTATCCCACCCTTCGCAAAGAGCGCGAAGGATGGGGCACCCTCTTTTCCCGTTGGAATGGCAAACAGCTGGTCCTCTACTTCGGTCGGGATGGCATATCTTCTCTCCACCCGAGAGCCCTGTAAAATGAATGCTTATGCTTGATTTGGGATATGTGCGGGCAAACCTGGCACGGGTGAAGGAGAGGCTTGGCCGGCGCGGGGCGGATGTTGCCGCCATGCTCGACGGCTTTGAGGTGTTGGATCTAAAGAGGCGTTCCGCCATAACTCGCGCGGAGATGTTGAAGGCGGAGCGCAACCAGATTTCTGCGGAAGTGGCCAAGCGGAAGCAGAAGGGCGAGGACGCCGCGGCTTGGATGGCGCGGACGCGAGGCTTGAAAGAAGAGATTGAGCGCTGCACTGCGGACGCGGCGGCGGCGGAGCAGCAGATGCAGGCGGTGCTGCAGCAGATTCCCAATCTGCCAGCGGAGAGTGTGCCGGCGGGAACGTCGGCGGAGGACAATGTTGAAGTTCGCCGATGGGGTACGCCAAGGGCGTTTGATTTTGCGCCGAAGCCGCATTGGGAGCTGGGCGAGCAACTGGGCATTCTGAATTTCGAGCAGGCGGCGAAGATTTCCGGGGCTCGTTTTGCGGTGTATTGGGATGCGGGGGCGCGGCTGGAGCGGGCGCTGGCGAATTTCATGCTCGACCTGCATACAGGGACGCATGGGTATCGCGAGGTGCTGCCGCCGTACATGGTGAATGAGGCGTCGCTGTTTGGGACGGGGCAGCTGCCGAAGTTTGCGCAAGACTTATTTCGCTGCGCTGATCCAGATTTCGAAGCCCAGGAGGAATCGGAGCGCCGGGAAAGGGAATATGGCGACGAAGATTCCAGACGCAAAGATCGGGCACTCTTCAATGATCACTGGATGATTCCGACAGCGGAGGTGCCGCTGACGAATCTGTATCGTGACGACATTCTTGACGAGAAGCAGCTGCCGATTTCCGTGACGGCGTACACGCCATGTTTTCGCGCGGAGGCGGGGGCGTATGGAAAAGATGTACGCGGGCTGGTGCGGCAGCATCAATTCCAGAAGGTGGAGCTGGTGAAGTTTGTGACGCCGGAGCAATCGTATGCCGAGCATGAGAGACTGACGGCGCATGCGGAGGCGATTCTACAGGCGCTGGAGTTGCCGTATCGGGTGATGAATTTGTGCGCGGGGGATCTGGGATTTTCCGCAGCGAAGACGTATGACCTGGAGGTTTGGCTGCCGGGACAGAATTTGTATCGCGAGATTTCTTCGTGCTCGAACTTTGAGGCGTTTCAGGCGCGGCGGGCGAACATTCGCTATCGTCCGCAGGGACAGAAGAAGACGGAATTTGTTCACACGCTGAATGGCAGCGGGCTGGCGGTGGGGCGGACGTGGCTGGCGATTGTAGAGAATTATCAGCAGGCGGATGGGAGCATTTCGATTCCTACGGCGCTGCAGCCGTATATGGGCGGGTTGAAGTCGATTGAGGCTAGATCGAGTTAAAGGCGTACTGCGGTGCGAGCGTCATGCTATTCCCACCCTTCGCAGAGGGCGCGAAGGATGGGGCACCCCGAGATTCGCGGTGCGAGCATCCCACATCTCAGAAGCGAGATGTGGGGCACCCAGGGACCTGGGGCGGCCGCGAATGCATCGCGGTGCGGGAATTTGAGAGAGGCAGCGGATGAAGAAAATTCTTCGCAGTTACATTTTCTGGACGTATCAGCGGGGCAGCGCGCATTACGACGTGATGGTGACGCTGATTCTGTTGTTCATTTTTGTGTCGCCGCGCTTTATCAACTTTCACGATCGGCCAGTGGAGCGGACGCTGCCGCCGAGCCAGGTGCTGGTGAAGACGGATGGGCAGAATGGACTGACCTACCAGATTGATGTGGAGACGCTGTCTTCCTTCAAATATGCCGGTGATTTGAGCCAGGAGATTCAAGCGGCGATCACACCAATTTCCGGCAACGTGACCATTGACCGCTATGAAGCGGTACAGGGAGCCGATGGCAAGACGATCGCGTACCGGGTGTGGGCGCACCGATAAAGGCGATTCCGCAGAGTGAAAAGACGAAGTAACAAGGCAGAGACCCGCCTGCAGCGCGGGTTTCAGTCATGCCCGCAGAAGCATCCAACGCAATAGCCGGTTCGATTTCAGGAAGGAAGCTATGAAGGGAACGATGTACGCTTCAGGATTTAGAAGTGGTGCGGTAAAAATGTTGGCGGTGGCCGCGGTGGTGTGGCTGTGCATCGGGATGGGTTGGGCGCAGGCGCCGGCGAGCGGAGATCTGAATCATGTGCTGACGGAGCTGGATGCAGCGGCGGCAAGATTTCATTCCGCGAAAGCGAATTTCCAGTGGGACGTGTTTGAGCTCGTGGTCAGCAGCACGGATACGCAGACAGGAGTGATTTATTACGAAGGCTCCGGCCCTTCGGCGCGGGTGGCGATCGACATTGAGACGGCGGACGGGCAGCCGGCCAAAAAGACGATCGTGTACAGCCATGGAGTGGCCCAGTTTTTCCAGCCGCAGATTAACCAGCTGACGGTGTTTCACGCGGGCGACAAGCAGGCGCAATGGGGGACGTATCTGACGCTGGGATTTGGCGGTAGCGGCAGCGACCTGAAGAAAAACTGGAACATTACGTACCAGGGCATGGAAACGATTGACGGAGTGCAGACCGCGAAGCTGGACCTGGTGAGCAAAGATGCCGGGGTGCGAGCGAATGTTTCGCATGTGACCATTTGGGTAGATCCGACGCGTGCGGTCTCGTTGAAGCAGATTCTGTATGAGCCTTCCGGCGATACGCGGACTGCGTATTACAAAAATATTGAATACAACACGAAGGTTTCGTCGTCGGTGTTCAAGATTAAGACGAACTCGAAGACGCAGGTGGTGCAGAAATAGCGGATGAGCGAGGAGTGCGGAGGGTTATCGCGGCGGCGGCGAGGATGAAAATCATCGGAAAACATTCGAGGGTGTAGCGAGCCTCGGGAGTTTCGACGGTGAGCAACAGCAGGCTGCGAACAATGGCATACGCCACCAGGACAGAGGCGAAGGGGACGTGCTTGCGCAGTCCCCAGGCGGCCAGAAGAATATAGGCCAGGTTCAGCCCGGCGTAGGCCCAGCAGAAGATGGTCTCGGCGGGATGGTGTTCATACTGCCACCAGCGCAACTCAATCCACAATTGCGCAGTTCGAGGGCGCAGCCACATATCTGCCAGCCGCACCAGCGGCATTTCGACATAGTAGCGGATGGGATGGCGATCGATGCGCTGCTGGGCGAGTTGATTGAATTTCGCATCGAGGGCCGGCGACATGATTTCGGTCTTGTTATATTCGTCGAATAGCTTCGCGGTCTCTGCTTTTTGCGCGGGCGAATCGAACGCGCGGGAGGGAAGCAGAGTGATGTCGATGGGTGCGCCATTCACGTTCCAGTAGGTGTCGGCGGTGGAGGTGTACTCGGCGGCCCAGGTTTTCACCCAGCGAATCCAGCCATGGGGAACGAATTCATTCGGGTCATTGGCGTAGCGCGGAGCGAGCGGCTGAAAAGTATGCATGCTGACTTCGTTGCGAATGGTCCAGGGAACAAATGGGATCATTGCCAACAAAGTGCAAAAGATGGCGAGCCGAGCGCTGCGCCCGGCGGAGATTTTTGGGCGTGCATACCAGAACATGGCGGGCACCAGGACGAGGCCGATCAGAGGGCCATCGGGACGCAATAGGGCGCTGTAGCTGATGCTGAAAACGAGCACCCAGAACCAGGCGGTGAAGCCGGGACGCTCGACATAGCGGGCGAGGGCGTAGAGGCCAAGTGCAATGCAGAACAACGTGGGAGTTTCGGTCAGTGGGGAAGCGACATAGTTGGCAGTGAAGGGGCAGAGGGCCGCGAGATAGAGGGCAACGATTCCGGCGCGGCGAGATATGACGCGAACGCAGAAGCCGGCGACCAACATGCAGGTGGCCAGGTCCATGATGGCCTGGATGATGAGGATGGGCGTGTAGTGGTCGATGCCGAAGATGAGGAAACATAGCCCGAGAAAGAGCGGATAGCCGGGCAAGCGAACCACGGTGGGCTCAATGCCGTGGACACGCATCAACCCGAAGGTTCCATGCCAGAACCAGTTACGGGCGATTTCCCCATAGACCAGCGTGTCGCCTTCAATGACGGGATAATAATGGATGAACCAGAGCCGCAGCAGCAGGCCGAGGAACAGCGCGACGGCGGTGGATTTCGTGGCTTGGCGCAGCAAGAAACGCATTGATTATGAATCATACAGCTTTGGCCAAGTTTTACAGATA
>DATJUD010000164.1:0-11569 GCA_035502695.1 Acidobacteriaceae bacterium
AGAGTGATGGACACCAGCAGAAGGAGGGCCAGTCCTCTGTTGCGTGAACCTCGAGGGATAAGTTTCGAAAATCGCATCATTGTGTTCCTTGAGTTACCTGGTTGAGGGTTGTTTGCTCGCAATGCGCACACTGGAAGCCGATCCAATCATACGTGAACATTACCGATACGTTACCAAAAATTTCAAAATGGTAATACCATATGTTACGTAAGTTTAAACACGTCTTCCCAACAATTATGCTAGCTGGAAATCAATTCGATAATATGTGGTAATGTCGACGGGCCGGCCATCGCGAGTTGCAGGCTTGAAATGAGTCGCTTCCGCCACCCGAATCGCCTGCTCGTCCAACCCATGACCTAGACCACGAACGACACGGATGACATGGCACCGCCCGTCAGCCGAGAAGCGAACCTCCAGAACGACGTCGCCTTGGATTTTCAGCTGCTTTGCTTCTGCCGTGTACTGCGGTGTGGGGTGAGAAATCACCTCGACCGTCGTTTCATTACCGGTGTTGGCCACCATCACCTTCGGCGTCTCGACTGCGGTATTGTCCTTGAAGGCGCCTTCCGTGACCTTGCCATGAGGGCCATGTCCGGTGCCCCCTGTAACGCCGTCATTGAATCCTACGGAGGCAACTTTTCCTCGTCCGCTGCCGCCTGGGACACCATTCGCATACCCGGAACCAAAATTCACCCCGCCAACCTTCCCGCGACGTGCAGAGCCGGCGCCCGCAGAATCTCCCACTGCACTCTGGAAGCTACCGTAGGCTGCGATGTTTGCCGGACGATTTGCACCCGGGTTTGGGTGAACTCCCATGGGATCTCCAAAGCCGCCGGTTTTTGTCGACGTTTGGCCCATGTTATTCGCGACTGAAGTTGGGATATTGGTGTGAAACAGACCTACCTTCGGCTGCGCTGGCAACGCAACGGAGTCAGGACGGTACGGTGGCAGTACGGGTGCACTGACATTATTCAGATGGACCCGAGCGAGCTTCGGTTGAGGTTCATTCTCCGTGGGCCGGCGGTACGTAAATTTGGGTGCGATCCGGTTCAGCAAATCCGGAGTTGGAGGAACGATCGGAGGCTTGACGTGAATCGTCGGCCGCACTGGCTTCACGGGAGTGATGGGAAGCAGGAGGTCGGTCTCGATCACAGGCTTTTGTACGACTTGATGAACCATGAAGATGGACAGAATCAGAACCAGCGCGATTGCCGAAGCATTGACGATCAGGCTTACGATGAAGGATTTGTTTCTTCCTTCTGGTTCTGGCAACAGTCCGAACGTGGCTAGTTGTCGACTGGAAGGTACGCGCTCTCGATCTCTCGAGCGGCGGGGGGGCAGCCCGGTATCAGGCCGGACTGAATGCTCTCTTGTCGCAAAACTTGTCATACCGCTTTTACCTCAACGCGTTCAAACGTTCGCAGATTCAGAATATTTTGGAGCAACATCTTTCTTCGGTACCGGCACGTCCGGCTGGCTGTTCAGTCAGGGTATCTTTTGAAATACTGCCGACTCCGAATTGGCACAGGCAAAGAGTCATTCAAGAACCACAGCAGAGAACAAAGTTCAAATCCAACGTGAAATCCATCTCTGCCAAATTTGCCGAGCAGCCATACAACGTAGGATGCTGCTCGAATTTGACGAGTACAGTTTTGCCAGGTCAAAGTGCAATACGGCCGCACTTCAGCCTGTTTAATGCTGTGAATCTCAGAGCCCGGGAAAAGGCTCCTAAGCTCTGCGTAATTGGCTATGTTTGCCAATGAGTATGCCATAACTTAGAAATTTTGAAATGAAATTCTCGCATGTCTATCAGAGGCGGGTATCGTTACATTAACCAGTGGGGGGACCCGACCCGTCAAAATATGCAAACTTGCGCTTTCGGCCTATCATCAAACGGGAAATAGTTGATTCGCTTTATCTGAGGGAATCTCGGTGAGTCCAGGAACAAATCTTCTCCCTTCCTCAACCTTCAACCATCTCTAGCGACCAACCATTCCAGCTTACTGCACCGACAACGGAAAAGTTCATTGATATATAAGGAGATAATCCAATTGAACGCACTCATCACCGGTGGCGCTGGCTATATTGGGGGCACCGTCGCCCACCTGCTTGCGGCTGCCGGGCATCGTGTCGTGGTCTATGACAATCTGTCCCATTCCCAACGCCTTTCGGTACCAGCAAGCTCGGCCTTTATCGAAGGGGAAGTCGGCGACCGAACGAAGATGGAAGCCACTCTCCGAAGCCACAAAATTGATGCTGTCCTGCATTTTGCTGCCCTTATTGAAGCGGGCGAAAGCATGCAGTGTCCTGAGCTGTATTTTAGCAATAATAGCGCGTCCACGTTAATTCTTTTTCAAGCCATGCTGGCAACGGGGGTACGGAAGCTGGTTTTCTCTTCCACCGCCGCGGTTTACGGCCAACCGGAGCGCACCCCAATCGAAGAAGACGCGACGCTGCACCCTACCAATCCCTACGGCGAATCGAAGCTGCTGGTGGAGCAGATGCTGACGTGGATGTATCGCATTCATGGCTTTCGCTACGCCAGCCTTCGGTATTTCAATGTCGCCGGAGCCATTGCAGGACGCGGGGAATCGCATGAACCGGAGTCGCACCTGATCCCTCTCGTCCTGGACGTAGCGTTGGGCAGAAGGAAGAGTATTCGCATCTACGGCACCGATTATCCGACACCGGATGGCACTTGCATTCGCGACTATATTCATGTCCGCGACCTTGCCGACGCCCACCTTTTGGCGCTCACTGCACTCGAGGAAAAGGACCGCATGATCTATAACCTTGGTAATGGCCGCGGCTTCTCTGTGCGTGAGGTGATTGAGGCAGTTCGCCGGGTCACCGGTCATCCCATCCCGGTCGAGGAGTGTCCGCGCCGGCCCGGAGATCCGGCTATCCTGGTGGCGAGTTCCGACAAAATCAGCCGCGAACTTGGCTGGCAGCCGAAGTCCATCCGCCTGGATGACATCATTGCGGATGCGTGGCAGTGGCATCAGCTGCGGTACAAGTCGGCTGGCTAGAGCGCGCTTGGGTTGCTCTTCCAAATGCGAATGGTGAAAGAGAGTTTTTCAGCACCTGAGTTTTCTTGGCGTCTAATCTCGCAGGGATGGAGTTTCTTCCCGATGGGCCAGCGGCGTCAAACGGCTTGCCTAGCGAAGTGTTGGAGGAATACAAGGGAAGCGACAGGGTGGAGGGAAATATGAAAACAAATCGCATTGCGAGTGTATTTCTAGTCGCGGCAATTGCAGGCTCAGGTCTGGCAATCCAGTCTTCAGCAATGGCGCAGACGGAGAACGTCGCCGGGCAGGCGCAGGTGATCGTTACGGTGAACGCGAACCAGTCGAAATCACCTGCGGCCCTTCAGCAGAGCGACATCACAGTGAAAGTGAAAGGGCGTCCCGCCGCAGTTGAGAGCGTGACCCCTATTAACGACGCGAATGAGCCGACGCAGTTGGTATTCATGTTTGACGAATCCGCCAGGTCCTATCTGGCGCTGCAGATTCCGGATCTGAAGAAGTTCATCATGGCGTTGCCGCCGTCGACCGAAGTTGCGGTCGCGTACATGAACAATGGCGTGGCGGTCATGGCACAAAAGATGACTGCAGATCACAAGAAGGCGGCCGATTCCTTACGGCTGACCAACGGCATTCCCGGCATCACGGGCAGCCCGTATTTCTGCTTGTCGGACCTGGCGAAGCATTGGCCTTCGCAAGAAAAGGCTCGTCGCGTGGTCTTTATGGTAACGAACGGTGAGGATCCTTATTACAGATCCCGTGATCTGCAGGATCCCTATCTTGCGGCCGCAATTCAAGACTCTCAAAAAGCAAACCTTCTGGTGTACTCAATCTACTTTCGCAACACCTTCGGCGGTGGATCGACCAGTTTCAGCACCTTGATGGGTCAGAGCTACCTGCAACGATTGGCGAATGAAACCGGCGGTCAGTTTTACAGCATGGCCATGTCGAGTCCGGTTTCATTTGAGCCGTTCTTGAAGCAGTTTAAGCAATCGCTGCAACGCCAGTACCTGTTAACCTTCGCGGCGAGCAACACGGGCCGCCAGACAGTGCAGGTCCAGTCCAAAGTTTCGGGGTTGAAGCTGACCGCACCCAAAGCGATCTACGTGGAGAAGAACTCGTAGAGACCTGTGATTTCACAAAACTTTTCCTGGGCGCAATGACGACCACCAAAGAACGTGCGTCAATGCTGTGTCAACAAGAGTGCGAGAACGGCGAGGAATAATGCCGGTGGCATCACCAGAACACCCACGCGAAGAAATCGCCAACCGCTCACTTCAATGTTTTCGCGGCGCATCGCGATCAGCCATAGGATGGTTGCCAGCGACCCGGTGACGGAGAGATTCGGACCCAGATCGATGCCTAGGAGCACCGCGGCATGAAGCGTGCGGGAACTGTGAGCCACTATCACGGCTGCGGCGCCGATCAGACCCATGGGAAGGTTGTTGATCGCGTTTGCAGCAATGCCAAATCCAAACGCAACTGCACTGAAGCCCGCTATGGGTGGCCACGAAGCTGCGGTTTTTAACGAGTATGCTGAGATCGCTAGCGCTCCTACCCGTTGCAATGCGGCCACCATGGCGAACAGACCCGCCACCAGCGGAATTATGCTCCAGGAAACCGAACGCAGGGCTGCCGCCATCACGCGACCATCCGTGCGGGCAACGAAGAACATCGCCAGAATACCTGCCAGGAAAGTCGCCGGACCGACTGGCCCACCCAGAGCTGAAGTGGTTAGCAGGGCGCTCGCGGCCAGCAAAATCCCGATACCTGCGCGTCGGCCCAGATCATCGAGCGTCGCGGGCGATGCGCCGTCATGAATCGGTGGAAGCAAATTCTTCCGGCTGTGCCACCAGAGTACGAGAAACGTCATTCCAACGGCTGCCATCGAGGGCAACAGAAAGATTCGTAGCCATTCGCCCAGCACGGGTAATTGGCCGTCAAAGACGACCAGATTCGCCGGATTCGAAATGGGTAGAACGAAACTGGCAGCGTTGGCAATGAAGGCGCAGGCGAACAAGTACGGCAGCGGGGAAGTTTTTGCGCGGCGGACGACGGCCAGTACAGCCGGAGTCAGCAGAACGGCTGTAGCATCGTTAGACAGCAGCGCCGTGACCACGATGCCAATGCCATATACGAGAACAAATAGGCGCGTCTGAGAACTCTGAGCGTGGCCCATGGCCTCGGCGGCCAGCCAATCGAAGACCCCGTGGTTGCGTGCAAGCTCTGCCAGCAGCATCATGCCGGCAAGGAACAAATATACGTCGGTTCCGCTGCGGACGGCAGACCACGCCGCGCGAACCGGCAACAGGCGGACCAGCACAAGCAGCACCGCTCCGGTAACCGCCCAGACATATTCTGGAATGCGACGCGGCCGCCACAGAATTAGAAAGAAAACCGTGCCACACAGCAGCCACGTGGAAATCCAGATCGCAATTTGGGCTGGGTGGTGATGCATAGGAGTTACATTGTCGCAGACCCGCCTTGAGCGTTCCTCATACACAGAGAAGCTCGGTGTTTTGAGCGCGTCGCACACATAGGATGCTGTAATTTCGAATCCCGCCGGCCATCGTTTACCATGGCTTCGTTGGTCAACCGATGATCGCGCTGCAATTGACGGAATACCGGAAGCTGCAACTGGTGGATCTGCCAGTACCATCCCCTGCGGCAGACGAGGTGCTGATCCAGGTGGCCGCGTGCGGCATCTGCGGCAGTGACGTTCACGGGTTCGATGGTTCGACAGGTCGCCGCATTCCTCCATTGGTGATGGGTCACGAGGCAGCGGGTGTCATTGCCGCCGTGGGCAGTGCTGTTCGCGAGTTTGCCATCGGTGACCGCGCCACGTTCGATTCCACCATCTCTTGCGGACACTGCCGCTTTTGTAAAGATGGCGCGATCAATCTTTGCGACCGTCGCGAGGTGCTGGGTGTTTCCTGCGGGGATTATCGTCGCAACGGAGCGTTCGCCGAATATGTTACGGTTCCAGCGCGAATCGTGTATCGACTGCCGCACTCGCTCAGTTTTGAACATGCCGCGATGATTGAGGCGGTCTCTGTGGCATTACATGCGGTGGAGCTCACGGCGCCGGAGAAGGGAAGCAGCGTGCTGGTGGTGGGAGCCGGAATGATTGGATTGCTGATTCTGCAATCGCTGCGCGTGGCGGGTTGCGGCAACATATTTGTCGCAGACATCGACGCCGGGCGATTGCAATTGGCGAAGAAACTCGGCGCGACGGAAACCATCTTAGCCGGCGCGGCAACGACCAGCGATGAAATTGCTGAACAGGTGCGCAGCAAAACCGGCGGCACCGGTGCTGACGTTGTGTTGGAGGCTGTAGGCACAGCGGCCACAGTGCGAACTGCAATTGCCTCGGCGCGAAAAAATGCGATAGTAACCCTGGTCGGCAATCTTGCACCAGAAGTGCCGCTGCCGCTGCAGGTGGTCGTCACCCGGCAACTTCGACTGCAAGGTTCGTGCGCTTCGTCCGGCGAATATCCACAGGCAATTGAGTTGATGGCCAATAAAAAAATCAATGTCGCGCCCATGCTGTCGGCAATTGCGCCTCTGACAGAAGGTCCACATTGGTTCGAACGCCTATACGCGCGCAAGGCAAATTTGATGAAGGTGGTTCTAACGCCGGGGTCGATCGCATGAACGCCAAATCGCCAAAACCGCACCAGGCCCCACCCATGTTCGATCTAACAGGTCGTGTCGCGTTGGTCACCGGAACCAGCCGCGGGCTCGGACAATCCTTCGCGCGAGCACTGGCGCGCTGCGGCGCGCATTTAATTCTCACTAGCCGCAAGCCACAAGATCTGCTGCCTTTTCAAGAAGAAATTCTCGCGATGGGAAGAAAGGCGGTCGCTCTCGAACTCGACGTGCGCGACGAAGCCAGCATCGCAACGATGGCCGAACAGGCACTCGCCGCGTTTGGCGCCATCGATATCCTGGTGAATAACGCGGGCTGCAATGTGCGTAAGCCTGCGCTCGACGTTTCCTGGCAGGACTGGAACCAGGTGCTCGACACGAATCTGCGTGGCAGTTTCTTTGTAGCCAAGGCGATTGCGCCGCAGATGATTGCGCGCGGCTATGGTCGCATCATCAACATTGGTTCTGTGACCAGCGTTGCAGGGTATGCAGGACTCGCTCCCTACACGGCCAGCCGCGGCGGTATACGCCAGCTAACGATGAGTCTCGCCGACGACTGGGGCAAATACGGTGTTACCGTGAACTGTCTCGCCCCCGGATGGTTCAAGACCAATCAAAACAGAATTCTTTATGAGGACCCGGAGTGGGTCGAGTATTTAGCTGACCGGATTCCGTTGAAACGCCCCGGCGCGCCCGGCGATCTGGACGGCGCGATCGTCTTTCTCGCGTCCGAAGAGAGTCGCTACATCACCGGACAAACCTTGCTGGTGGACGGAGGAATTTCGACGGGTGCGATGCGCGCAATGCCCGCGAAAAAGGCTAAATCATCGTCCTAATCAGATGGAAGCGAAACAGGAGAGAGCATGGTTCACTCGAATCAGAAGTATCCATCGAACGCATTCCAAAGCTACAAGAAATTCATTCTCGCCACGGTTGGCTTAGTGCTTTTCGTGACCATTGCCGGCGCAGTTCGCCTACGAGCGCAGACGGAGAGCCCAAACTTCCGCAGGCATGCATTTACCGTTGGCAAGCCTCTGACCGTATATTTCATCGATGTCGAAGGCGGACAGTCGACATTATTTGTCACCCCATCGCATCAGTCTCTTTTGGTCGATACAGGCTGGCCTGACAATGATGACCGCGATGCGGATCGCATCATGCAGGCGGTGAAACTGGCGGGTCTCGACCATATCGATTATTTGCTGATCACACATTTTCATGTCGATCACGTAGGCGGCGTTCCGAATCTCGTCAAAAAGATTCACGTTGACACTTTCATCGATCACGGAGTCAATCGCCAAACGAACGATGCTGTAACCGAGCAGGCTTTTGAGCGGTATCAGGCGGTGCTGGCGCAGTCCCATGCCAGGCACATCCTGGCAAAACCCGGCGAAACCATTCCGCTGACCGGTCTGACAACGACGATTGTCAGCGCCGACGGAAAGACCATTGCCACGGCACTGCCCGGCGCGGGCCAGCCGAATCCCTACTGCAAAGGTTGCCCGACGCGACCGCCGGACAAAACCGAAAATGGCCGCTCAGTCGGGTTTGTGATGCAGTACGGCAAGATGCGGCTGGTTGACCTGGGCGACTTGACCTGGGACAAGGAGATGCAGCTCATGTGTCCCAACAACAAATTAGGCGAGATGGATGTCTATGTGGTTTCGCATCATGGTTGG
This sequence comes from Acidobacteriaceae bacterium, assembly GCA_035502695.1. Lineage (GTDB taxonomy): Bacteria > Acidobacteriota > Terriglobia > Terriglobales > Acidobacteriaceae > JAKAAZ01. Next base: position 8,351 of record DATJUD010000164.1, read on the forward strand.
TATCCCAGCAGCAGTCCCGCGTTCGTCAACGGCATCGCGCCTCGAGTGGCGATCATGGACAACGGGGAACACAAGGGCGGTTCGCCAGCCCCCTGGGAGACCATCGAGAAATCGCCGCGGCTCAAGGACCTGTGGCAGCTGCATTACTCAGACGAAGGCGGTGCGGAGCACAATGTAGCGACGTCCTATATCGCAAACGTGAGAGGAGCGAGCGTAAAGGGCGGCACCGATGGGCACTACATTCGACTGCTCGCTTATCCGGACGGCAAGCTGGTGGTCTACAACTCGCGCACTGGTCAAAGCAAAACATATCTTGCTCCGGAATAGAGAGCCGGTTAAGCAGACGCGGGATCCATGGGATGGACGCCGCCGAATTTGTTCTGCGAGCGTCATACCCGGTGACCGACGCAACTACTGTCAGTTGGAAACGTGAGGGAGGAATCTGAAGAACTCAACATCCTCCACCGTATTCCTCCCATTCTTTCGGCACACAACCGTAACCGTCGCGAGAATTCTAGGAAGCCTGTTCGGCGTGGTGAACGGCGGTTTTAACTGCCGACACAAAATGCTGTGCGGGCATCTTGCTTGGCATTTGAACCTGTCCGTTCAGGATGCTGCTGAAGCTCGCATTATGTCCATAGAGTGCCTTTGTTGCGCTATGGTCCTGTTGCAACTCAGCGCCCTTCACCGTGGCGCCCGCGTATGCTCCTTTCGAGTGAGAGTAGGTCAGGATGGCAGCATTCCATCCGCCCGATGCGGAAGCCTGACGCCCAGTCGGACCCGCGGCGGCTGAAACTCCGGCGCCTAGCTTGAAATGGCCGGACTCAAGCGATTGCATGCCATGACTGTTCATCACCATCATCACCAGATCGATGCTTTGCCCTCCAATTTGCGCGCCGAAACTGGCACCGGTCAAGCTGAATGGGGCTGGCGGGCTCCATTGGCCAGAACTGGTGCGACAGGTCGCGACTCCCGATCCATGTCGTCCACCCACGATGAATCCTCCCTGGATCAGGTGGGGTATAACAGCAATGCATTTGGCGTTCTTTAGCACGTCCGATGGGATCCCGGCTGTGGTAGACGAGCTTGTCATCTGCCGGATGGTTTGGGCGGCCTCGTTCAGTTCATGGTTGATTGGCGCACTGCTCGGGTTGGTTTCTGCTGAGGCAGTGACTGCGAATGCCACCACCGTAGTTGCGGTCAATGCTAATATCGACTTCTTCTTCATTGGATTCACTCCTTGAATCTCGATTGGAATTGTTCAACTCGCGTCTGACCGGGAAGTGTTCAATTGAATTCAATCGGAGCGCGTATGTGGGCACGCGGAATGACTTACCCCACTGCTAAGTAGGAAGAGGGCGTGTAACAACCGGTTGTCCCGGCTGGCTGACCCCAACTTTGATGTAGCGATAGGGCGCGCGCGATATTCTTATGAACCGTGCTGTTACGAGAATGTTTCCGCCCGAACATGCAACTCGTGGCTCTTGGGGGTGGGTGCTCCGCTTGCATCGAGGCCAAAAATCCACGATACTATATAGGTTCAGGACCCAACGGACGAGGTTTGTCCAGGCAGAGGTCGCGTTGTCCTGCCTCCTGATATCAGAAAGGAATACATAAGCTGTGTTGATGATTCGTCTTTCGCGCGTAGGCGCTCGCAAGAAACCGTACTACCGCATCGTTGTGATCGAGAAAGACCGTGCCCGCGATGGACGCTCTCTTGAAGTGATAGGAACCTACGATCCCCGCACGAGTCCTGCCACCGTAGATGTGAAGAAAGATCGCGTGGACTATTGGACGGGCAAGGGTGCCCAGCTCTCCGAACGGGTGAACAAACTGGTTGCGGCTGTGCCGTCAGTAGTGCAGACGACATAAGCAAGATTCTTTCCAAAGGTTTTGATGGCGCAAACAGAAGCGCCGAAAGTTTAGAAGCGCGGTCCTCGGGCCGCGCTCTTCAGTTGGTCCCTCAAATTGCCTCTTCTGGCCTGCGGAATCTCCTTTTCTGCCCAAAATATGTAATTTCTAGAATTGAGTTGGCCTGTTTCTTCAGAATAGTAACCTTGTTAGTGACTAATGAGTAAACCATAAATAAGCAGACAAATCGATCTTAATTCGGTATAAACGCAATCAGATTTCAAACGTTTCAACTTTGTGGGGTTAAGCATGTCAGAGAGTTCTGCGGAGCCGTCTGCAGTGGAGTTAATTACGGCAATCGCCCGTTCGTTAGTTGATAAGCCGGAAGAAGTTTCAGTCAACGCAACATCGAATGAAACTGGCACCGTCTTACGACTAAGGGTCGATCCGACGGATGTCGGAAAGGTGATTGGCAAGCAAGGACGTACCGCTAGATCGTTACGAACGATTCTCGGAGCAGTCAGCGTCAAGCTACATCATCGCTACAGCCTGGAGATTGTGGAAGAAGCCAAGGCGGATTCCGTTTCATCGTAGTATTTTTCCCGGTTGAACCCGCAGCATGCATCGTGCTCCCCCCACGTGCAACAATTACGCTGTGACAGATTCAAAGCCAGCCGCAGAGCAAACCTGGGTCCATGTTGCCCGCTTGATTCGACCTCAGGGACGGCGTGGTGAAGTGTTGGCGGAGATCCTCTCGGATTTTCCCGATCGATTTGTGGAAATGCGCAACGCATTTCTATGGCGCGGCGACCGTCATCCAGTAACCCCAATCCTCCTTGAAAATTCCTGGCTGCACAAAGGCAAAATAGTATTGAAATTTGCCCAGGTGGATTCCATCACTGCCGCAGAGGCATTGCGGGGTGCCGATCTGGTGATTTGCGCTCAGCAACGCATGCCACTCCAGCCGGACGAAGTCTACATCAGTGACCTGATCGGCTGCGAGTGCCTGAATGTAGCCGCTGACGGAACCACCCCCGGTCGCGTCCTCGGTACGATTCAAGATGTCGTTCGACAGGAACAGACCGCGGATCTGCTGATTGTTGCCAACCCCGATGGAGTCGAATATGAAATTCCCTTCGCGAAGGCGTATGTCGTCAAAATCGACGTTGCAGGTCGACGTCTGGAACTGACTCTGCCGCCAGGGTTGCTGGAAGTAAATGCGCCGTTAACGGAAGAAGAGCGGCGGGCGCGTGCCGCATCGTCTGAGTCAGAATCCTAGAGCCGATTTGGACAGCCGCGAAACCGAGTGCATACCATTGAAGCATGAGAGTGCTGATAGTGGGAGCGGGAGTCGCCGGTCCAACCTTG
>DATJUD010000165.1:0-5788 GCA_035502695.1 Acidobacteriaceae bacterium
TGATACCGGCCGCGATCGCGTCCTGAAAGTCGTGATCGTCTGTGCCGGAACCACCGTGCAAGGTCAATAAACTTTTCGACGCGAGCTTAATCTCCCGGATGCGCGTCAGGTCGAGCCGTTTCCGCACGTTCCCCTGCACCATGGTTTGTAGCATGCCGTGCATCTTACCGACAGCCGGGGCGAGGATATCGACGCCGGTGCTTTCTACAAACTGCTTCGCTTCCTCCGGAGTGGTCAGGTACTTCGAACGATCCGGCGCCGATTCACGTATTTCAGATCCCGTTCCAATGTTCCCGACCTCTCCTTCCACAAGAATTGTGGGATGAATAGATTTCAGCACCTCCACGGCGTGCCTGGTTTGCCTGACATTCTCCTCAAACGGTAATGCCGACAAGTCATACACGATCGAATCAAATCCAGCTTTGGCCGCCGCAATCGCGCTTTCCAATGTGTGCGTGTGATCGGCATTCAGGAAGATTGGTACGATCTGTTCGTCCTGCAGGCTTCTTACCAGAGCTGCAATTTGACCCACACGCATGAACGCCCGCTCGCCCTCGGATGCGCCGACGATGACCGGGACTTTCAACTCCTGAGCGGACTCGAATACGGCCTTGAGCAAAACCAAATCGGAAATGTTGAAGTGACCCACGGCCACCCCGTCGCGTTGCGCTTCTTCCAATACAGTTCGTAGCTGATTCATACGTTTCTCCGTTCAACTATGCCCACGTCGACATGAAATGCAACCGAGGGGCCATCGAAGATAGCATCCCGCTGGTCAATGCAATCCTTGAGCGAAGTCATTCCGCCACTGATTCTTAGATGACGCCAGCCGGCTGGATGACCCTGACGTTCGGTGACGAACCTGCGACTGAATTCCGACACTGACAGGATTTGGACGCAGCCACCGTCTGAAGTCGCATCGACCGGAACAATCAAGCAAATCGAATCAACGACGACGGCGGCGGCTGCAGCATCCAGCTTGCATGACGATGGTGAACTTGCAGGATTGGAAGAGAGTTGCACATGGCACTGATCAACGCCACAAAGCAATCAGGCGCTTGGCCAGCTCAGTGAGGTCTGGAGCGACAGCTTGAGGTTGCGGAAGTCCGCCAATAGGCAACGCCGCATTTCCCGTTCTTGTTACCAGGGCCGCCGAAAAGCCTACGCTTTGTGCGCCAATTGTGTCCCAGGTATGCGCAGCGACAAGGCACATCTCCGACGGAGAGACCTTCAGGAGTTCCGCTACCAACTGATATACCTCTGGAGCGGGTTTGAACCTTCGGACACTATCAACACTGAACTGTTGCTCGATAAAATGAGCGAGTCCGGCACGTTCCAATGGGCTACCGTTCGCGTCAGGAGGCGAGTTTGTTAACGTCATCAGACGAAAGCCTGCCTCTTTAAGCAAGCGTAGTCCTTCCGGCGCGTCCCTGTGTGCAGGCATCGAGAGCATTAATGTCCTAAGCTGTTCGACGTCTGCGGGCGTTATGGCTATTCCGTAGATTGTGCCCAGCATCTTAAGAACGCCCTGCCCCAACGTGAAGAACGTCTCATAGTATCCAGCCAGAGTGATGGTATTTGAATAGAGGACCAGTTGGTTAAACCACTCGCGAAGAATTCTCCGATCACCAAATAACTTCTCGAAAAATGGTGCAATTGATTCGATATCGATAAGAGTTTCATTGACGTCGAATACGATGATCGAAGGGACCGGTGCGCCCGTTCTGTAATCGTTGCTCCGCGCCGCGACAGAATAATTCCGCCCACGGATAGAAATGACTTTCCTCGTATTCAGTGCAGCGTCTCTCAATTTGAAATCTCGCTTCATAGAATCTCCTTCTCCGTTGGCAGATTAGAGTCTTTTAGATTGCCAAACGTATTCCGCTGAACTGCCACCGCGTTTCTGGTCGAAAGAAATTGCAAAGAATCACCACTCGTTTTCTTCAAGCGGACAAAAACATGTCTAACATTGATTCCGGATATTTCCCTCTTCCTGTTCGGCTGATCTGTCAGGTTGATTTTCCGACAGCCGTTCCTATCCGGATGCCGAACGATGGCTGGCCGCCGTACCCCTTTTGAAGCATTCGTTTGAGATGTACTCTTGCTCTCGAAGCTCGGGTCTTGACCGCCGCCATTCTTACTCCGAGAGCCGCAGCGGTTTCGCGAGTGCTCAGTTCATCAAAAGTCCGCAGCCGAAAGGTTTCACGCAGTACCGGCGAGAGTTGCTGTGACAAACGCTCCACCTTGTCTTTCAGCTCTCGTTCCCTAAACAAAGCTTCGGGATCTGGGCGACCATCCGACAGCTTGTCGGCCAGGGGGTAATGTTCGTGGTCGTCATTGTAAGCATCAATGGAGATATGCGCCTCCTGCAGACGCGACCTAGCTTTCGTCCGAGTCGAGTTGATAACGATCGTGGTTAACCACGTGGTCATCTGCGCCTGTCCTCGAAATTGCCCCAAGTGCTTAGACGCTGACAGGAGTGCATCCTGAACGGCATCTTCCGCATCATGAACATTGCCTAAGTGACGCATGGCGATTCGCCGAAAATAATGCAATCGATGAGTTACGATCGTCGATAGTTCTTGAATATCCTCCTGACTAGGGCGTGTGACCTCTTCCTGTGAATCGCTGGTCGGAGCTGCCGACATTTCCATAAATTGAGACTTCCTCATTGTCCGGTTCAATCTCGGGTTGTCCTGGGACTGGCGCAAAAAGGCGACGACGGGCCTCGCATCCTGCATGCTGCAACTCCGCCATTCGCCCGCTTTGCAAAGACAACTAGCACTTCTTCTGCCAAACAGTAGCGACCACCGCTCAGCATAGAAACAATCACTTGGTGGCTTGCCTGCCGAATCTGAACTGTCGGTGCTCCGACAGGAGGCGGTAGTTTGACAGTGAATACGCTGAATCCAAGAACGAGATCAGTGAAGACGAGCCAACGAAGATTCGCCCCCCCCCAGCAATTCCACTACCATGTGAATGCACTGCTACACACTGCGCGCGGATGTGCGATCGCTGACCCGTCGAATTAGAATTTATGTACACGAAGAGGGGTCAAAAGACATGAGTGAAACAGCGGTCGTACCGGAGCAGCGAACCCACGAGCAGAAACTGAATCTGTTAGCAGAAGTTGCGGTACGAGTCGGCCTCGGATTGCGCCCTGGCCAGGAACTGGTGATGACGGCGTCGCTGGATTCGCTGCCGCTGGCGCGTCGCATTACGGAGCAGGCCTATCGCGCCGGAGCTTCCTTGGTGACGACGCTCTACAGTGACGATGAAGCGGTCCTGATGCGCTACCACTACGCCTCCGATGAAAGTTTCGATCACGCGGCCAAGTGGCTCTACGACGGCATGGGCGCAGCCTTCAAAAGCGGTGCGGCACGTCTGGCCATCGCTGGAGGAAACCCTACCCTGCTCTCCAATGAGGATTCGGAGAAGGTGGGTCGAGCCAATCGAGCGGTATCCCAGGCCTATCGGCCCGCGCTCGAATTGATCACGCGACATGAAATCAACTGGACTATCGTAGCCAGCGCGACTCCGGCGTGGGCCGCCGCCATGTTCCCCGGAGAAGCGGTCGACGTCGCGCTTGCAAAATTGTGGGACGCAATTTTCTACACGACGCGCATCAACAACGACGATCCCGTGGCTGCATGGAAGACCCATGATGCTGGCCTGCAAAAACGTGCCGCTCGATTGAACGATAAACGATATTCCGCTCTGCAATATCGCGGGCCCGGCACAGACTTCCGGCTGGGCTTGGCCGATGATCATCTTTGGCTGGGCGGCGGAACTACCGCCGGTAACGGACTCTACTGCATTCCCAACATGCCCACGGAAGAAGTCTTCACCACCCCGCATAAGGATCGCGCGGATGGCACTGTAACAGCGACCAAGCCTCTGTCGCATCAGGGGACGATGATCGAAGGAATTCAAGTTCGATTTGAAAAGGGCCGCATCGTGGATGCGCGCGCCAGTCGAGGCCAGGAAGTGCTGCAACGTTTGATCGACACCGACGAGGGCGCGCGGCGCTTAGGTGAAGTTGCTCTGGTGCCACACTCTTCGCCGATTGCAGCCAGCGGCCTGCTGTTTTTGAATACGCTGTTCGATGAGAATGCCGCGTCGCATATTGCGCTGGGTCAGGCCTACACCTCCTGCCTGCGCGACGGAGATAAGTTGACTCCCGAGCAGCTTGCGGCCAAGGGTGCAAACGACAGCCTGATCCACGTCGACTGGATGATCGGCTCGGGCAAGTTGGACATCGACGGCATCACTGCAAGCGGCGTTGTCGAACCGCTGATGCGCCTGGGAGAGTGGGTGTAGCGAGTTTTTTCGGGTTGCCTCGATGGCAACAAAATCGCGCGGCTTTTGCACATTTTCCCCACGATTTGCACCGAAATAATTCCGCGGAAACCCGCATTTCCCGTGCAATACTCATTTCAACGAAAGAGCAATCTTTCAGAGAAGAGAGCGGAATCGAAGCAAGCCAGAGAATCGGCAACGAAACTCACTTCAGGCAACTGAAGACGGCCAGCCAAGAGAAGGCTCTTACAACCAGCAGAACGGAAGTTCCAGAAATTGCGGGTTCGCCTGCAGGTTCTCGGTAACTCCGGGATGACAGAGTTGTGATTCGGTCGCCGAACATCGAATCTTCGAAAATTCGGAGCGTCAGGGGCGAGTTCTCGCAAGAGGATTCGCCCCTTGGCATTTTGGTGTGTACTCGGCAGCCATGTGACGCCGGCAGATCTCGCTGCCCTCAGCTGTCAGGTCCGCTATTCGCGCCTGTCCATAAAAGCGTCGACTTCCTCAGTCAGGCGACGGATCAATTCATCCATCTGGTGATTGGTCGTTTCTCTCGCAGGTGAAGCATTTGTTTGCGCCTCCACCGGAGTCGTCTCGATCAACTCAGCGCTGGCCCTCAGCCGTGGATCTGGCAATCCCAATTTTTGCTTGATCGCTAGCAGGTCGGCAATCTTTTCAGGAGGAATCTCGTTCAACTTCGGCCGCAATTGCGAAGCGATCAGCACCGTCTTGCAATAGTTGTCGATCACTTCGACATACCATTCCGCATGGGTTACCGTGTCAGCCCAACAAACGATGCCATGATTCGCCAGAAGAATCGTGTTGTGATCCTTCACAAACGGCAACACGGTTCTTGCAAAAACGCGTGTCCCCGGCGTTTCGTAGGGAGCCAGCGCAACCGGTCCGATGAACACTTCCTGTTCAGGAATCAGGTTGCCTTGCGGTACAACTCCCGCCACGGCGTGCGCGGTGGCATAGGGCGGATGGCAGTGAATGACGGCTTTCGCCGCAGGCACCGCTTTGTAAATCTCGAGGTGGAGCAGAATCTCGCTAGTCTGTGGACGATCGCCGCAAATCTGGCAGTTTTCCAGATCAACCAGCGAAAAATCCTCTAGGCAAAGATCGCCCTTGCTGCATAACGTGGGCGTGCACAAAACATAATTTGACGAAACGCGGACTGAAATATTGCCCCCGTTTCCGTCGACATACTGCCGCTCCCAAAGCTTCTTACCCGCGCGGATAATTTCTTCCTTCAGAGCGTTCACCTCGGAAGAGCTGAAGATTTCCAAAGGGTCTTCTACAGTCGATTGGCTGGATCGATTCGCAGCAAGACATTCCAATACCGCACGACGAACAATGGTCGAAATATCATCCCTGGTGACGTTTTTCATGATTTCTTGTCAGCAAAATAGTGCGCTTTCCTCTTTATCGATGCTTTTCGCGGCGCAGCAGACCTGTCGGATTTCCTGTGCGACGATCGTTTCTTGGC
>DATJUD010000166.1:0-28228 GCA_035502695.1 Acidobacteriaceae bacterium
TTGCCGTATTGTTTAGCTTCGAAGGAGCAAGCTCCGCTGCAGATTTCTCATTTGCATCGGCAGTCGCGCCGCAACGTTGAAAGTGAAAACAGCATGTCATTTCTCGCCACAGCTTCCTCGACCGTCAATCCCTGGCTTCGCATCCTTACCGCGCTTGAGAAGAAGATCAATCACCAGTCCTTCGACACCTGGTTCAAGCCCACGCGCTTTAGCCGCATTGAAGGCCGGGTGCTGGTCGTCACCGTGCCCACACGCGAGTTTGAACACATCGGCGAACGGTACAACGATCACATTTTGGAGGCCGTCGACCAACTGGGCCTCGAAGTCGACGAAGTTTCCTTTGAAGCCCTGCAGGAGGAAGCGCCGCCGCCGCGCGTGCGACAGGATGGCGGCTTTGCGCCGCAGCCGACACGCTCTTCCAACCCGGCTCGCAATCGATACAACACCAATGCAGCCGCGGGGCCGCAGCAATCCCGCTTTGACTGGGACACCGCCGCGCAACTGAATCCCCGTTACACCTTTGACGCGTTCGTGATCGGCAACGGAAATCAATTTGCCCGCGCAGCCGCCGAGGCTGTCGCCGAACGTCCTTCGAAGGCATACAACCCGTTATTTCTGTATGGCTCTGTCGGCAACGGCAAAACTCACCTGATGCATGCCATCGGACATGAAGTGAAACGCCATCAGCCGCAGGCGTCCATCTGCTATGTATCGAGCGAAAAATTTACCAACGAGATGATCAACTCGCTGCGCTACGATCGCATGTCCAGCTTCCGCGACAAGTATCGCTCCGTCGATGTGCTGTTGATCGATGACATCCAGTTCCTCGCGCAGAAGGAGCGCACTCAGGAAGAATTCTTCCATACCTTCAACGCGCTGCACGAAAGCATGAAGCAGATCGTGATCGCCAGCGATCGCCCGCCGAAAGAACTGGCGGAGATTGAAGATCGCCTGCGCAATCGCTTCGAGTGGGGCTTGATCGCCGATATTCAACCGCCCGATCTGGAAACGAAGGTCGCGATTCTGCAGAAGAAAGCGGAGAGCGAGCATGTCACGCTGCCGGTGGATGTGGCGCTGTTCGTCGCTTCCAACGTCCGTACGAACGTACGCGAGTTGGAAGGTGCGCTGGTACGACTGCTGGCCTGGTGCAGCCTGCATGGCGTGGAGATCAGCCTGGCGGTTACGCAGCAGTGCCTGAAGCAGTTCATCGACACCCAGGTGCGCAAAGTGACGATTGAAGTGATTCAGCGCGCTGTCGCTGATCAGTTCGGTATGAAGATCATGGAGCTGAAGCAGAAAAATAATTCTCGCTCCATTGTTGTTCCGCGCCAGATCGCCATGTATCTTGCCAAGCAATTGACGGAAGCATCGCTGCCGGAAATCGGTCGCCACTTCGGCGACAAGCACCACACCACCGTGATGCATTCGATTGCGAAGATCGATGAGTTGCGCCACACTGACACCGATCTGAATCGCATGATTAACAATCTGATGGAGCAGCTCAACAAGTAGACCAGTCGCACCCGCCAGCCCGCTGTCTTCTTTTGCCGGAGATTGCACGTCTCCGCCCTCCCACTGCATGTCGAGCGATCGGCATTCAGTTTCTTGTCTGCGGCCGGTAACGTAGCTGGAAGTGTGGGGATATCAATATTTACGGAATTCAATTTGCCCGGTGAGGCAACTTTAAGTCGTAGTTGATTCTCTACATGGAGTGGTAGACCATGACTCCAGCAGTCTTTTGGCTCATAGCTTTGAGTCCTCCGCTTCTCCTATGGGCCGATTCGGTCGTCCAGAAGGAGGAACCATGCTTTCGGCTTCGAATCAGACGCAACGCACACAGCTTTTTCATGAACTCTTTCGCGACTATTCCGGCCCGTGCTTCGGCATTCGCAGCGCGGACGACTGGTCCTGGTACTCATCGCCGAACCAGCAGCCGCAGTGCACCTTTGTGATCAAATCCTCAACTGCCTGGCACGCACTGCTGAAAGATCCAACCGACCGTACCCTGGGCGAGGCCTTTATTAACCAGGACCTGGATGTCGAAGGTGACTTGTTCGCCGCGTTTCCTGCGGTTCGTCATCTGTACCAACGTGTCGGCCGCGCCGGCCACCACATCCTGCGCACCCTCTGGTGCTCCTCGTCAGATCTGGCACAATGGTTCCGCTATGGCAGACAGCACTCGAAAAGAAGGGACCAAAGCGCGATCTCCTACCACTATGACCTTCCCGTCGACTTCTATCGAACCTGGCTCGGACCGACCCTCGCCTATTCCTGCGCTTATTTCCGCGATCCCACTGAAGGGCTCGAGAATGCCCAGGCCAATAAGCTGGAGTTGATCTGCCGCAAGCTCGCGCTAGCCCCCAACGAACGCTTCCTCGACATTGGCTGCGGCTGGGGCAGCCTGTTGCTGCACGCTTCTTCCCGCTACGGAGCTGACACGTACGGCATCACCCTAAGCCAGGAACAGGCAGCCGTGACGGCCAGAAGAATCAGCCGTGCCCAGCTGGAAAACAAGTGCCGCGTCGAGTTGCGGGACTATCGCACCATCCCGGATCTGCAGACACCCTTCGACAAAATCGCAAGCGTCGGCATGTTTGAGCATGTCGGGCTGAAAAACTTGCGCGAGTATTTCACCACTGTGATGCGCATGCTCTCCCCGGACGGCCTATTCCTGAATCACGGCATCGGCCGGTCCGCAGGCAGCCCCCCCGCAAAAGATTCCTTTATCGACAAGTATGTATTTCCCGACGGCGAGCTCGTCACCCTGGGCGAGGTGCTGGCAATGGCCGAATCTGTTGGCTTTGAAGTGCGCGATGTCGACAATCTTCGCATCCACTATGAGCGGACACTGCGGCTCTGGGTGAAAAATTTACAGCAGAATATGCAAAGCGTTTTGAAAACCGTCTCCGAAAAAACCTATCGCATATGGCTGCTCTATATGGCAGGCTCTGCGTATGCCTTCCAACAGGGCAACATCGAACTGTATCAGGTGCTGTTGGCGCGGCCGGGCAAAACGCTGCCGGCTTTCGCAGCGCGAGAGAATTGGTACCGGGGTTGGACGACGGCAGCATCGAAGGCAGCCGTGTGGTAATGCCAAAAAGGAAGAGGTGTGCGTGCGAGTTTTGAAAAAACGGAATGTTATTCAAACCGCGGCTTCCGCGGCGAGAGTTCCTTGGTGTATAACCTTCGCCTTGATCTCGTTTGTGTTGTTCATAGGGTTTTGTGGAAAGTCTGGCGCCGAGGAAATCTCTGCCCAGGAACTGGTCAAGCAGGTTGTCTATAACGAATTGCAGGCCAATCAGAACGACCACACCCACTGGATGTATCGTGATTCCGATACCGTACCCTCAAAAAGTACGGTCAAGCTGGTCGTCGAAACGCCGGACGGCACCGTATCCAAGCTAATCCTCTTGAACGGCCATCCATTGACCGCGCAACAGCAGGCCCAGAATGACACACGCATGGAGAGCATTCTCACCGATCCTTCGGTGCTGGCAAAACAACGCAAGAGCAGCGCCCATGACGATCAGCAGGCAGTCTCCTTGATGAAGATGTTGCCTGACGGATTTCTATGGAGCTATGCAGGAGAATCGGATGGCAAAATCACCCTAGACTTCAAGCCTAATCCCGCCTTCCAGCCTCCGACATATGCCTCCCGCGTCTTTGCCGCAATGGCTGGCCAAATGGTCGTGGACGAAGCCCAAAAGCGTCTGATGGTGTTGAGTGGGAAGCTGATTCAAACCGTGGAATTTGGGTGGGGAATCTTTGGACAAATGGATAAAGGAGGAACGTTCCGCGTTGTCCGTTCGCAGGTAGGCCCTGGCCATTGGGAAATCACAGAAACCCACGTGCACATTCAGGGTCACATGTTGATTTTCAAAAGCATCAACGAGCAGGAAGACGAGATCACCAGTGATTACAAGGAAACTCCCTCTTCGATGACGCTCAGTGAGGCAATTGAAAAATTGAAGAATGGCGACATCGCGAGGGAATTGGGCATACAGCCTGAAAAGTGATGCTTGTGCATTCTTCAGCCGCTCGGAAGGCCCATGATTATTGCCCGAGGATGAGCTTTGCACATGCGGTGCCAGAAATGAACACGGTATGACACCTTCCCTGTGGAGCGTGTGGAGATTGAGGCAGCCAAACCCGCATGCAACCCGGTCGGGCATCGCTTTTCCCATTTTTACCTTTTCTCTATGTCTAGTTTTAGAAAATAGGACGTGGCCCACAACCCATGTTTCATTGACGGAGGGCTCATTATCCAAATTTCCACCATCATCTGCTACTGCTACTGTCTTTGTATTTCTATTTAAATTTTTCCGTAGCGCCGAAACACAACTTTCCGACCGCCGCCAACCAAACCATCAAAAGTTCCAAAACCAGGGCCTCTAAGCAGATTTCTCGGGTGCCTTATTTCCGTCGTCTGTACCCTATTTTCCGCAGCGGATTTTCACGCCGAACTCAGGATTTGTTCTCTACAATGAAGGCAACGTCCACAGTGGGTTCGCAGTGGGGCGCTCCCGTGGTATATAAGGTTGAAAAGAGAGACGTTCTGAATGCCAAGTCTGGAAGTCCAGCCGGAGAAGCCAGTGGTCGAGAGTACTGCGATGGAAATCAGCGTAAATCGGCAGCTGTTGCTGCGCGAATTAACAGCCACTCAAGGCGTTGTCGAACGCAAGACGACGATTCCGATCTTATCCAACTTCTTGCTGGAAGCCGATCAGGATCGATTGACAATCACGGCCACCGATCTCGATCAAAGCATCCGTACTTCCTGCGCCGCCAAGGTCAAGAAGCCGGGCTCCTGCACCATTCCCGCGCGCAAACTATTCGACTACATCAAGCTGCTGCCGGATGGAGAGATCAGCATTAAGCTGATGGAAAACCATTGGGTGCAGATTCGTCTCGGTCGCTCCAACACGAAAATGGTTGGCATGGCGCGCGCGAATTTTCCGCAGGTGCTGCCGTTTCCAACTGTGGGTGCTATCCGGCTGCCTGCATCTGTGCTGCGCAACATGATCGGGAAAACCATTTTCTCGGTCGCCAATGAAGAGTCGCGCTATACGCTGAACGGCGCTTTATTGCTGGTGAAAGCTGGCAGCTTGACGATGGTGGCTACTGATGGCCATCGTCTTGCGCACATTGAAAAGACAAACGAAAATCTTGCCGTCAGCGGAGAGAAAAAGCTTCTTATTCCGCGTAAAGCGCTGGCGGAGCTACAGTCACTGCTGGCGAATACTGAAGAGGAATTCATCGATTTTTCTGACGATGAACAGACGCTCTATTTCCAGGTTGGCAATCGTGTCTTAACCTCGCGCAAACTTACCGGCCAGTTCCCGAATTACGAAGCCGTTCTACCCCGCGACAACAATCGCTTCGTGATCGTGCGAACCGTTGACCTGTTGGCATCCATCCAGCGTGTTGCGCAGTTTGCGGATGAGAGATCTGGCGCGGTCAAGGTGCGCCTGGAACAGAACGAGATGAAGATTTCATCGTCTTCCACTGAGGCCGGCGAATCCGAAGACACCATCGAGACACCCTACAACATGGATCCGCTTGTCATCGGCTTCAACTCGACCTACATGGTGGATTTTCTAAAGGCCGTTGGCGATGTCAGCGAGGTGCGGCTGGAGTTCAAAGACGCTCAGACCGCGGGCCAGGTTCGCCCGGAAGACGCAAAGGACGATTTCCGCTATCGCTACATCATCATGCCGATGCGCATCTGACATCACGCCCTCGCGTTCGACCGGAAAAAAAGAAGCATCCGTTGCCAGTTGGTCAATGGATGCTTTTTCGTTTCAATCCTTAAACAATTGCCGGCTCTTTCGTCTCCACGATCTCGATGGCAACCTGCGGCGGTTGCAGCATGGTCTGATGAATCAGGCAGTGATGCACCGAGCGCTCCATGGCCACGGACTGGTCGGCGGTCAGGCTGACCGGGCTGTGCACTTTGATGACGAAGTTTCCCAGCCTCGCCGGATCGCGCAGCTTTTCTGCCACCACCGATACTTCCAGACCGTGATCTGCCAGCTTGCGGCTGGAAAGAAACTGTGCCGCGTAAAAAGCAGCGCATGATCCCAGAGACGCTAGAAAAATCTCCGGCGGAGTCATCGCCGCATCGTCCCCGCCGTTCTCCACCGGCTGATCGCTTTCGATGATATGTTGCCTCGCCTGTATCCGAAATCGTGTTTTTCCAATGTGACTCACTTTTACTTTCATTGCACTCTCCTTTGTGTCGCACTATTTTCAGCCGCCTTGCAGCGTCGCTTTGCCGATTTCTGGCAGGCCCATCTTGCGGAAGATTGTCATTGCAGGACACCAGTTGGTGAACGCGGACTGCAACAAATTCAGTCCAACAAATGCCGTTAGCCAAAGCCAATTCGGCGAAACCCATCGTGCCAGTGCCAGCGAAACCAGCACCATCACGCCTGCCATCAAACGAACCGCTCGATCAACCGTCATGGAAAACCTCCTCTTGCTGGGTGGTGATAGATGTTTGGTGCTCCCGCTCCTGGCGGGCATTCAGCATGTAATACAACACGGGTACCGCTGGCCACGACAGAAACGTCGAGGCCACGCCGCCGGCGATCAGCGACAGCCCCAGTCCCTGAAAAATTGGGTCAGTCAGAATCACACTCGCGCCCACCACCACGCCTGCAGCAGTCAGCAACACCGGACGCAGCCGAACCGCGCCCGCATCGATCACAGCTTCCGCCAATGGCATGCCTTCGCGCCTCCGAAGCTCGATAAAGTCCACCACCAGAATCGAATTGCGCACGATGATGCCTGCTCCCGCAATGAATCCAATCATCGACGTTGCAGTGAAAAAATCCCCAAGCATCGCGTGTGCAGGAAGGATCCCTACCAGCGTCAGCGGAATCGGCGCCATAATCGCCAGCGGCACGGTGAAAGATTTGAACCAGCCCACCACCAGCACGTAGATCAGGATCAGCACGGCGGCAAAGGCCAGCCCCAGATCACGGAAGACCTCAATCGTGATTTGCCACTCGCCGTCCCACTTCATCGAGTAGTGATCGGTCGACTCTGGCTGGACGGAGTTGTATCGAACCAACTTGTATCCGTCGGGCAACGTGAGTCTGTCCAGCGCCTGGTTCATCTTCATAATCGCGTAGACCGGACTCTCTTCCGCCCCCGCCACATCACCGGTCACATAGACAACACGCTTCAGATTCTTGTGATAAATATCGGGCGTCAACGTGGTGTGCTCCACATCCACCAGTTCGCGCAAGGAAACCATGCTGCCGTCGGTGCCGCGCACCTTGACGTTCTCCAGCGCTTGCAGGGACGAGCGGTCCGGCCGATCCAGTTCCACGATTGTCGGTACAGCTTCCCGCGCATTTTGCGAGTGCAGTAGTCCCGCCTGCATCCCAGACGCCGCCAGTTGAATCGTCTGCGCGATCTGCGCCACAGCGATTCCGTGCAGCGCAGCCTTGGTTTCGTCGACGTGCAATACCAGCTGCGGCTGTGGGTCCTGCATGTACCAGTCGGTGTCCACCACGCCCCTGGTCTGCTGGAAGACTTGCTTCACCTGGCGAGCAACTGCCAACTGCCCCTGCGGACTCGGTCCATAGATTTCGGCTACCAACGTCTGCAGCACGGGAGGCCCTGGCGGTACTTCGGAGACTTGAATCCGCGCTCCATACCGCCGCGCAATCTGGTCAAGGCTGGGCCGCATCCGTTTCGCGATTGCGTGACTCTGTGCACTCCGCACGTCGGCCGGCAGCAGATTCACCTGGATGTCCGCCTGGTTCGGCTGGCTGCGCAGATAGTAGTGCCGCACCAACCCATTGAAGTTGTATGGCCCCGACGTTCCTGCATAGATCTGGTAATTCGTCACGTCATTCTGCTGGCTCAGATAGGCGCCTAGTGCTTGCGCCACATGCGTGGTCTGCTCCAGCGGAGTGCCATCGGGCATGTTGATCATCACCTGGAACTCGCTTTTATTGTCGAAGGGCAGCATCTTTACCAGCACCATCTTCAACGGCACCAGCGCGCAAGCACTCAACAACAGCAACACCACCACGCCGAGAAAGATGGAGCGCGTACGCGGCTTGTACAGCAGCGGACGCATCACCCGCCGATAGAACTGCGTCAGCCAGCCTTCTTTCTCCGGCTCCAATGTATGCGCGCGACTCACATGTCTACGCCCCAGCAGCCGCATCGCGGCCCATGGTGACACCACGAATGCGACGATCAAAGAAAACATCATGGCCGTCGACGCGCCCACCGGGATTGGCCGCATGTATGGTCCCATTAGGCCGCGCACAAATGCCATCGGCAGAATCGCCGCGATCACGGTGAAGGTCGCCAGAATGGTGGGGTTTCCTACTTCCGCCACAGCTTCCACGGCCGCGTTGCTCAATGGGCGTCGGCAATTTTTCGGCAGACGAAAATGGCGGACCATATTTTCGACCACAACAATGGCGTCGTCCACCAGAATGCCAATGCTGAAGATCAGCGCGAACAGCGTCACTCGATTCAGCGTGTAGCCCAGCAGGTAAAACACGACCATGGTCAGCGCCAGCGTGACTGGAATGGCCAGCAGCACCACGCCCGACTCTCGCCAGCCAAGAAAAAGCGCGATCAGAAATGTCACGGACAGTGTTGCCAGCAACAGATGCTTCAGCAGCTCATCGGACTTAGCCTTTGCGGTTGCGCCGTAATTTCTCGTCGTTGTGATCGTCACGTCGGCAGGCACGGTCACGCCGCGCATCTCTGACACTCGATGCAGCACCGCGCGTGAAATGTCCGTCGCATTGGTGCCCTTACGCTTCGCAACCGTAATGGTTACCGCTGGGTATTCCTGCGCAGCACCGCGATGTGCGCTGGCGCGGGTTGTTCCGAACAAGACGTAATCATGCGACTCTGCAGGGCCGTCAACAATTTTGTCCGCGACATCGCGCAGGTACACGGGACGCCCGTCAGCGACCCCAAGCACAACCCCCGACAGATCGTTCGTGTCCTTGAACAGATTTCCCGCGTCGACAAGGATTTCCTGATTGGCCTCGGCAAACTCGCCTGCCTGGGTACGCGTGTTCGCCGCCTTCAGGCGCGCAACGACCATGCCGGGGGATATGTCGAAGGCCGACAACTTCGCCACGCTTAACACCACACGCATGGCGCGCGGCTGTCCGCCAATCAACTTCGTTTCCGACACATCCGGCACCTGTCGAATCGTGTGCTGTACCTCTTCTGCGATCTGTCGCAATTGGTAGCCGTTGTAATGTGCGCCCCACAACGTCAGCGCCAGAATTGGTACATGGTCGATCGAATGCATCTTCACCAGCGACGGCGATGCACCCACTGGCGTCCGATCGGCATTCGAATACAACTTGCTGTACACCTTGACCAGCGCATCCTGTTCCGACGTACCAACCTTGAAGCGCACAATCACCAGGCTTTGTCCGGGGCTTGAGATGGAGTAGACATATTCCACCCCTGAAATTTCGTGCATCAGGTTCTCAATGGGATTGGTGACTCGCTGCTCCACTTCCGCCGGCGATGCGCCGGGCATGGCTGTCATCACGTCCAGCATCGGTACCTGGATCTGCGGATCCTCTTCGCGCGGAATCGCCAGCACTGCAAACAGCCCTAACACCAGCGACGTCACAATAAACAGCGGCGTCAGCTTCGAGTTCAGAAACATACGCGCCAGCAGTCCCGCAATTCCGTAGGGCTTGGCAGGGTTCTCCGGATCGTCCGGATTGGGCGCAATCACCGGGAACTTCATGGTTGAGCCTCGATGCGTTTGCCAGCCAGGTCGCGATCGCCCGGGTGATTCACGAGCGTCTCGCCAGCAGCCACGCCAGAGAGAACCTCGACGTCATCACCGTGCTGGTTTCCCAGCGTCACATAGCGAAGCTGCGCTACTCCCTCCGTATTCAGCGTGTAGACGCAAGGCAGCGATCCGCGCATCACTACGGCGGACCGCGGTGCCAGAATCACTGACCGTACCGCGCCAGGAAAATTCGCGATGCCATACGTGCCTGTACGCAACGGTTTCGACGCCGGAAGATCCAGCTTCACCAGAAAGGTGCGACTCGACGGATCCGCCGCGGGCACAATTTGCACCACGATTGCCGTGGCGTCGGCTGCATCGAATCCGTCAACGCTCACCGGCACCTTCATTCCCATGCGCACCGAGCCAATCAGGGATTCGTCAACAGAGGTGTACAGCTGCAACGGTCCGTCGCGATCAATCTGCAGCAACGGAGTTCCCGGTATCGCCAGTGTTCCTGGATCAGCCGTGCGCGCCGTCACGATTCCAGCGAATGGAGCGCGAAGCTGCATGTATCCCAGTTGCGTCTGTGCGCCAGCCGCCGCAGCTTTCGCCTCGCTGCTCTGTGCCTGCAACGCCTGCAACTGAAGTGACGCAGCTTGCGAGCGCTGCTGCACTTCGTCAAATTCCTGCGGGCTGACGCTCTTTTCATTCTTCAATTCTTGGTAGCGTGCGAGCGTTCTCGCGGCCAGCGTCGCGCTTGCCTGCGCCGCCATCTGTTGTTTCTCGACCACAATTTGCGCAGCCGTCGCTCGATTCAATTCCGAACGCATCGCCGAGTTGTCCAGCGCGATCAGCAGTTGTCCCGAACGAACACGGTCGCCGGCCTGCACCATCACTTGCCGGATTGTTCCCGGCAGCTGCGCAGAGATCATCGCGGTTTCCTTCGCGTGCACTGTGCCACTTGTACGAATCGACTGCGGCATCTCTTGTTCGGTGGTTTTCACCAGTTGTGCTTGTGCCGTGGGAACCGCTGCCTGCACCGGTTGGCTCTCATGAGAGCAGCCCAGCAGCAGCACGGGAGTCAAAATTAGTAGAGAGGATAGCGATAGCTTCATTGCAGAATCTCCGCTGAATCGGGGGTAAGGCTGCCGGTCGAAAACATCAGGGCTGCATACGCCACTGTGTTTCCGTACACGGCGCGCCAATAATCGTTCTGGCTTCGGCGTTTCGTATCTTCGGCGCGCAGCAGATCGGTCATCGTCGCCAGCCCTGCCTTATAGCGGTTGTGCACAATTCGCAAGCTCTCCGCAGACTGCTCCATCGATGCCTGCGCCGTGGCCACAATGCGCTCCGCTGTCAGGTGTTCGGTCCAGGCACGGTTCACGGCCAGGCGAATCTGCTGCTCACCCGCCCGCTCCTGCGCTTCCGCTTTTTGCTGTTTGGCCCGCTGCTGCGCAAGCTGGGCACGCTTCGCCATTGGGAAAATGTCGAGATTCAGTTGCACTCCGGCAACCCAGTTATTGCCTCCGCCGCCCGTGAAGTTAGGATTGTCCAGTTCCCAGTTGCCGTAGGCGCTTACCGTGGGCGCCAAGCTATCTCTTGCCGTCTTCGCTGCCGCGCTCTCCGCCAATGTCTGCAGTCTCAGGGCCTTCAAATCCGGCTTGGCCTTCAATGCGCTCGCTATATCGTCGGCCAATACGCCGTCAGGAAAACTTCGCGCCTCGATCGGCTGCAGCGTCGGGCGGGTGGAAATGGTGTCCGAACCCATGGCTGCTTCAAGTTGCGCCCATGCAACATCGACGTCGCCTTCGGCGGCAATGTGCGCTTCCTGCCGCTCCGACAGATTCACTTGCGCGGTCAGCATGTCAGAGTCGACCGCCAGGCCCGCGTGCACTTTTGTTTTAGCGTCTGCCAGCAGGGCTTCCGCAGTCGTTTCTTCGTGTTTCGCGACATCGACCCGACGCTGCGCGTACAACACAGCCTGATACGCTTCGACTACGCGAAGCACAATCCCCTGGTTCGCTTGTTCGCTCATCGCGGTCGCGCTGCCTGCTGCGAACTTGGCTCCCCGAATCTGTTCCTGGGTGCCGAACCAGTCAAACAGCATCCAGGAACCGCTGAACCGCGTCTCAAAATTACCCACCGGCGTTGGCTTGTTCAGACTATTCAACGCGAAATCCGCCGATGTGAATTGTTGTTGGCGCAGTCGCGTGCCAAAGACGTACACGGGATCGTTGCCTCGTGAAATATCTTCGGCAAAATTCAGCCGCGGCAGCAGTCCCGTGCGCGCCTGGCTCAGTCCTGCCCTTGCCGCTTTCAAATCGGCCTGCGCCATTGCCGCATCCGGGTTTTTTCCCAGGGCCTGGTCAATCGCCTGCCGCAATGTCAGTGCAGGCGCATCGACTGGCTGTGTCTCCTGTGCCCGGCTCGCTTGCCAGCCCGCAACTGTCAGCCACGTGAGGCCCACCAGCAGGGCCATCGCCTTGCTCACACGACTTCTACGTCCCATCGCCTGAATCCCTTTCACTTGGGTGTTCAGTCGAATAAAGACCGCAAATCGGAAAAGCGTTACAGCTTTTTCAAATTGATTTTTCCGGGGGGTTTCAGGAGGCGACAGGCGTTGTCGGTTCGGACGACGGGCTTTCCAGCAGGCGCAGGTACTCCTTGGCCAGCAGTCGGCGGAGCGAGGCGCAGGTGTCGCTGTCAAATGGCATGTTGAGGTTGCGACATCGGTCGATGGCCAGCTTCAGGTCAGACAAAAAGGCAATACAGGCTGGGCAAGCGTCGATATGCGCCTGCATCTGTTTGCAGCTCTTCTTTTCCATCCGCCCATCCAGGTATTCGGAGAGATTCCCGAAGATCTCCATGCATTCCCGTGGGCGTTTGTCGCCGGATGGCTTTTTGCGGCGTAAGGAAGCCGCCGGACCCCGGTGCAACTTCTCCAATTCCTTCCGCAGCAGCAGTCGCGCCCGATGCAGGCGCACACGCACCGTTCCAGGCTGCAGCGAAAGCACTGCCGCCACCTGTTCGGTGTCGAGTTCCTCCATATCATGAAGCACAAGTACCAGCCGATATTGCGGAGGAAGCTGCAGCACCGCCTCATGCACGCGGAATTGATCTTCGTGGGTCAAGGCCCTTTGTTCCGGACTTGCTGCCGCCGCTGTCAGCAGCGCGCTTAACTCAGCTCCGTCCGGCATCAAGTCTTCCAACGCAACTGTTTTATGACTGGATTCTTTTTTTCGCTTGCGCCAGCAGCGGTTTTTCGCAGCCGTATATAGCCATACCGACAGTGCTCGAGGATCTTCAATCTTCGCCAAGTGGGGCAAGGAACTCACCAGCACATCCTGCATGGTATCCTCTGCGTCTTCACGATGGCCGCAAAGCTTCATGCTGAAGGAGAAGACCGTCCCCTGCAGCAGCCGCAGCGCATGGGGCACGCCCGCAGGGTCGGTTCGCAGTAATTGAATTGCTTTTTGGAGTTCGGGCCGCATTTTCCTCGGAACCACGCGAGCGCAGGATACTGCCTCGATTCTATGCTCCGCAGCCTCCGCAGCGACCTGTTTCGGGCCGCCGAGCACGTCCCGTCGACTCCTTTGTAACCCTTGCATCATCCTTGTCGCTGGCGAATGCCACGCGTACCTGACTTCCATGAAAACAGGGGAATATTCCTTCGATCCTCCAGCTCAAGTTATGCTGGAATCGAGTCGTTGTAGGACCCGCGTATGGACGCTCCGCATCAGCCCGCAAAAGTAGCCTGGTATCGCTCGCCGGTTAGCCGCGAGCAGCTGCAGACCCTCAACCAGCGCAGCGAT
This sequence comes from Acidobacteriaceae bacterium, assembly GCA_035502695.1. Taxonomy (GTDB): domain Bacteria; phylum Acidobacteriota; class Terriglobia; order Terriglobales; family Acidobacteriaceae; genus JAKAAZ01. Next base: position 13,558 of record DATJUD010000166.1, read on the forward strand.
TTCAGAGGATTCCTCCAGACCGCCGGCTATCTTGGACTGCTGGTATTTACCGGGACACTTGCCTTCGTCTCCACCGGTCGGCTGCCTTGGCCTGTAGTGGTGTTGCTGACGTTCATGCATGGGATGTTCTGGGCGTTCTTGATCAATGGCTTTCATGAGTTCGTCCACAACTCCGTATTTGAGACCAAATCTCTCAACTGGTTTTTTGCGCGCGTCTTCGCATTTCTGGGATGGCTCAATCCGTATGAGTTCTGGGCCAGTCACACCGAACATCACAAGTACACGCTGCATCCGCCCGACGATTTGGAAGTGGTTCTTCCCGTCGACTTATCGCTCAAGGGTTTTCTCAAAACCGGATTTATCAACCCTATTGGGCTGTGGCAAACGCTTTCGAAGACCATTCGCATCGCTCGCGGTAAGCTGCAGGGCCCATGGGAGAATTCTCTTTTTCCTGACGCTGCTGCAAGAGAAAAACGCAATCTGGTCCGGTGGGCGCGGCTGCTGCTTGCGGGTCACGCGGCCATCGTTCTGGTTTCGATCGCAATGCATTGGTGGATGCTGCCGGTTGTCACGACATTCGCGCCGTTCTATGGAGGATGGCTGCATTATCTTTGCAACAATAGCCAACACGCCGGCCTGCAGGATAACGTGCCTGACTTTCGCCTGTGCTGCCGCACCATCACCTTGAATCCGCTTCTCAGCTTTCTCTACTGGCACATGCACTACCACACGGAGCATCACATGTACGCCGCCGTTCCTTGCTACCGGCTTGCCAAGCTACACGCGATAATTCGCCACGATCTACCGCCAACTCCGTATGGCCTGTACGCAACGTGGAGGCAGATCGCTGGCATCCTGCGACAGCAGCGCCAAAATCCGACATACCAATATGTTCAGGAGCTGCCGATGCAGGCGCAGCGCTAAAGAAATCAACCAATTGCCGCGTCCAAAAAAAGAGTTTTCAGACGCCGGTGGCCTCAATGGTGGCGCCGATCATCGCATCAAATCCCATGCAGGAATTCAGCATCAGGTGGTAGATGCGATAGTCATTCCAGACATTGTGATAAAAGTGCTCGACATATTCTGCACGCCGCTGGTCGGTCGCCGCCAGCTCTCGCTCTGCGACCGCCTTTTTGTCAGGAAATGCCTGTTCGAACCAGCGAACCTTCCTCGCGGTGGAGGCATACACAAAGGTGTGAAAGCATCCGGGAATTCCATGCAGCGCACAGGCCGCGCCACGTCCGACGATGACGCAATTGCCGGCCCGGGCTTTCTCCACCATCACCTCCTGCGCCAGTTCGGTGATCCGCGTCGCATCCGCAATCTCTCGCTCTACCGTGATATCGGCTCGTTCGTTACTGCCGTGCCAGAACGCGCGCCCCACCTTGCTATACCAGGGGTCTAAACGTTCATCCCGGCGCTTTGCTTCCGCGGGCGATATGCCGGCGCGTTTGGCCACTTCATCAATCAAAGACTGATCGAGCAAATCCCACTTCAAATGTTCCGCCAAAAGCCGGGCAAATTCGCCGCCACGACTTCCATATTCTCGTTCCACTGTAATCACTTGAATCATCGTTCTCTCTCGCGCCAAATTTTAGATGCAGAGTATCCGGGTCGCGGTGATGGTAGCACTGAAAATATGAGATTTCCAGACGCTATTGCCGCAACTCCACCACCGTGGCTCCCGCTCCACCCTCATTCTGCGGTGGCTCGCTCACTTTGTCGACGTGCGGGTGGTTGCCGAGGTAGGTACGCAGCGCCTTGCGCAGAATTCCCATGCCAACTCCGTGCACAATGCGCACCTGCGGCGCCCCGTCCAAAAATGCCTGGTCCAGAAACCTCTCTACTGCGTCCGTGGCCTCTTCCACCGTTCGTCCGATCACGTTGATCTCTGTCGCACCCGAACTCATCTCCCCTGTACGCTCTCGATTCAGCGAAACCCGGATACCTTTGCTGCGCGCTGCCGCGACGGGTGTTAGCTGGCGCGCACGGTCAGCTGCAGACGTTACAACTTGGGCGATGTCGTTGCGGCGAATGCGCATTTTCAGCTGCCCCACGGAAACCTCAAAATTCTCATCGTCCACTTGCCGCTCGACCAATGCGGTTTTCCCCAGCGAACGCAACTTTACTGTGTCTCCAACATTTACATTGCGCACGATGTGCGGTTGCGCGTTCGGGTCGCCCCGGTCCGCGCCGGTCTGATGCGCCACCACCGTGGCATCCACCTGCTCGCGGAATTCTCGCCGCAGCTTTGCCAGCCCGCGCTCCGCCTGCTTTGCCACTTTTTGCTGTGCGCTGCGGTCTTCAATCCCGCGTAAAACCTCTCGCACCTGGGCCTCAAATGCTTTCAACAACGAGGACAACTTTCCTTCCATCTCCTGCACCTTGCGCTGCTGCTCCTGCCGTCCCTCGCGCTCCAAACGCTGGCGTTCTTTGGCAAGCTCTTGTTCGCGGCGCTGAAGTTGCGCTCGCTCTGTACTCACCGTCAACAGGTCTGCATGCAGTTGATCGAGAAAACGTCCAATTTCCACCGCCTGGCTGCCCAGCCTTTGCTTCGCATTCGCCAGAATGTCGGCATCCATTCCCAGTCGCTCGGCAATGTGGATGCCCGCGGATATCCCCGGCACGCCGACACGAATGTGATACGTGGGCGCGAACGTTTCCTCTTCAAATCCTGCCGCGGCATTCTGCACACCCGTCGTGTTGGCCGCGTATACCTTCAGTGACGTGTGATGGGTAGAGATCAAACACCAGGTGTGGCGCGCGGAAAAGTGCGTCGCAATCGCAGCCGCTAGCGCCGCGCCTTCCTCCGGATCGGTTGCCGAACCCAGCTCATCCAGTAACACCAGGGAATTCGCCGTCGCCAGCTTCGATATTTCGTTCAATCGGGTAATGTGGGCCGAGAAGCTGGAAAGATTCTGCTCGATCGACTGCGCGTCGCCGATGTCCGCCAGCACTGCGTCAAACATAGGCAGTTCCACCGCCTCCGCGGGCACAGGAATTCCTGCCTGCGCCATCAATGCCAGCAATCCAACCGTTTTCAGCGCCACAGTTTTCCCGCCCGTGTTCGGTCCGCTGATGATCAACTGCGGCGTCGCGGCGGACAGCTCCAGGTCCAGCGGAACAATCGTTCTTGGCTCCGATGCCGGGTCGTTGCGTGACGATCGTCGCACCAGCGCTTCTCCGCGCAGACGTTTTTCCAGCAGCGGATGCCTTGCTGCTTTCAGAAAGATTCGCTCCGATCCTGTCATTGAAAACACCGGTGCAGTGCACTGGAAATCCGCAGCAAATCGCGCGCGCGAAAACAGCGATTCTACTTCTGCCAGAATCGCGGCACAGGCTTGAATCGCCTCCGCATGTTCGCCCACCTGTCGAGTCATGGCTGCCAGGATGCGACGTTCTTCCTCCTGCTCCTCTTCCAGCAGCCGCTGGAGCTCATTGTTCTGCTCGATCGTCTCGATGGGCTCAATGAAATAGGTCTGCCCGCTGGAACTTGCCCCATGCATCACGCCCGGTATGCGCCGCTTCCATTCCGCTTTTACCGGCAGCACAAATCGCTCGCCACGAACCGTAATCAAGTCTTCTTGCAAGGAACCTTCCGGGCCCAGCCGCCGCAGCATCGACCGCAGACTCTCTTCAATCGCGCGCTGTTGCCGCTCCATCTGGCGGCGAATCCGCGCCAGCTCCGGCGAGGCATGATCCGCAATCGACCCATCCGCTTCAAATTTTCCGTCGAGCGCCTGCACTAACCCTGCGAATCGGCTCTCGACCAGCGGCATCGCCAGTTCTCGCAGAGAGCTGATTTGCTCGCGCAATTCTTCCGACAACGTTTGCTGCCATTCCTGGAACGCGCGAAACCGCCCCACCAGCGCCGACAAAGCCCGAAGCTCATCCACTTCCAGCACCGCTCCGTGAATGCGTGCGCGATCCAGCCAGTCACTGGGATCGATCAATCCGTGAAAATCGAAACTGGGTCCGGCGCGCAATAATCGCAGCGATTCGCTAACTCGCTGCTGCTCGATGGCTGCCCACCCAGAATCGCCGGAGGTCTGCAGCGCCAGCGTCCATTCTCTGCCGGGGCCCGTTGTGGCGTATCCCGCGACCATCTCCCGCAGGCGGGCAAACTCCAGCATCTCGGCGCTGGTATGCGCCAGCGGCAAAGGCACATTGGGGAACATAGGCACGCTCCCATGGTAGCTGCTTTCAACAGTGCGAAGGCACCATGATGCTGTCCTAATTGACAGAGGGCGGCTTCCCGCGTTGCAATCTCCTTGCAACCTGCGGGAGAGGAAACAACAATGACTGTGAATCCAGTTGTCAAAAAACTTGGCTTAAAAGCCGGAATGCGAACCCTTCTGTTGGCAGCGCCGGATGACTATCTGAGCCGGCTGACTCCATTGCCAGATAAAGTCGAAATTGCCACGAAGCCGGGCGGCACGTATGAATTCATCCAGTTCTTTGCCACCCGCATGGCCGAGATCAAAAAATCGGCATCCGGACTCTTGCAGTGCGCCGCCCCAGGAGCAGTCTTTTGGATTACGTATCCGAAGAAAACGTCAGGCATCGACAGCGATCTTAGCCGGGACCTCCTTGCCGCTGCGATGATGGACAAAGGATGGCGACCGGTTTCCATCGTTGCCCTGGATGATGTCTGGTCGGCTCTGCGCTTTCGCCCGATCGCGGAGGTGAAAAGCAAGAAAGCGAAGTGACGCAGAGGAACGCCCGCGCAAATTTCACTATGGTGAATTTTCTTCACCGCACAAACAAATCGAGGAGGCGAGCCGCACACGGCTGACTCACCGCCCCTGTTTCAGCTCCGGAGGAATGCGAGCAGATCAGCGTTGATCGTGTCCGCATGCGTGGTTGGCATGCCATGCGGGAAGTCCTTATAGGTTTTGAGCGTCCCGTTCCGCAGCAGCTTTGCGCTTAAGGGCCCGGCATCGGCATAGGGCACGATTTGATCGTCCTCGCTATGCATCACCAACACGGGCACAGTGATCTTCTTGAGATCTTCCGTGAAATCGGTCTGTGAAAATGCGACGATGCCGTCATAGTGCGCCTTCGCGCCGCCCATCATGCCCTGGCGCCACCAATTCTGAATGATTGCCTCCGAGGACTTCACGCCAGGCCGATTGAAGCCATAGAAGGGACCCGCCGGGACTTCGCGATAGAATTGTGACCGATTGGCTGCGAGCTGCGCCTGCAATCCGTCGAAAACCTCCTTGGGAAGACCACCCGGATTGGCCGCTGTCTTGACCATCAGCGGTGGTACTGCGCTGATCAGCGCGGCCTTCACTACTCCGCTCTCCCCATGCCGTGCCAGATAGCGCACCACCTCGCCGCCGCCGGTTGAATGGCCGACGTGAATGGCGTTTTTCAGATTAAGATACGCCGTCAATGCCGCAAGATCGTCAGCGTAATGATCCATGTCATGCCCGTCGCTCGTTTGCGTGGACCGCCCATGGCCTCGACGGTCATGGGCTATAACGCGATAGCCGTGATTGAGGAAAAACATCATCTGCGTGTCCCAGTCATCGGCCGAAAGCGGCCAGCCATGGCTGAACACGATGGGCTGTCCCTTTCCCCAGTCTTTGAAATAAATTGTTGTTCCGTCTTTCACGGTGATGGCGTTCATCTTCATTTCCCCCTGGTATGTGATGGTGTATTTTTCGGCACAGCCGCGTTCCTCGGCTGCGTGTCGAGCTCGGCGGAATCGACAGCGGGTGTGAGAGGTTTCACCATGGTCTACGAATCCGCAGGCTTACCAGTGTAAGCCCACTCCGTTACAGATGCGCAAGCGAGGGATGGGGACCGAATCTTCCCCAGAGACACCGAATGGCTACTCTTATCACCCTGGGGGGATGGGTAAGAGTAGCCATTGGTTTGTTGCCGGCCCGCTTGGTCTTGAACCCTTATACAAGAGCAGAGGCGCCAGCAAACTTTGGATATTCTGCCACGCGCTTTAGGATCGAGACGTCTTCGCGGGTTCGTCGCTTCCAATGCGCATTCCATAAAACGAACGGTGCACGAAATAGAACGAGATGAGGAAGAAGACCCCCGCCAGCACGTGGGTAAGCATCGGGTTGGTCGAAGCCAGCTCAACGGCTAGTTCCACTGCCAGCAAGCCAAACAGCGTGGTGAACTTAATGACCGGATTGAGGGCCACAGAAGCCGTGTCCTTGAATGGGTCGCCCACCAGATCACCGACGACAGTGGCTTCGTGGAGTGGCGTTCCTTTTTCGTGCAATTCGACTTCGACGATCTTTTTGGCGTTGTCCCAGGCTCCTCCTGCGTTCGCCATAAAGATGGCTTGGTAAAGCCCAAACATGGCAATGGAGATCAGATAGCCGATGAAGAAGAAAGGATCCAGGAAGGCAAACGCCAATGCAGCAAAAAACAGCGAGATGAAGATGGTCAGCATCCCCTTTTGCGCGTAACGGGTGCAGATGGCCACCACCATCTTGCTGTCTGCAGTGGAGGCTTTTTCAGCTCCCTCGATCTTCATATTTCTCTTGATAAACTCCACAGCACGGTAAGCGCCCGTGGTCACGGCCTGGGTAGCCGCGCCGCTGAACCAGTAAATCACCGCGCCTCCAGTGATCAGGCCGAGTAGAAACGGAGCGTGGAGAAGCGAGAGCTTGTCCACATTCTGGGTGAGCGAATTGGTCAGAGCCATAATTGTGGCGAAAATCAGGGTGGTGGCACCCACCACTGCCGTACCAATCAGCACTGGCTTGGAACTGGCTTTGAACGTATTCCCCGCGCCGTCACCCGCCTCCAGCATCCTCTTTGCGCGTTCGAAATCGACATCCACACCGTACTGTTTTTTCACTTGCTCCTGCACATCCGGCTCGTTCTCGATGAGCGACAGCTCATAGATGGATTGAGCATTGTCTGTCACCGGCCCAAATGAGTCGACTGCAATCGTTACCGGTCCCATGCCCAGGAAGCCGAACGCTACCAGGCCAAATGCGAACATCGGCGCTGCTAGAACCACATTCTGGAATCCCAGGGTGCTTACCCCGTAGCCAATGGCCATTAAAATCGTTACCGCCAGTCCCAGGTAATAGGCGGAGTAATTTCCGGAGACAAACCCAGACAGCAGACCGAGGGCGGATCCACCTTCCCTTGCCGACGCAACCACTTCTTTTACGTGGCGGGCTTCGGTAGAAGTGAACACCTTCACAAGTTCCGGAATCAGGGCTCCCGCTACCGTTCCGCAGGAGGTGATGGTGGCGAGTTTCCACCAGAGCGTGGGATCTCCACCTAAATCAGGAAGCAGGAGATAAGTGACCGGATAGGTGACGGCAATGGTCACGATGGAAGTAATCCACACGAGTGAGGTGAGCGGAGCTTCGAAGTTGAATTCGAGCGCTTTACCGAACCGCGCTTTGGAGATCAGCTCGTTGATGTAATAGCCCGCAACGGCGGCCACCAGCATAGCCACGCGAACCGCAAACAGCCAGACCAGCACTTGCACTCCGACGGTAGCGCTCTTCGCGCCCAGAATGAGAAATGCGATCAGGGCGACCTGGACCACGCCGTAAGTTTCAAATCCGTCGGCAGTCGGACCCACCGAATCGCCGGCATTGTCTCCGGTGCAGTCGGCGATCACGCCAGGATTGCGAGCATCGTCCTCTTTCACGTGGAACACAATTTTCATCAGATCGGCCCCGATGTCGGCAATCTTGGTGAAGATACCGCCGGCGAGACGAAGCACCGCGGCGCCGAGCGATTCGCCAATCGCAAAGCCGATGAAACACGGCCCGGCGTAGCTTCCTGGAACGAAGAGGATGATGCTGAACATCAGCAGCAGCTCGATCGAGATCAGCATCATGCCGATGCTCATACCCGACTTGAGCGGAACACCGAACGCGCGATACGGGTTACCGCCCAGTGAGGCATAGGCGGCGCGCGAATTCGCCAGCGTATTTACCCGGATACCAAACCAGGCCACAAAGTAGCTGCCGGCCATTCCCAGGATGCTGAAGGCAAGGATGATAATGACTTTCAAGGCGCTGAAGTGAAGCAGTACAGCGAAATACGCGAGAATGACGACCGCAATGAAAGACCAGAGAAGGAGGAGGAACTTACCCTGGTGGATCAGATATGTTTTGCAGGTCTCCCAGATCAGCTCCGATACTTCCAACATCGATTTATGCGCCGGCATGTTCTTCAGGTGGACATACATGAACAGGCCGAAGATCATTCCTAAAACGCAGAACAGAGGCCCATACATCAGCAGGCTGTGGCCGTTGAATCCCGGGTGCCCAAAGAATCGCACCTGGGTCAAATCTGGAAGCTGAAGATTGGCTTCGCCTCCGACTGGGGCCGCAGGTTCCGCGAAAGCTACGCCTCCACCGAGCAGGATGAGTGTCGTGATCACGCCGGCGAATCTTCCCCAGCGCGACGTAAGGACCTGCTGGAAGAGCCGCGTCGCGACAAGCGATAGCACGCTCACGACTAAGACAAACCACACCCATGCAATTACAGTCACGAAAATCCTCCTGTTAAGTCGGCCGAACTGAATCCTGCTGCAAGCATTTAGCTTGATACATCCGATGTTTCTGAAGGAACCACGAAGTGTACCACTGCTTTTCGTAGGGCAGATGTGACGTATCGCACATCCACCCCGGAGGATATTCTCCGCTCTGACGTACAAGTGTCAACAGAAAAAAAGCCGCCGATACAGGGGTTCGTGCTCTTCCGGGCGTCGAAGGCTACCGAAAGCTTCAGCGCGGCGAGATCAACCCTCGATGTCCGCCTGGATTATGCGCAACACAGTGACAGGAATCGCGACTCCATGAAAGACACCGGTCCTGGCCCGATTCTTTACAAAAAAAGGAACGAAATCGTCTCCTCCGGCGTATCTTCGAGGGAAAAGCGGCTCGAAAGCAGGAACCGAGGGGGTTGGATATGTATTGCAGCCAATGTGGTGCACCGGTGGGAACAGAACCGCATTGCCCAAAATGTGGTGTACCGAATGTGGTGGCGCAAGTGACGCCGCCCGTTGCACCGGGTTCGACGCCTAGCGGCTACCCTCGCATGGTGCCGCTAGCGTATTCGCGCGTCGCCCGTCATGTTCACACTCTCGGCATTCTCTGGATCGTATTCGCCGTCTATTGCGTTCTGCGCTGGTTGCTGTTTCTGCCCTTTCTGCATATGGCTGTGGGCGGCGGCGCATGGATGCGAGGCTCGGATGCCTGGATGATGTCGCCTTTCCATCCCGGAGGCTGGATCCTGCGCTTCATCACGATCATCGTGTTCGGCCGCGCCATCCTTTCGCTGGCCGTTGGAATTGCCTTGCTGACTCGTCAGTCCTGGGGCCGCATTTTCGCCATCATCGTCGCTGTGCTGACCTTGCTTAAGCCCATCCTCGGCACGATCCTGGCGATCTATACCTTGTGGGTGCTGCTGGAGAAATCTGCGGACCTAAACTACGCACAATTGTCCGACGAGCGGAATGCGTTCCCGCCACCCCCTCCGGGTCCACCTCGGTAGTGGGCGAGAGAGTCGGTGTGATGGCAGCATAGAATCGTCGCCGTTCTGTGGCCACCCAGCCCACGCGGTAGAATCAGACGCAGCATGGATTTCCCTTTGATTCGTATGCGGCGTCTGCGCCGTTCTGAGCCGATGCGCGCCCTGGTGCGCGAAACCCGGCTGCATCCCGGTGCGCTGATTGCCCCGATGTTTATCTGTCCCGGTGAAGGCATGCGCCGCGCCATCTCTTCCATGCCCGGTATTTTCAATCTGTCCATCGATCAAGCCATTCAGGATGCTACCGGGGCCGCCAAGCTCGGCATCGGCGGATTTTTGCTCTTCGGTCTGCCCGCCACCAAAGACGAACAGGCCTCCGGCGCATGGGATCAGAACGGGATAGTCCAGCAGGCCCTCCGTGCCATGAAGCGCGAGCATGCCCTGGATTCAACCCTGCTGATTGCCGACGTCTGCCTCTGCGAATACATGTCGCACGGTCATTGCGGAATTGTCCGCGAAATGGCCAACGGCGCTCATGAGATTGAAAATGACTCCAGCGTCGAGCTCATCGCCCGCACCGCGGCCTCACTGGCCCGCGCCGGCGCGGACATCGTCGCACCCTCCGACATGATGGATGGCCGTGTCGCCGCCATCCGCGACGCCCTGGATGTGGACGAGCTGACCGATACGCCGATCCTGTCCTACGCGTCCAAGTTTGCCTCAGCGTTTTATGGCCCGTTTCGCGAAGCCGCCGATTCTGCTCCCCAATTTGGCGATCGCCGCAGCTATCAGATGGATGGCGCCAATCGTCGCGAAGCCATGCGCGAAATCGAGCTGGACCTTTCCGAGGGTGCCGACATGATCCTGATGAAGCCGGCCATGCCCTATCTCGATATCATCCGCGAGGCCCGCGACCGCTTCGACGTTCCTCTCGGCGCCTATCAGGTTTCTGGCGAGTACTCGATGTTGCGCGCCGCCATCGAGCATGGCTGGCTCGACCGCGATCGCGCCATCCTGGAATCTCTCGTCTCCATCCGCCGCGCCGGCGCCGACTTCATCGTCACCTACTTCGCCCAAGCCGCCGCCAAGCTGTTGTAGCTTGCCCTCCAGTTCCTATAATGGTCTGTAGCGGCGCCAGCTGCTGACGGAGGTTGATCCATGAGCACCCTCACCCATCCCGAAACCAAGTCGTCCTCAAACCTAGCCACGGAAAACAGCGCTGAGCAAAATGCTCTGATGTTTGAGTACAGTTCAGCTGCCGACCCAGTTTCTTCGGGAAGCGTCCCGCCGATTCCCTATGCTGAGTTCGCAGCGGACCTGTACGCCGCCGGTCCAAGCCGCATCATTCCACTGGATCTTTCGAAGGCGCTCAAGTGCGCTGCCCCAGCCAGCACGCCCTCGCTTACCGCTAGCTTCCTGCGCATCGAGGCCGGCGACACGCTGGAGACCTCTGCCAACTCCACCTCGGAGTTGTTTTATGTCATTCGCGGCAGCGGCGTATCTACTGTTGGTGATCAGGAGATTCATTGGTCGGAGGGAGATTTTTTTACGCTGCCCGGCCGCCCCGCGAATCACCATGCCGAGAAGACCTCCGCGCTCTATTGGGTCAACGATCAACCGCTGCTCGACTATCTTGGCGTGCAACAGAGCCATCCGCGCTTCGCTCCCGCCCACTACACCCACAGCGAATTGTCAAAAGCGCTGGAACAGGCGGCAAACGATCCTAAGGCAGCCACCAGAAGCCGCGTTAGTCTGATCCTTGGCAATCCTGGCTGTACGCAGACTAAGACTGTGACCCACGTATTGTGGGCGATGTATGGTCTCACTGAGCCCAACACTCGCCAGTTGCCGCACCGTCATCAGTCGGTCGCGCTGGACCTGATTATCGATGCCAAGCCCGGCTGCTACACCCTGGTTGGCACGGAATTAGGCTCCGACGGCCACATCAAGAATCCCACACGGGTCGACTGGAAATCGGGCGCTGCCTTCGTCACTCCTCCGGGCTATTGGCACGAGCATCGCAATGAATCCGGCTCGCGCGCTTATCTGACACCGATCCAGGATGCTGGCCTGCATACCTATCTGCGTACTCTCGACATCACCTTTTTCAGGGATGATGATTAAGCGCGCCTGCTCGATCACCGATTCCGATTCAGCCGCAGAATTCCCAGGTTCAGCACGGTTGCGAAGGTGACCCACGCCAGATACGGCACCATCAGCCAGCCGGCCGTGAGCGAACTTCCCAGAACATCACCATGGTTGCCAGAATCGCCAGCCATCGAAAACCGAGCTCTCCCAGCGCGCCGGCAATCGCATGCCACCGAAAGAAAATCATGCTCCACAGAAAATTCAACCCGAACTGAATCGCAAACCAGATTAGCGCGTACGTTCGGACTTGAGAGGCCGGCTGCATCCAGACTATCCACGCAGCCACGCCCATCAAGATGTAGAGCGCAGTCCACACCGGCCCGAAGATCCAGTTCGGCGGATTGAACGAGGGCTTTCTCAAGCCCGTATACCAGCCCGCAACGGCTCGTCTAGTCAGGAGGCCGGAAATCAAGCCCACAATCACGCACAGCCCGACCCAGAAGACCAAGGCCATCAGTGGGGATCTCGTCCCGGACATCTCATGCATGGAAGCACCTCACCCAGGAATCGGCACCGTCGCTCGACGGGCACCGCAAAAACCACCTATCCTGATATCTGCGATCATTTAGGAACCAACATGAACATAGATGCAAGATCGATTCAGGTGCAGCTGCCCGATGGCAGCGCCCGCACCGTGCCCGCCGGAACCACTCCCCTGTCGATTGCCATGGACATCTCACCCCGCTTGGCTGCGGCTGCGGTCGTCGCCCAGGTCTCTCCCGTTCAGGCTCGGCCCGTCCAAGCGACGTCCACCACTGCTGACGAGGACAAATCCACCAGCGAAGCCTCCATGTATGCCGCCGAGGATGCCGCTAGCGAGCGCCTGGTCGACCTGACCACTCCTCTGACTGAAGACGTTGCCCTGCGTCTGCTGACTGAAAAAGATGTCGAGGCACTCAAGGTCGTGCGTCATTCCGCCGCCCATGTGATGGCGACGGCCGTCCTGGAATTGTTTCCGGAGACCAAGCTGGGTCACGGTCCAGCGACCGACAGCGGCTTCTTTTACGACTTCTATCGCCCCACGCCGTTTACGCCGGAAGATTTGAAAGCCATTGAAGATCGCATGGCCGTGATTGTCGCCCGCGACGAGAAGTTTGTTCGTGAGTGGGAGCCGCGCGACGAGGGTTTGTTGCGCTTCAAAGCCGAAAATGACTTTATGAAGATGCACTTCATAGAGCGATTTACGCAGCCCGGCGAAAAAATCTCTCTCTATCGCAATGGCGCCTTTGTCGACTTTTGCCGCGGGCCGCATGTGCCTTCCACCAGCCGTGTGAAGGCCTTCAAGGTGATGAGCATTGCCGGCGCGTACTGGCTCGGGGACGAGAAAAATCCACAGCTGCAGCGTATTTATGGGACTGCCTTTTTCTCGAAGAAGGAGATGGAGGAGCATTTCGCGCGCCTGGAAGAAGCACAGCGCCGCGACCATCGCGTTCTCGGCAAGCAACTCGACCTCTTCTCCATTCAGGACATCGCCGGGCCAGGCCTCGTCTTCTGGCATCCCAAAGGTGGCATCATCCGCAAGCTGATGGAAGACTGGATGCGCGAAGAATGTATCCGTCGCGGTTACGATATGGTGTTTACTCCGCACGTAATGCGCCACGAACTGTGGAAGATCAGCGGACATGCGGGCTATTACTCGCAAAATATGTATGCGCCGATGGAACTGGACGATGCCGACTATCAGTTGAAACCGATGAACTGCCCGGGCCATATCCTCATCTACAAGAACACCCCGAAAAGTTACCGCGATCTGCCCGTGCGATTGGCGGAACTCGGGAACGTCTATCGCTATGAGCGTAGCGGTACCATGCACGGCTTGTTGCGTGTGCGTGGATTTACCCAGGACGACGCCCACATCTTTTGCACACCGCAGCAGATTGAGGATGAGGTTTCATCGTGCATCGATTTTGCTGCAGAAGTGCTGAAGGTTTTCGGCTTTGCGGAGCTCAAAGTGGAACTTTCCATTTGGGATCCTAAAGATAAAGCCAGCTTTGTCGGCTCGGAAGAAAATTGGGCGTTGGCGATCGGCTCGCTTGAACGCGTGCTGCAGCGTAAGGGCATTCCTTACAAAACGATCGTTGGCGAAGCCGCGTTTTATGGCCCCAAGATCGACATCAAGCTGGTGGATGCATTGGGCCGCCTCTGGCAACTTTCCACGGTACAGTTCGACTTTAATCTGCCCGCTCGTTTTGAACTGGAATATGTCGGTGAAGACGGCGAGCGCCACCAGCCTGTGATGGTCCATCGCGCCTTGTTCGGTTCTGTGGAGCGATTTTTTGGTGTTCTGATCGAACATTACGCGGGAGCATTTCCCCTGTGGCTCGCTCCGGTGCAAGTCGGACTGGTGCCGATCAGCGAAAAGCACATCGACTACGCGAAAAAAGTTCAGCAACAGTTACAATTAGCCGGGCTGCGGGTCGAACTCGATGACCGCAACGAAAAGATGAATGCGAAGATCCGCGACCTGACCATGCAGAAGATTCCCTATTTGCTGGTCATGGGCGACAAGGAAGCTGCCGCCAACGCTGTCAGCGTCCGCACCCGCGGCAAAGGCGATCAAGGTTCCATCTCGCTCGAGCAATTTATCGCCAACGCGAAAAGGCTGGTGGACGACAAGAGTGTCGCGCTTTAGTTCAATTGTGCATGTGGAGAAAAATCCTCCCGAAGGATCCTTTTATACGATGCGAAAACTGATCGCTGCCCTCGCTGTCTTGGTTGCAACCAGCCTTGTTGCACGCGGCCAGGCGCTGCCATCGCAACCGGCCCTGACCCGTCAGCAAACCTACACGCTGGTACGCGTTTCCAGTTCCGACCCCACCGGAAGAAATGACGATGCTCGCACCGTCGCCCCCGGTGCGACTTACACTGTGCTTGATGCAGACGGTCCGGCGATGATCTCGCACATCTGGTTCACCATTGCAGACGACGAGCCGTACAACCTGAAGCGCATCGTGCTCCGCATGTATTGGGATAACGAAAAAACTCCCAGCGTGGAAGCTCCGATCGGCGACTTTTTCGGCCTAGGCCTCGGCGAATATCATAACTG
>DATJUD010000167.1:0-27963 GCA_035502695.1 Acidobacteriaceae bacterium
AGGCTCCTTTTGTCGTGTTAATCGGAGCGCAGATGCCTTCCATCCTGGCGGAAATTTCATTCCTGACGAATCCAGAAAGTGCCGCTGAACTTTCGCGGCCCCGGTATCGTGAGCGACTGGCGGAGGCACTTTATCGCGGCGTGGCGGAATATGTTGATGGAATGAGCGGAGTTCGTATCGCCAAAACAAACCCTGCCGAGGCCCTTCCCGCGCCTGCCGAATAGCAGCCCAAATGATAGTCTGAGTTCGGAACCATGCTCCGGACTTTGTCTGCACCTCGACCGTTTTTTTCGATTCTGATCGTCATCCTGACGACTCTTTTCTTGCATGCACAGTCGCGCCCTGCAAACCATTCTGCCAAGCAGCCCACTGCTGCATCCAAGACTGCACCGCAAACTGAAACGGCAACAGCTGCGCCCCAGACTTTATTGCCGGAAACCTTCGCAGGCTGGCAGATCACGGGAACACCGGATCAGTCCACACAAGCTTCGGCTGCCGATCCGGGAGATGTAGTTCCGCTACAGGAATACGGATTTGCTCGATACGAGTCTGCCCGATATACCCGCGACGACGGCAATTTGACAGTGAAGGCCATGGAGTTCGGGGATGCGACGGGCGCCTTCGGAGCGTTCACCTTCTATCGCCGGCCCACGATGTCCGCAGCCGATATCGGAAGCGGTGCAGCGTTCGATGGCAAGCGCGTGCTTTTCTGGAGCGGCACAACTCTGGTTGATGCGAGATTCGAACACATTACCCCCATGTCCGCCGCTGAACTACGCGACCTGGCTTCCCAATTGCCGAAACCTGTCGGCAATCTGGCAACGCCTCCCAGACTTCCCGACTATTTGCCGCCGCAGCATCTGGAGCAGGCGTCGGTGAAATACGCGATTGGACCGCAGTCGTATCGAATGAGCGGTGGGGTGCTTCCTCCTGGTCTGGTGGACTTCGGCCGCAGCGCGGAGGTGGTGACAGCGCAATACAACGCACTCGGTGGCACCGGCACGCTAACGATCATCAACTATCCCGACTCGGATATCGCAGTGGACCGGCAACATGCAATCCAGGCATACTTCGCGAGCCATGGCACGGCGCAGTACCCGTGGACGCCGGTGCTGACCGACAGCAATCCCTCCGCAATTCAGATGCGCCGTTCGGGTCCGCTGCTTGCGGTCAGTTCAGGAAGCTATTCCAGCGGAGCTGCGAATGAACTGCTGCAACGCATGCACTATGAAGAGATTGTGACCTTGGGTCATCAGAGGCCGCACTATGATGATCCAAAGCTGGTCGCACAAATTATTCTTGACGTCGCAGCGCTGGTTGGAATTTTTGCGCTGATCGCCATTGTTCTGGGAATTTTTCTGGGCGCCGGTCGCGCGGCATTGCAACGATCGCGCAACAAATCCGGATTGCCCGAAGATGGATCCTCGGAATTTATTCGCCTGAATCTCAAATGAGGTTACCTGCCGGTCGCGATCGGACGTTTGACGAAGCCTCCCGATTTGTGGATCGAGCGAAAATTGGCGGGGTTTTACGACAAAGCTTGAGAGGAAATATATCAGAATCAACGGTTTAAATGGGGGCCAGGAGGGTAAAAGGCGAAGATCAGGTGAAAAACTGGCTTTTCAGGGCACGAAGGAGCATTTCCTGCAACTAGCTGAATCTACAATAGTTATTTTTCAACGAAATTTGGACCTGAAATGCCTTGACACCCTCCAGTACGGCTCATAGTATGACGCCAGAAAGTTCTGATGGCTTTGCCTCCGTTGGAACTATTCTCCCTTGAAGGAAAAACCGCCCTGTTGCCGGGCGGTTTTTCCGTTTGTAACCCACCTTAAAACAATAGCTTATGTTTCTCCTGTTAACTTTCCCGATTCTCGCGACGCTTTATTCCTTGCCATTGATCTTCGGATGGGTGGATCCAAACGCAATCTACGGTTTTCGGAATGAACGCTCGCGCCGCGACCGAGCGATATGGTATCGCGCCAATCGCATCGCAGGAATTTCGATCGTCATTGCAATGGTGATTTGTGTTGCGATGGAGTTTGCCATTCCAGCTTTGCGCAACACGCGTGCGGGCCATTTGACGTCTGTATTAATTCAAATCAGTGCGCTCATCATCGCGAACGCGTGGACCACGTTCCGCATTCTGACGAAGCCGACGCGGCATAAGTAATGCGCTTGCGTCGTCGATATCACCGAAGTTTTAGTCGTCGTTAGAGTCAGTGCGTCGACTGAAATTGCTCACTCACTTGTTCCCAGGGCGCGTTCTGCAACTCATTGATTCGCTGCTTGGGCAGGCATTGTGGGTAGTTCTGCTGTATGAAGGCAATCATCTTTTCCCGGACATAACAACGCAGATCAAACAATTTTCCGGAGTCGGCGGAACTCATCAATGCGCGAATCTGCATGGTCTGCTGAAACAGATCCGTCACCTGCAGCACCTGGGCTTTACCGTCCCACAGGTCTGTGCTTTTCAGGACGCGCAGGTATTCCTCGCGCAACGGTGCGAGCGGGCAGCTATAGTCCGCATAAATGTAACAGGTCCCGATCAGGTTGGCAGAGCTTCGCGTCCAGTTCTGAAATGGATTCTCAATGAAGTAGCTGAGTGGAACGATCAGCCGTTCCAGGTTCCAGATACACACCACCACATACGCGGCGGTGATTTCTTCAATTCGGCCCCATTGACCATCGACGATCACCACGTCGTCGATACGAATCGGCTCTGTGAGGGCGATCTGTATGCCGGCCAGGAGGTTGGAGACGGTAGTCTTCGCCGCCGCCGCAAGGGCAAGAGAAGCCAACCCCGCCGAAGCCAACAAGCCTGCTCCAGCCTGCCAGAGGCGTGTGTGATTGAACGTGTAGAGAATCAGGCCCAGCGCCAGCAGTCCGACGAAACCTATGGCCAGCCGCCGCATAACGGCCATCTGTGTGCGCACCTGGCGCGCCCGCAGGTTATCCGACAGGCTGATATCGTAGCGGCGCAACAGAAGGTCCTGCACCGCATATACCCCGCTGATCAGGAACCATGCCAGGCAAGTGATGAAGAAGATGTGAAGCACGTGCTCGGTAAGGTCTTCGGCGGAGCTGGAGATGCCAAATGTTGGGACCGCGGCCATTGCCGCGAGCACCACGAGCATCCAGAAAGCCGGTTTGCGAAAGCGACGGAGTGTAACGTGATTCGTCGTCGACACGGATTTGCGAAGAATGAAGTGAAAGAGGACCCAATAGATCACGAAACCGGCGATCAGCGCCCCACTCAGGACAGAAGAACCGAAGACCAGGCGGTGGACATGGTGCTCAATCAACGTCAGGAAACTTTTTGAGGAAATAAAAATAATCAGCAAAGGCAATTCGCGCATTCTTTCTCCATGCATTGAAGGGTTGCCATGGACGAAGAACGGCGGAAAGCAAAAGTGTTATGGGTTCGGCGGAGTTCGACGGTAGTCTCCGCTCTTGCCGCCTGACTTCCGCTCCAGCACAACCTCCCGGATGACGATGCCCTTATCCATGGCCTTACACATGTCATAGATGGTCAAAGCGGCGACAGAGGCTGCCACCATGGCTTCCATCTCCACCCCGGTCGGCCCTGTAGTCGCCGCGGTGGATCGGATGAAAATGCCGGCGGAGCGAACTTCTGTGATGACATCCACATATGTGAGAGGAAGAGGATGACACATCGGGATCAATTCCGCCGTGCGCTTGGCAGCCTGGATGCCTGCGAAGCGTGCCACTTCCAGCGGATTGCCCTTGGGATTGGCGGGCAGCGCCGCCAGCACTTCGGCAGACATTTCGACCATCGCGGTCGCTTCTGCCTCGCGCTTCGTCTCAGCTTTATCGCTGACATCGACCATGTGCGCACGCCCGGCGGAGTCATAATGGGAAAGCTTGCTCATGACCATCAGCGTAGCAGGAGTGGATTGGGAATCACACTGCGACGACACCGTTCGCCGGGTCGGACGACGAGGAGCTACGCAACAGTACGCGCACCATCTCGCCGGCGCTGAGAAGATCACATTCCTCCGGCACGATCAGATAACAATTTGCGAGCGCATTCGCGGCCAGATCGCCTGAACCCTGGGTGCGAACAGGATTTACGGTAGCAAGCGGAGCGTCAGTGTCGAGATGTGCTGGAAGAAATCTCGTTAGCCCAGGTTTGGCGTGAAAATCAGCAACGAGCTTTGCCACCGCAATATTTGGTTGCCAGTTCCGTTCTCCGGCGAGAGCCGCCAGCAAAGGCTCAACAAAAACCCGAAACGTCACCATAGTCGAAACCGGATTTCCTGGCAATCCGAAGAAGTACCGCTGAGGTCGACCGCCGTCGGATGGCACCCGACCGAAGACGACCGGTTTGCCCGGCTGCATCTTCACCCCTGTGAAGAAAAACTCCGCACCCATACCGGCGAGGACTTCTTCGACCAGATCGAATTTTCCCATGGAAACGCCGCCGCTCATCAGCAACAACGGCGCTGCCTGCAACCCTTCCCAGATTGAGGAAGCAAGATCATCCCGCTCATCCCGCGCGGGACGCTGGCGTAATGCGATTCCCCCGGCCTGCTGCACCAGTGCGACCAGAGCATGACTATTCGAATCGTAAATCTGATGCGGTTGAATCGCGGCCGCCTGTGCTAAGGCATCCACCAGTTCGTCACCGGTCGCGAGGATGGCGACATTCGGCTTGGGAAAGACAGGGACCGAAAGAAAACCGCAGGAAGCCGCCAACGCAAGATGTTCCGGTCCGAGTCGGCAACCGGGCTTTAACAAAATGTCTCCTTTGCGAGCTTCGCTGCCTTCTGGAACGACATTTTCACCTGGTTTGAGAGTTCTACCGGGAAGCGGTCGCACCCTTCGTTGCGGCGCGCCCCCATCGCACCTAGCAGTATCCGATTGGCTGTCAGATTCCTGCGCGTGTTCCACCATCAACACCGCATCAGCTCCCGCAGGCAACGGTGCGCCCGTCATGATTTCAACAGCCTCTCCTGCGGCGATCGGGGGATTTCCCGCAGGCCAAGCTTCACCCGCGCGAACCTGACCAATCACGCGTAAAAAAGTGTCGGGATTGACATCCTTCGCTCGAACCGCAAACCCGTCTCGCGTGACTCGTGGAAATGGGGGCTGGTCGCGATCTGCAATCAGCGCGACGGCTAATCGGCGACCGAGAGCGTCAATCAGTTCGCAGTTTGCGGCTTCGCTCACAAAAGTGGCCTGGATGGCAGCCGCCTGCGCCGAAACAATGGAGCAAGCCTCCGCGAAGGAGATGAGAGCGGCAGGCGTGCCTGGCAAAACATCTGATGACGAACTTCTCTGCATCCGGCGAGCCTCTTGGTTGGCAAACAGCAACGGCTCCCTGCTATTACCGGGGAGCCGTTGCGCTAGGCGTTACGTTGCATGAACGAGGTGGATCCGCGATTCCGAAGACCTGGATCAGTGCTTTCTGTATGACGAGTGAACGGTCTCGCCGGCTTGCTGCAGGATATTCTGCGCGTCCTGAGCCAACGGTCCTGTCGGCACCATAGAAAGAAACTTCTGGTACGCGTCCGCACAACCCGGAGGCAACACGATTTTGTTGGTCTTGGGGTCGATGCTGGCGTGCTGCACCAAGGACCATCCCTTGATGTAATACGCAATGGCCTTGTTGGGGTCGGCAGCGATGGCTTTGTCGGCTGCAGCTCCCGCCGCGTCACCTTGTCCGGTCTTGAACAGAACGATGGCCTCGTTGGCGTAGTACATGCCGGCGTTGGTCGGATCTGCCTTAGCAGCGGCCTCATAGGCGGTAACAGCATTCGTTACGTCGCCCGACTTCGCCAGCGCCTCACCGAGATTATTGTCGGCAGCAGCGATCACGTCCGGCTTTGGAGCTTTCGCCGCAGCCAGCAAGGCCAGGGCCTTCTTGTAGTTGGTGGCGGCGTCCGCATACTTCTTCGCGGCCAGTTCGCTATCCCCCAGTTCGTACCACGTCAGTCCTACGTCCGGCTTGGCCTGGGTCGCTTGCGTATCCAGCGCGATCGCCTGGTCGAAGTTGCCTGCCTTGCGCGCCGCGCGAGCATCGGTGATCATTTTATTCACGTTCTTGATCTGGTTGTTTTGCTTCTCGGTCGCTTCATTCTCTTTGCGCACCTTGGCAATCTCTTTTTGCTCTTCCGGAGGCAGCTTTGAGATGTAGGCCTGGCGCGTCATATCGAAGTCGACCTGAGTATCGGTTCCGGCTGTCAGTTTCACATTCTCCTGAAAGTCCATGACGCCCTTAGTCATCTTTCCGTCTTTGCCCTTGATATCTCCATACAGGATGATGGTATACGTTCCTGGCTTAATGCCGCTGCCTTTGTAGTCGCCGTTTGCGTCCGTCGTAAATGTATTCAGTGGAGTTTTCCCGTCGGTCGTCACTTCGACCGCCGTGTTGGCTACCGGCTGCGCCAACGGGTCCTGGGCGTGGCCATGGATACTGGCGGTTGTGGCACTCGCCGCAGGCGCTGCCTGAGCCCACGCAATAGTAGGCATCACACTACCAACGATCACGAACGTTGCCGCACACATTGCGGCGCAGGATACTGCCGAAATTGCCGCAAACATTTTTGCGGACCTTGAAGATAAAACGATTCGAAGCTTTTCCATTTCTCGTCTCCTCGACACATCTCGACGTGGTGATTTTCACTCAACGCCGCTGGAACTACTGCCTCAACGCCATTCTAAAGCTACACCAGCACCAAGAACACCGCACGACCAACTTTCCTTTCAATCCGAAGGTTGCTTGTAACCGGAGAAATTCTTGACTACGACCCAACATAAGGAATGGGATCTGTCACTTTTGCCTCCGCGAATGCCCGCAAACGCAACACACAGCTGTCGCATGCCCCACAGGCGCGATCCTCACCGGAGTAACACGACCACGTGAGATGAAAAGGCGCGTTTAGTTCCATGCCGAGCCGGACGATCTCACTTTTCTTCATGCCAATCAGCGGCGTATGGATCTGAATGTTGCCCTCCTTGGTCCCGATTTCAATCACTCGCTGGAAGGCAGAATAGTAGGCTGGCCGACAATCTGGGTAGCCGGAACTGTCCTGTTCGACCGCGCCGATAAAGATCGCTTCCGCACCCAGAACTTCCGCCCAACTGACCGCAGCGGACAGGAAATGCGCGTTTCGAAACGGTACGTAGGTGACGGGAATTTCTTCGCCGATTTTTGTCGCTGGCGGAGCATTGGGTACGGCAATGTTCTTATCGGTCAAGGCAGAGCCGCCGATCTGGCGAAACAGGTCGATCTTCAACGGTAGAAATTGGCTGACCCCGACCAAATCCGCAATTGCTCGCGCGCTGGTCAGCTCGCGCTGCTCTGTGCGCTGACCATAACTGAAATGAAGCGCGTAGACATCGTAATCTTTTGCAGCCAATGCCAGGCAAACGGAGGAATCCATGCCTCCTGACAGCGAAACGACGGCACGGGGCCGAGGAGATACACCACTTTCATTTTTCAATTCCAGGCTCCGACTTGGTGAAGAAACATCGTGCTAATTGGTCTGGCGTGATGCTAAGTGTGCGTTGCAGCGGAATCACGTCGCGCTGTACCCATCGCGCTCGAGAGTTCGCTTATCTTCTTTAGTGGGATGAGCCGAATCTCGCGAACGATGTGATAACGGCTGCAGAAATCCAAGATTTTCCCTCATGTTGGCTGCAGCATCAACTTTGGCTTTCAGCATGATTTCCCATCACTGCAGTGTATGGCTCAATTTTATGTCGTGGCCAGCCAGCTTGCGAACACAGCGAACTATTCCCAAGTGGAACAAATCTGTGGCGCATTCCGTACCTGAAAATTAAGATTCAGGAATCCTGCAAGCAAAGGACACCCTCGCAATGTCAGAAGCCGGTCCCAACTCTGCCACGAATGAATCGCAGTCCAGCGAACCGCAACCGATCATGCCGGTACCTCTTCGCAACCGCATCTTCATCGGCCCGAACGGCCTGCGCGCCGGTTGGAGCCTGGCGATCTATTGCCTGATTGTGGCGGCGTGTTTGGCCTTTGTCCACTTCACTGCCAAAGCCGTTCACGCCTACCTTGGCCACGGCAAGCCGCAGTCTCCCTTCGCCGCACACAACCACATATTCGCGCCTGGGCCCCGTATTTTGCAGGAAATCGTCCTGCTGCTCTGCGCGCTGTTGGCTGCGTGGATCATGTCCCGCATCGAAAAACGCCCGTTCGGCGAGTACGGCCTGGGCGGCAATTCCCGCCGATTGCCGCAGTTCCTTCAAGGATTTTGCTGGGGCTTTGCATTTATCTCATTGCTGATTCTTTGCCTTTACCTTGGCCACTACATTGTGCTTACTGGATTTCTGCTGCACGGTTTCAGAGCGCTCAAATATGCGCTGGCCTGGATGGTTTTCTTTTTGCTGGTTGGCGTGTTCGAGGAGTTTTTCTTTCGCGGTTACATCCAATACACGCTGGCTCGCGGGATCGGCTACGGAGCAGTCGGCTTTTGGATCTCCGCTATCATCTGGAACTTCGGTTTTGGATTCGTCCACAGCAATAACTCCGGGGAGTCGCCCATCGGTCTATTCCAAGCGGGCTTTATCGGACTGATCTTCTGCCTCAGCCTCTGGTACACGCGCTCACTTTGGTGGGCAATCGGCGCCCATGCCACGTGGGACTGGGGAGAATCCTACTTTTATGGCACCGCGGATAGCGGAATGTTGGTGAAGGGCCATCTGCTGGGAAGCCATCCGCAAGGAGGTCTGCTGATGAGCGGTGGCGCCACGGGTCCTGAAGGCAGCGCGATTTCAATCGTTGTCGCGATGCTGATTGCTGTGGTGATCTGGCTGACCTTGCGCAAGGAACGGGACAAGTCCACCCGGCAGGCGCTGGTCAATCCGTTGACCTAACGCCGCCCGCATCGTCCCAGCTATCTGTCTTCGAAGTCGGACTCTGGTCCGGGGTTCAGGATTTCCAGCGCGGTTTCTGCATCCGCCTGCCGCACCTGCACCCGGATTCCGTCGCTACCCGGCACCATGCTGCCTAACATGCGCAGATAATTCTCGCCTTCGATCTTCGCCTCAATGCCGAAGGATGAAAGCAGGCTTACCAGCATTTGCGCCTCGTTCAACGTGGGGCAGTGGCTGATGGTTGTAGGTGTGAGCGCTGCTTCTTCGTCCGCGGATGTTGCCGCTGCATTCGGGTCTGTTGGTTCCATGACGATGCTGTCCTTGTCAGCGACTATAGCAAAACCGGGGAAAATGGTTCTCGGAGCCACATCACTCCAGTCGACGGGACCTCCAGGGAGCGGTGACCTTGAACAAGATTAGACAGGACATAGTATCCCTGGTTTTGCTCTATACCCCTTTCTTCAAGGGCTCCCAAATGAACTTGTGAATTTGCAGGCTAAGCCGGGCGGGTACGTGATCGGCCAGCATCCATTCCACCAGCAGACGCGGATCGAGCACGCAATTGTCTGCCGTCCGCTGCGATGTCGGCGTTTTCGTGAATGCCGGCGACAGCAAAATCTGCCCACATCGTGCCGCCAGATTGTGCTGCTGAATAAAGTCGCGCGCGAATTCATAGTCGGCACGGTCGGAAATGACGAACTTCACTTCATCCCGCAATGTAAGAGCTTCGAGATTTTCAAGATGGAACCGACCGCTCTCTCCGGAGGCCGGACATTTCACATCCATAATCTTATGGACGGCTTTAGGCACCTTCGCCAGCGGACGCTCGCCGCTGGTTTCGATCATCAGCGTATAACCCTTATTGAGCAGCCGATCCATCATCGACAGCAACTCTCGCTCTTGGAGCATCGGCTCTCCGCCGGTAAATTCCACTAGCTTAACCGGCGCGAAGGCAGCGATCTTTCCCTCTACCTGATCGAGCGTGAATTTCTCTCCGCCGTGAAATGTGTATTCTGAATCGCACCAGGAGCAGCGAAGATTGCAGCCCGCCAGGCGCACGAAGATACACGGCAACCCGGCGAAGCTCGACTCCCCTTGAACGGATACGTACAGCTCGATCAGGACCACAAAGTCACTCGTAGTAAGTTGCAGTGGTGGTGTCGGTTTCGAAGATGGTGCAATCCTTGACGGTGACCCGGCCCTCGGTCATTTCGCGCAGCTGCACATTGGTTTCGTCGAAGAAATAGTGGGCAAGGTTCTCCGCGGATGGATTCAGTTCCGTGAACGGCGCCAGGTCATTGATCATTTGGTGATCGAGCCGGTCGATCACCGGCCGCATGACCTGCTTCAACTGCTTGAAATCCAGCAGCAGGCCAGCGACATCCAACTCGCGGCCACGCAGGGTGATACGGACCTTGTAATTATGTCCGTGCGGATTTTCGCACTTGCCACGGTAATTGCGCAGGTAATGGCCTGCGGAAAATCCCGCTTCCACGGTAACTTCGTACATGCTTTTCCTCGAACGGCGCGGAGAGTTTCCCAGCTTGTTCTATTGTATCGACCGAGAACGAAATCGGCAGAAGTCGCCTCAGGCAGGAGCGACAGCAAGAGCTATGGTTGCTTGCGCTGGCGGCGCTCACGCTCTTCGTAACGACGGCTGGCCTGCTCAAACAGGTTCGTCACCGTGCCAGATAAGCATGCCAGGGCACCCAGCACGAACAACACCAGCGCCATCATTCGCCACATTTGCGCAACTCCAGGCAGGCCGGGCTCGTTCGCACTATGGGTCCACGACATACCGAAAGAAGCCAGGGCAAACACCAGCAACGCTGCCGACAGAAGATAGAGGTTGCGCGACATGAGGATAACTCGCGGTGCCTGGAATGCACCGCTCAGCCCCATGGTAGCAGCAGAATCGGGCGAGTTGAATGTGAGCGCCATCACCAAATGCCAACCATGCCTCGGGTGGATTCAATCAGCTTTGCTGGGTCATAGCCGACGACTTTTTTTGAAGACAATATCGACGTGCTCGACCGCGGGCAAATCCCTTGTCACGAATACCGAGCAGCGAAGAGCAATCATTCGAAGAATTCGCGAACATCTTCCAGACGTTGCGTGACGCGATACGGAGGCAGGCTTTCCATGAACACGCGGCCATATCTCTGGCGCTGCAGACGAGGATCCAGCAACACCAGCACTCCATGGTCATGCAACGACCGAATCAACCTCCCGAATCCCTGCTTCAGCGCGATGACGGCGGAAGGAATTTGATATTCAGCGAACGCATTGCCGCCTTCGGATTCAATGGCCTTCATGCGCGCCGCCACCACAGGATCGCTGGGGACGGCGAACGGAAGCTTGTCGATGATGACGCAGCTGAGTTGTTCTCCCTGCACATCCACCCCTTGCCAGAAGGATGAAGTTCCCAGCAGCACGGCATTCGGCGTGATGCGAAACTCCTCCAGGAGCGCGTTGCGCGGCGCGGTGCCTTGCAGCAATAATGGGAATCCGACACGCGCGATCAGCTGTTCATGCACCTGCCGCATCTGACTATAGCTGGTGAACAGGCAGAAGGCGCGTCCACGCGTGATCTCCAGAATCTCGCATATTTTCTCCACGGCAGCCTTGGTGAACGCAGGCTCGCGAGGATCGGGCATTTCCGGCGGCAAGTAGAGCAGTGC
The DNA here is from genome assembly GCA_035502695.1 of Acidobacteriaceae bacterium. Taxonomy (GTDB): domain Bacteria; phylum Acidobacteriota; class Terriglobia; order Terriglobales; family Acidobacteriaceae; genus JAKAAZ01. The sequence goes on from DATJUD010000167.1 coordinate 11,550, forward strand.
TTGCTCACCATAGCGGAAATGAGATGGCACGACCAGTTGCCGCGCGCCGGTGAGCCCGAGCCGTCGCTCAATGTGGTCGAAATTTCCCTGCACCGTCAACGTCGCGGAAGTCAGCACCACGGATGGGATCGACTCGAACAGATCGCTGGCCAGCAACGAAGCAATTTCAATCGGCGTGGCCTGCAGCCAGGTGTTCGTTCCCGACTGGCGCAAGCCGGTGGAGCTGCGGCGTTCGATCCAGAAAACAAATCCGCGATCCGTCGACTCCAATAAAAATGTCAATTGATTTGCTAGCTCGGCGGTGCGCTTTTTCAGGCCGCTCGCCTCTTCCACTCCACGCAGACGCTCCAGTTCGCCCGTCAATCGTTCCAGCGCATTCACTAAGCCGAGATACACATCACCAGACTGCTCCAGAAACTCCTCGCGATCGGTAAATGGCATGCGACCGTCCGCGCCCTTCGGCTCCGGAAGCGCACCAAAGAACATGCGACTACGCTCGCGGACCAGTTCCGCGGAAGCGGTCAGTGAAACCGACAAGGCCTGCTTGGCGCGCAGCAGAATCTCCACATCGCGAGCCAATTCCTCAAAGCGCACGTTGCTGATGCTGACGCCAAAATAGCTGGACGCGATTTCCTCCAGCTCATGCGCTTCATCGAAGACAACGGCAGCGGCCTCCGGAAGCACACCCGCATCGGGAGCATTTTGCGCCTGCCTTCGAATCGATAAATCGGCAAAGAAAAGATGATGGTTCACGATGACAATGTCGCTTTCAAGCGCCCGCTTTCGCATCTGAGTAATGAAGCAAGGCTCGTAATTTGGACATGACGATCCTAGGCAGGCTTCGCCGCGCGCATCGAGACGTCCCCACAGCGGACTGTTTTCCGGAATTGTGGTCAGTTCGGCGCGATCACCATGCTCGGTGGTCTGTTCCCAATCGCGGATGGTATTGAACTGGTCGACCATATCGACGCCGGTCAGGATTGGCTGATCGCGGAGCGCGTAAAGCTTCTGGCGGCAAAGGTAATTGCCTCGCCCTTTCATGTAGCTGACCCGCAACGGACCCAGCAGCGATTCAAGAAACGGGATGTCCTTGAAGAAAATCTGCTCCTGAAGATTGCGTGTTCCCGTGGAGATAATGACGCGCTGGCCCAGTCGCAGGGCAGGCAACAGGTAGGCGAGTGTCTTGCCTGTGCCGGTTCCGGCTTCCACAATCAAATGCCGCTTTTCAGTGAACGCGCGCTCCATCTCCCGCGCCATTTCCAACTGGCCGGGGCGGTATTCATAGGGCAATCCGGAGCGCGACAGAATGCCGCCGGGAGAAAAAAATTCTTCCAGCCGAGGTAGCTTGCGATCCGTCGAAGGTTCCGTCGAGGAGGGTAGGGGCAAGGGTGAGAAGCACTCCAAACACTGCTTGTTCCTATAATAGAGAAGCCGAGCGTTTTTCCCATGCTTCGGTAGAACGGCGTTTTCCCACCCTATGCCTCCCATAAAAAAGGGCACACAAGCCGGTGCGCGCGATCGCCGGCATAGAAATCCCGCTGCAGACGCACGCTGGCCATTGATCGCCATTGTTGGCCGCCCGAATGTGGGCAAATCGACGCTTTTCAATCGCCTGACCCGCAGCCGCCGTTCGATCGTCGGGGATGAGCCAGGAATCACGCGCGACCGCATCTACGGTGTCGTGGACTGGGGTGCACGCCATTGTCGGCTGGTCGACACCGGAGGAGTCTTACCCTCCGACCAGGAATTTATTCCGGCTGAAATCTTTCGCCAAGCTAAGGTTGCGTTCGATGAAGCTGCCGCCGTGGTCATGGTAGTGGACGGGCGCACGGAACTGGCTGCGCCTGACATGGAACTGGCGCGCCTGTTGCTACGCCTGGGCAAGCCGCTGATTCTGGCCGTCAACAAAATGGATGTCGATGCGCTGTTGCCGCAGGCGGAAAATTATCGCCGGCTTGGCTTCAAAGAAATGGTTCCAGTATCCGCCGAACACGGAACTGGGATCGGCGACTTGCTCGACGCCATGTTCGCAGCGGTGCCGGTCGACGATTTTGCTCCGGAAGACGAGGGAGAGGGATCTGCGCCCGCAGAAAAAGGCGAGGTCGAAGAGCGTTTACCGGAGGAGGAGGAAGAGATTCCTTCCATTCCCGCCAAAGCTCCAGATGAAGTCAACGTGGCCATCATCGGCAGGCCTAACGTGGGCAAAAGCACGCTGTTAAACGCGCTCACGGGCAAAGCCCGGGCCATCGTTTCTCCGATCGCTGGGACCACCCGCGATGCCGTGGATGAGCTGGTCGAGCGCGACAAGCAGAAATTCCGATTCATTGATACGGCGGGGATTCGCCGCAAGGGCAAGACACATGAGATGGCCGAGAAGTTGTCCGTGCTGATGGCGCGCAAGCATCTGGAAGCGGCGGATGTATCGCTGCTGGTCATCGACGCCACAGCAGGCGTGCTCGCGGCGGATGCCACGATCGGCGGGTATGCGTATGAGAGCGGACGGTCTATGGTGATCGTGGTGAACAAGTGGGACCTGGTCACGTCAAAGCGAACAGACGGCAAGCCTTCCGCGGACAAAAAAGTTTTCGAGGAACAACTGCGATATCACCTCAAATTTCTATCGTATGTTCCGGTGGTTTTCGTTTCCGCCGCGGAAGGAAAAAATATCGACCAGGTATTCGCCACCGTGGTTCGAGTGGCTGCGGAGCGGCAGAAACGAGTAGGCACCGGCCAGATGAATCGCTTCCTGGATCGGGTGGACTTTGAACGCGCCCCGGTGCCGATGTCGAGACGCATGCGCATCCTATATATGACGCAAGCGGGAGTGGCGCCGCCGACGTTCGTGTTGTTTACGGACCGCGACGTAAAATTGCATTTCTCGTACGAACGCTTTCTTGAAAACCAAATTCGCGAAGCTTTTGGTTTTGAAGGTTCTCCGATCCGCTTCAAAATTCGCGCTCGCAAGCCGCGTTCGCAGCGCTGATCATGCAAGAGTCCGGTGCGAATGAAAAGCAAAGCTTCAACGCCTTTCGAGCGTCAATCGCCTGAAATATTCACAAGACTGCAAGGTTAGGGACTGCGCTGAGTTTGCTATCCTGAGCATTATGGCAGACAAAAAGACACTCCTAAGCCACCCAATCCAGCACATTGACATCAAGCAGCATGACGTACGCTCCCTGGTCGACGCCATGCAATCCATGGCCTACTCTTCGCGCGACCTGGCGCGCGCCGCCGAGATTTATGAGCGCATGCTCCGCGACAAAGAATGCGGCATCATTTTGTGCCTGGCGGGCTCGCTGATTAGCGCTGGACTGAAGCAGATTTTCGTCGACCTGGTCCGCAACAACATGGTGGACGCCATCGTTTCCACAGGCGCCAACATCGTGGATCAGGATTTTTTTGAGGCGCTCGATTTCCGCCACTATATCGCCGGCGATGAATTCAAATCCGGCACCCAGGATGGCGTGCTGCGCGAGCTGATGATCGACCGCATTTACGACACCTTCATCGACGAAGAAGAACTGCGTATCTGTGACGAAACCACGCAGAAAATAGCCGATTCCCTCCCCCTCCGCCCCCACAGCTCGCGTGAGTTTATCCGCGCCATGGGCGCCTATCTGCAGAAGGAAGGAAAAACGCCGGCCAAGGGTGGTGCAGACTCCATCGTTCTGGCGGCATACGAGAAAGATGTTCCCATTTTCTGTCCGGCGTTCAGCGACTGCTCGGCGGGGTTTGGCCTGGTTGCCCATCAACATGCGCGCGGGGATAAACCCAATGTGTCAATCGACTCCGTCAAGGATTTTTACGAGCTGACCCAGTTGAAGATCGCCAACCCGACCACAGGTCTACTGATGATTGGCGGCGGCGTGCCAAAGAACTTCGCGCAGGATATTGTGGTAGCGGCCGACGTTTTAGGCGCTGACGCGCCCATGCACAAATATGCCATCCAGATCACGGTGGCGGATGTACGCGACGGCGCGCTGTCGTCCAGCACGCTGAAAGAAGCCAGTTCCTGGGGCAAGGTGGATACGACCTTCGAGCAGATGGTCTATAGCGAAGCTACGCTGGCGTTGCCGTTGGTCGCCGGATACGCCTACCACAAGCGCGCTTTCGCAGAACGCAAAGAGCGCCGCTGGGCCCGCCTGCTGGAACCGGTGACGGCGTAAGATTGCTGCAGCAAGGTGCACGGCGAGGCTCGCCGCGCGACCCGGACAATCGTTGAATGCATCCGAAAAAACTCGACGCACGCGGGCGGTGGTGTTGTTTCTTGCCATCGCTGCCACAGCGTGGATGATGCTGCACGAGGCGCAACACTCGGCCAACGGAGCCGCTCACCAGGATTTGATTTTCAATCCGGGATACCAGCATGCCGAGCGGTTGAAGTTGGCTGCGGCACGCGCTGCGATGGATGTATTGGGAATGGCGGGCGCGGACAAGCAGGATCCTACCGCAATCGAGCAATACCAAACGGACTACCGCCTGCAAAGGACGCAAATTCGGGCCGACTCCGAAGGTTTGGACCGATGGGCCGAAAAGGACCGACGACGCCAGGGGTTACTGCTTGAAATTCGTGCCAGCCTGGTGGATCTGAACGCGGCCCTGGATCAGGCAACAGGTTCTTCAGCCAGCGAAAGCAGCCTGGGCAAGGTTCCTCTTTTGCCGGCGCTGAATCGCGCCGAGAGGGCCTTCAGCAATTACGCCGCCAGCCTCACAGAGCCCACCCGACCGGACACAACGCATTATCTGTTGGCCGCTCCAGTCTTGCTTTGGTGGCTGCTGGTTCTTTTGCTAGTTGAGGCGGCAATCCTTACCTGGCTGGTCGTCTCGGCAACGCCCGCTCGCTAGGTCCAATCATTTGCTCTTCGCAGTCGCCGAGTCAGCTAGAAAGAATGACTTTCGTCAATCGCGGCCTTGTTCACTGCGAGACTTTTCCGTTGATCGGCGGACAAAAGAGAGGCTTCTGTTTGCGAACGGAGCCCGGTAATCTGGGTCCAATTGCTGCGCTTCCCGGGCTGCGGATAAAATGGCGGAAGCTCCTGCATCAGCAGTCGCCCCAGTTGAAACGCCTCCGGCTCATACATGGAACGCAATTCGCGCAGCCGCTGCACAGAAGCATCTCCGGCACACAGTTTGAAGCCAGCGGTAGAGAGCTGCTCGCAGATGCTCTCCAGGCTGGTTTGCGGCAGTCGGTCATGTTTGGAAGGACCACCTTTCAGCCCAAAGATATGTGCCAGGTCAAGAACGGCGTGCCGCGCCATCACAAATGTCAGCTGCGCCTGTCGAGCTGCATCGCCCTCGACGGTGGCGATCAACACCGCACAGGTATCCAGCATCGCGACCAGGGCGCTCAGCCAGCTCTGGTTGTCATGTTGGGAGCGAAAAAAACACAGCTGCGGATAGGAAATATGGCTCTCCAGCAACTCGGCGCTCCAGCGTTCCCATTCGACTAGCAAAGTTTGCAATGCCAGCTCACCCGTGGAACCGGAGTGGCGACGAAGCAGTTCCAGCGCCGTTGGTGGTGAGCCGGCGCGGGCATCCAGCAGAATAATGCTGACTTCCCTCCGCGAGAAGGCCCCGTACAGTACCGGCAAATAGCCGATGACGCCTGCGACGAACGCCAGCCCCATGCCGCCCTCAAGCGCTACCAAAATTCGCGATGGCACGGAGAGTGGCACAACATCACCGAGACCCAGAGTGAACAGAGTCGTTCCGCTGACGTAGAGATCCGTCTCCCATTTGCCGATGGAATGAGCATCGGCAAATGGTGAACCTATCCCATGGAACAACAGCCCGAAACCGAAGATCAACCCGATGGCCCAAATGACCACCAGCATCAGCAGCGAGAGCGGCCCGAAATAACTCAGGAAGCTTTCGCGACGATTCGTCTTACGTAATTTGCCGGCGATAAAGCGCCAGCGAATCCACATCGCCGTCATCACGATTCGCGACACACGAAAACGGCCGCTCGCCCGACGCGGCAGAATGATCGTCTGGAATGCGTCCAGCAGGACCTCCGCCAGGCACAGCACACCGAGGATGAGGGTGAGAAATCGCATACATGTACTGCAGAGATTCAATCACGAGTGGGTTTGGGTGCGCAAAAACAGTGCGAAATCTGCCGGACGATCCCAGCTCCGGCAAGGAGCCTTTTTCCAACCGGCAAAGAAATTGTGCTCAAGATCACAAAAATGGACGTACAGGCTCACCACCATTCCAACGACCCAAATTGCACAATACTCCCAACAGTAAGCAACGCAATGATCTCCCCCATTGGATTGGATTGCAAACTGCAGTGCTTCTCTCTTGCAATCTGTTGCGCTGGGCCTGCTCCGACGATGCATAGACATCTGCACCGGACGGAGTTTGGGTGAAGACGAGACTCGGAAGAGGAATTCAGGCAGTACCATGAAGCACAAGATCCTGGTAGTCGACGATGAGCAGGTGGTTGCCGATACCCTGTGTATGATTTTCAAGAAGCGCGGCTTTGATTGTCGCACAGCGTATACCGGATTCGCAGCCGTCGCCTGCATAGAGGAGTTCTGCCCAGAGCTATTGTTGTGCGATATTTCGATGCCTGGCATGAGCGGCCTAGACGTTGTTGCCAAGGTTACAAAGAAATGTCCTGATTGTCGCGTACTGCTGTTAACCGGGCATTACACCAACCTTGGGTTTGCCCAAACGTGGGCGATGTCACATCCCGCGCCCAGCTGCATCTTGACCAAGCCCGTTCCGCCGGCGCAGCTACTGGAAGCTGCGGGCGCTCTGTTGCAATCTCGATGACCTTAGAGCGCGTGCACGCCGGCGCCGCCCGGGCCTACACTGGAAAGGATGCAGGGACTGGGACGATTGCTGATCTTCGCCGGCGTCTTCATCGTCATTCTGGGCGTGTGCGTGTTGCTCGCGCAAAAGCTGGGCCTGCCGCTCGGCCGTTTGCCTGGCGACTTTGCCTGGAAGGGCAAGCATTCTTCTGTCTATTTTCCGCTGGCGACCTGCCTGCTGCTGAGCGTGATTCTTTCGCTGGTTCTGTATGTTCTGAATCACCTTCGCCGTTGACGGCCAGGCAGTTCCGCGGGATGCGGAGGGTACAAACGAGTGCGATGCAGCGCCAGCGCGATGCTAGACTCATCGTTGCGATACACGGCGAGCGAGCGCATCACAGCTCGACCAGTGATGAATCCTAGGTTCGCTGCCGAATGAGAGTCCCTGCATGAGTCCGTCGTACAAGTCGCCATGGGAAAGACCTCTTGCCAGTTCGCGACAATCGGCTACCTCCGCCACGGCGCGCCCGCAGCTGGATCTGCTATTTCCAGCCAACTCTACCTCGTCTGAAGCCGCGGAATTTGTGCGGCCGCCGTGGAAAGTGCACCAGCTGGTCTTCGAAATTCGCGGCCACGTCGAGAAGGAATATCGCGATTTGCGGGTCGAGGGAGAAATTTCAAATCTGCGTCAGGCCTCCTCCGGTCATGTCTACTTCACCCTGAAAGATGACCAGAGCCAATTGCCCGTGGTATTGTTTCGCGGCAAAGCACGGCTGCTGAAGTTCGCGCCAAAAGACGGCATGGAAGTGCAGGTGCGCGGCGGCATCTCCGTCTATGAAGATCGTGGACAACTGCAGCTCGTCGCGGAATCCATGGAACCGCGCGGCAAAGGCTCGTTACAGGTTGCCTTCGAACAACTGTATGCGTTGCTGAAGGAAGAAGGGCTGTTCGAGTCCGAGCGAAAACGCCCGCTTCCCTTGTATCCGCGCACGATTGGCGTCATTACATCGTCAAAAGGCGCCGTCATCCACGACATTCTCCATGTGCTGGCGCGCCGTCATTCGCGTGCCCACGTGGTGTTGTATCCGGTCGCTGTGCAGGGAGAAGCGGCAGCCAGGGACGTAGTCGATGCGCTCGCATGGTTCCAGAAAAATCCCTGCGTGGATGTGTTGGTGGTTGCGCGCGGCGGCGGATCACCGGAAGACCTGGCGGCCTTCAACAGCGAAGGCGTAGCACGGGCGATTGCTGCATCGGCGATTCCCGTGGTTTCCGCTGTTGGCCACGAAACCGACTTCACCATCGCCGACTTTGTCGCGGATTTGCGCGCTCCCACGCCCTCCATCGCCGCCGAAATGATTACGGACGCGCAATACCGCGTGGAAGAATATCTGGAGTTGCTGGCCGCACGATTGGAGCGGGCCGTCGGCTATCAGCGGATGCAGGCACGGGAACGGTTCGCACAATTGAATGGTTCTGCCGTGTTTTCCGTGGTGCAGCATGGTTTGGCGCGCCGCCAGCAACGCGTCGACGAATTCCGCTTTCGACTGGAAACCTCCTGGCAGAAGAGCTTTGCCACTGCTGGCCGGCGGGTCGATATCGCGCACGCAAACTTGCTGCGCCAGGATGTTCGCCGCCAGATGAAGCTCCACGGGGAACGTTTGCATTCGTTGGAGGCAGGATTAGCGCGCGCTTGGCATTCCTGCTATGAACGCTGCCGCACTCGATCCAGCCGCGCTGCCGATCGGTTGACGGCGCTCTCCCCGCTGGCTGTGCTTGATCGCGGCTACGCGTTGGTGTATGACGGCAGTGGCAGTCTTATCAAGACAGCGAAAAGCTTGCATCGAGGCGACGCCCTGCATTTGCGGTTCGCGCAGGGTCAAGCGGATGCGACCGTGGTGGATGCGATGCCGGAAGCTGAAAAGAAATCCAGCGAGAACTGAACAGGAGACGATGAGGAAACTTTTCGGAACAGATGGAATTCGCGGGGTTGCCGGACAATTCCCGCTCGACAGAAAAACCGTCTACGCAATCGGACTGGCTCTCGCGCATTCGCTGCGCAAACAGTACCCCCACCCGCATGTGTTGGTGGGTATGGATACCCGCGAATCGAGCAACGAGATTGCCGCCGTACTGACCCTTGGCCTTTGCCAAGGAGGTGCGAAAGTGACCAGCGCCGGCGTCATTCCCACACCTGGTGTTGCCTACCTGGCGCGTATTCGCGGATTCTCCGCTGGTATCGTGATTTCGGCTTCACACAATCCCTGGCAAGACAACGGGATCAAGATTTTTGGCGGCGACGGCTACAAGTTGGCGGATGCAGTTGAACTGGCGATTGAAGAGGAGATTTTTGCCCGGCTTTCGCAAACACAGGGGTCAGAGATTTCTTCGACGATTGCGCCCGAGATAGATCCGACTTTACCCGCAGCCTACATTGAGTTTCTAAGGAGTCAGGTTCCCGCTCTGCGACTGGATGGTAAAACCATCATTATGGACTGCGCGAACGGCGCTGCCAGCGCAATCGCACCGCCATTGCTGGCCCATTTTGGAGGCGACATTCAGTTGACCCATGTTTCTCCCAACGGCCGCAATATCAATGACCATTGTGGCGCGCTGCATCCAGAAGTGGTCGCTCAGGAAGTTGTGACTCGCAAGGCAAACGCGGGTATGACGTTTGATGGCGACGCGGACCGCGCCATGTTTGCCGATGAACACGGAAAAGTAGTGAACGGCGATGCGGTGCTCTTGATTGCCGCCCGCGACTTACATGCTCGCAACCGGCTGGCAAAAAATCTAGTGGTTGCCACCACCATGTCGAACATGGGCCTGGAAGCCGCGCTGAGAAGCAACGATATCAAGATGCTGCGCGCACCCGTCGGCGACAAATATGTTTTGGAAGAGATGCAGAAAAATGGAGCGGTTCTGGGCGGAGAACAGTCCGGCCACATGCTGTTCCTGGATCGAAGCACCACTGGCGATGGTATGCTGACGGCCTTGATTGTTCTCGATATTCTGCAGCGTTCCGGTCAGCCTTTGTCGGCTCTGACAAAAGATCTGAAGGTCTTTCCGCAAGTGATTGTGAACGTGCGAGTGCGGAAGAAGCAGCCCCTTGACACGCTTCCCACCGTCGTTGCCGCTATCCATGACGCCGACACCGAACTCCACGGCAACGGCCGCGTGGTGGTTCGCTATTCGGGCACTGAAGCCCTGGCACGCGTCATGATTGAAGCGGAATCCGAGCAAGTGATGCAACGCCACGCTAACCGCATCGCAGATGCAATTCGCGCGGAGTTGGGTGCCTGAACCTGCAAGGAGATTTTTCTAAAGCGGAAGCGCGCGAGTGTTCGAATCGCAGCTCCTTTATTTTAGATCGCGCCAATTAGGGCCCACAGCAACCTCGGCGACGATGGGGACTTTCAGTTCGATCACCTGCTCCATCGCCTGGCGAACGCGTTCCCGCACCTCATCCACTTCTTCCGTAGGAACATCCAGAACCAGCTCATCGTGAACTTGCAGCACCATTTTGGTACGTAGCTTTTGCTCCCGCAGTTCGCGCGCAACCCGAATCATCGCCAGCTTGATCAGATCCGCGGCCGTTCCCTGCAACGGCGTATTCACCGCGATGCGTTCGGAAAATCCGCGCATGTTTGCATTGCGGCTGGTGATGTCTGGAATGGGACGCACCCGGCCAAACAGCGTGCGCACGCTTTGCGTCTGTCTCACTTGTTCCAGCGTCTGCTCAATGAACGCTTTGACGCCGCTGTAGCGCTCAAAATAGCGATCGATATAGGCGCGCGCCTCGCTGGGTTCAATATTCAATTGCTGCGCCAGCCCAAACGGCGAGATGCCATACACAATGCCGAAATTGACCGCCTTGGCTCGATTGCGCGTCTCTTTGTCCATCGATTCAATGGGAACGCCAAACACCTCGGAGGCCGTTAGCGTGTGGATGTCGACATTTTCGCGATACGCCTTCAGCAGCAGAGGATCTTCAGAGAAATGAGCCATCAAGCGCAATTCAATCTGCGAATAATCCGCCGACAATAAAACGTTTCCGTCTGCCGGAACAAACGCCGCGCGAATCTCGCGACCTAGCTCCGTCCGAATGGGAATATTTTGCAAGTTCGGATTGGCGGACGACAAGCGCCCTGTTGCCGTGCCAACGGCATTGAAGGTTGTATGCACGCGATGCTGTGCATCGGCCAGCAGCGGCAGGCTGTCAGAATAATTCGATTTCAATTTCGCCAGCTGGCGGTATTCCAGCACCATGCGCGGCGCTTCGTGGTGCTCGGCCAGTTCCTCCAACACATCCTGCGCAGTGGAAACAACTTTGCCTCGGCCGTATTTGATCGGCTTCGGCAGCGCCATTTTGTTGAACAGAACATCACCCAGCTGCTTGGGAGAATTGATATTGAAACGATGGCCGCAATTTCCGTAAATGCATTCCGCCAGGGTATGCATTTGCTCCGCGAGCCGCTCAGATATTCGTTGCAGATATGGGGAATCGATGCGAACGCCGGCATCTTCCATATCCAGCAAAATCGGCGTCAGCGGAAGATCGATGGTTTCGTACACCTTCAGAGTGTTCGAGTCTTCAACAGCTCGGCGTAACTGCGGAGCCAGCCGAGCGATGGTGGCCGCCGCCATCGGCAGCGCCGCTTCGCCCTCGCCGCGCAAAGACTGATTGTCGAAACGCGCCGCCACATCCTCCAGGCGATGGGTACTATGCGTCGGATTCAGCAGGTAGGAGTAGAGCATCACATCGTCGCGCACGCCCTTTAGCTGAATCCCGTGAGTCTTCGTGGTACGCAAAAGTGTTTTCAGATCGTGAACAGATTTCCGCAGCGTTTCGTCTTCCAGAGCCGCGCGCAGCAATGAGGCTGCCTCTCCGTCCCAGGAAACACGGAACGCCTTGGTATCGTCTGACGACAATCCAAGCGCAAACACGGGAGCGGAGGCCGCTACTGCTGCAATCTCGCTGTCCGCCGATTCAATCGCATCCAGCAGCGATAAACTTCGTTGCATTTCTGGTTCGGCGGGTTCCTCTGACTCAGTTGCCGGCTCCGCAGCCGCCGACTTCTCAACGCCGCTCGCGATCGTTAAAGTTCCCGCGCGTGCCCTAGCCAGCAGCTGTTCGAGTTCCGGCAACGTTGGATGCAGCACCAGTTCCGCAGTCTGCTTTGGTGCTTCGACGAGCCCAAGCTCTTTAATCAGCGTCGTGAATTCTAGTTCTGTGAAAAGAGTGCGGCTGGCGATCGGGTCCGGCGATTGAGTTTCCAATTGCTTCAAGTCCAGCTCGAGAGGAACGCTGCAGTGAATCGTCACCAGCTCTTTACTCAGCAGTACGGTGTCGCGATTGTTCAGCAGCGACTCGCGGTAGGTTTTGCGTTTCACGTCGGCGGCTCGATCGAGCGCAGCTTCAACACTGCCAAATTGCTGGATCAATTCGACAGAACCCTTGTCGCCGATGCCAGGCGCACCGGGAATATTGTCGATGGAATCTCCACGGAGCGCCATCACGTCGACTACTTGTTCGGGCGGCACACCCAAGGCGGCCTGGACCCCGGCGCGGTCCAGTACCAAATTATCTTTCGCGGGGTTCAGCACAAACACGTTGTCGCCGACCAGCTGCATCATGTCCTTGTCGTTCGACACAATGTAGACCGGATGACCCTGTTTCGACGCCTGCTGCGTCAGAGTCCCGATGACGTCGTCGGCCTCAAAACCTTCCTGCTGCAGCATGGGAATGCGAAAGGCCTCCAGCGCGCGGCGTATATATGGAATTTGCTGCGACAAGTCCGGCGGCATTTCCGCCCGATTCGCCTTATATCCCGCGTACTCTACTTCATCGAAAGCCTGCGTCGCGGCATTGAACTTGCGAATCTTCAAATCCTTCGCACGCTCGTCACGGAACACCGGCGTGCTGACGTCAAACACGGCAGCAAGATACTGCGGCTTGAAATCTTTTCGCAGCCGATTCAGCATGTTTACGAAAACATACACCGCTGCCGTTGGAATGCCGCTGCGCGTCGACATGGGGCGCTGCCGCTGCATGGCGTGATACGCGCGAAAGATGAAGCCCATGGTATCGAGCAGAAATACGGCGGGTTTGTCGGGCGTGCGAGCCATCTTTTTCGAGTCTACAGAATTCGCGTAAATCGGTATGCAGCACCGCCGCGGACTGACTTATGCCAGAAACATGCAGTCACCATAGGAAAAGAAACGATATCCCTCGGCAACCGCGTGGTTGTAAGCCGCCAGCGCGTTTTCTGTTCCAGCGAAAGCACACACCAGCATCAACAGCGTCGACTGCGGCAAATGGAAGTTGGTCAGGAGTCCGCGGACCACGCGAAACTCATATCCAGGCGAAATAAATATGTCTGTCTCCCCGAAATGGCCGTGCAACTCCCCGTCTTCCGATATTCTCGCGCAGTGTTCCAGCGTGCGAACTGTTGTGGTGCCCACCGCAATCACACGACGCCTCTCGTGTCGCGCTAGGTTCACTGCCTGCGCTGTCGATTCCGGCAGCGTGTAACGTTCCGTGTGCAGACGAATGTCTTCCAGCTTTTCAACGCGGACAGGCTGAAACGTTCCCAGACCTACGTGCAGGGTCAGGTGTGCAATGTCGACACCGCGCGCACGAATCGCGGACAGAATTTCCGATGTAAAGTGCAGGCCTGCGGTGGGCGCAGCGGCCGACCCGCGCTCGGCTGCGAACACGGTCTGGTAGCGTTCGTGATCGGCAACATCATCCGTTCGGTGAATATACGGAGGCAGCGGCATGTGACCGATGCGGTCCAGGACCGCGTAAAAATCATCCACCGGATCAAAGCGCAGCCGCCGTTCGCCAAACTCGCCGCGCCCAACAATCTCGGCGGTCAAGAGCGGATTTGCACTCGCGCCTGAGTTAACGTCGCCCGGCGCAAAAAAGAAAAGTTTTTCGCCGACCGGAAGCTTTCGGCCCGGATGCACCAGCGCACTCCATTCCAGCGGCGCGTGCTGCTGGGTCAACAGGACCTCGACATTTCCCCGCAAATGCTCCTTCGCTGCCGGATTGCGAGGACCGATCGGCTGCGCATGAATCCCAGCACGACGGGCGAACAATCGCGCCGGCAGCACCCGCGTGTCGTTCAGCACCAGCAAATCTCCAGGCTTTAGGAAATCCGGGAAACTGCGAAACCAACTGTCCCGCACGCTTCCATTGACGCGATCAACAACAAGCATGCGAGAAGCCGCGCGGTCCTGCAGCGGCTGCTGCGCGATCTGCTCCGGCGGCAAAATGTAGTTGAAATCGCGAACCAGCACAACAAGTATTCTAGAGCCGGTTTGCAATTACAGCGCCGACCCAATATTCCGCGATCCAATCACGCATCGAGAGAAAGAGAATATCCTGTTGCTTGCGCGCGAATGCCAATCCTGGCGCGCCGAAAATGCGGAAAAGGAATGAGGTTCACCTTCTTATGCCGAACTCGAATGCAAATCCCCCCATCAAAGACGTCGTCCTCATCACCAGCGGTGATCTTCGGCTGTCAGCCAATCAGGTCTGCTGGCCCGCACAGGAGGATCTGGAGCGCAGGCTGACCCAGTGTTTCAAGGATGCAGGCGTTTCCGTGCGACGCGCCTTTCCTGTTGATTCCCGCAGTGGACACGGTTTCATCTCCAGCCAGCGCATGGGCATGGATATTTTTGCCGGCATCGACCCCGAAGCCAACCTGGTGTTCGCCACCGCCGCCTGGCAATATAGCCATCACGTGCTGCCTGGAATGCGCAGCCATCGCGGTCCTATCCTTACAGTCGCGAATTGGTCGGGTCAATGGCCCGGACTCGTGGGCCTTTTGAATTTGAACGGATCGCTGGTCAAAGCTGGCGTGCCCTTCAGCACACTGTGGAGCAAAGATTTCACTGACGAATATTTTTTGACTCTCCTGAAAGAATGGATCGACCACGGAACTGTCACCCATGATCTATCGCACGTGCGCGACCTGGACATGAAAGCGCTTCCCACAAACGCAGCGAACAAAGGCAAGCAGCTTGCCGCGGAGTTACAAAAGAAAAAAGCCATCCTCGGCATCTTCGATGAGGGATGCATGGGAATGTACAACGCCATCATCGACGACGAATTGCTCAATCCCATTGGAGTGTTCAAAGAACGGCTGAGCCAGTCAGCACTGGTTGCGAGGATGCGTACCATCACGCCGGACGAAGCACAGGCGGTGCGACAGTGGTTGGACAAAAAAGGCTTGCGCTTTGTCACCGGTAAAGATGAAAAATCCGAACTTACGGATGCGCAGATCCGCGAGCAATGCAAAATGTACATTGCCGCCGCTCGCATCGCCGGCGATTTTGGCTGCGATGCCATCGGCATCCAATATCAACAGGGATTGAAGGATCTTGTTCCCGCTTCCGACCTTGCTGAGGGTCTGTTCAACAATTCTGATCGGCCACCCGTGTACCAGGAAAACACCCGCAAGGAGCTGTATGCCGGCCGGCCGCTGCCGCACTTCAATGAAGTGGACGAATGTGCCGGAACGGATGCCCTGGTGACGAACCATTGCTGGACTGCGCTCGGCCTGGATCCGGCAACCACCCTGCATGACGTACGCTGGGGAGAACAGTTTAAGGGAGACGGCATCGACGATTTCGTGTGGGTGTTGCAGATTTCCGGAGCCGCGCCTGCCAATCATTTTGTCGGCGGGTATGCGGGTGCGTCCAGTGAACGTCAGCCACCGATGTATTTCCCGCTAGGTGGCGGCACGCTGAAAGGTGTCGGCAAACCGGGAAACATTGTATGGAGCCGTGTCTTTGTCGAAGGCAATGCGCTCCATGTCGACATGGGCCTTGGCACCGTGGTCGAATTGCCGGAAGAGGAAACCAATCGCCGATGGAAACAGACAACCAGCCAATGGCCAATGGTCAGCACTATATTGCAAGGTATATCGCGAGACTCCTTCATGGCGCGACACCGTGCCAACCACGTCAACATCGCGTATGCACCGGATGCCAAAGCGGCTGCCAATGCGCTCGCGGTCAAAGCGGCGATGTTCGACGCGCTTGGAGTGCGCGTGCACCTATGCGGCACGGTGAAATTTGATTAACCTTCGACGAATTTTCATTCCATTGAGCATCACAAAGCGTTCATGACCATCAGCGGAAGCGTCATCCGAAGCACCTTAGTGGGCGCGTTGGGAGGGCTGCTGTTCGGTTTCGACACAGCGGTCATCTCCGGCACCACTCATGCGTTGTCGCTCACGTATCACCTGACGCATTTCCTGCTGGGCGTCACCGTCTCCAGCGCTTTAGTGGGAACTGTCGTCGGCGCATTGACGGCTGCCATCCCAGGACAGAAGTATGGACGCCGAGACAGTCTTCGCGTGATGGCGATCTTTTATGTCATCTCCGCGTTGGGTTGCGCGTTTGCGTGGAACTGGCCTGCGCTGATCTTTTTCCGCTTTATCGGCGGACTCGGCATCGGTGGCTCTTCTGTTCTGGGGCCTATGTACATTGCAGAAATTGCGCCCCCCAAGTGGCGTGGACGTCTTGTTGGAGCTTTTCAGGTCAACATTGTTGTCGGCATCTTGCTGGCCTATCTGTCAAACTTCCTGATTGCCAGATTGCAACTCGGCGCGACGGAATGGCGTTGGGAACTCGGAATCTCTGGC
>DATJUD010000168.1:0-3499 GCA_035502695.1 Acidobacteriaceae bacterium
CACGGGAATGTTGATGTAGCAGGCCCAGCGCCAGGAGTAAGTATCGGTAAGCCAGCCGCCGAGGGTAGGGCCGAGCACTGGCGCGACGACGACACCCAGGGCGAAAACAGCCATAGCCATGCCGCGCTTCTGCGGGGGAAAACTCTCCAGCAGAATGGCCTGCGAAAGCGGTTGCAGCGCGCCTCCGCCTGCGCCTTGCACAGCTCGAGCAATCAGAATGAGCGCCAGCCCAGTCGCGGAGCCGCACGCGAAGGAAGACACCGTGAAAATAACAATGCAAATGATCAGAAAGCGCTTGCGGCCAAAGCGCAGAGAGAACCATCCGCTGGCCGGCAGAATAACGGCATTGGCCACCAGGTAGCTGGTGAGCACCCAGGTAGCTTCATCGTTACTAGCCGAAAGGCTGCCCGCAATATAAGGCAACGCCACGGCGGCGATGGAAGTATCGAGCACCTCCATGAACGTCGCCAGCATGACTGCGACCGCGATGAGCCAGGGATTGGATACGCCTACCCTTGGCGCGGGCCCATTCGGATTCGGTTGCGCAGGTGCGGCCATGCTCTTTCAGTGGACAGCAGTCGTCACGCCGCACCATTTTAACGGCGGGCTATTAAAGATGCCCGCTGTGCCGCGCAGGTTTCAGGAAATTGCCTAGGATTCGTGCGGTATGAGATTAGCATTTGACTCCGGTGGCCAAAGGCGATATTTCTGATGAGACGATATGACCGAACAACTGGCCGATAAGCAATGCGTACCCTGCCGCGGCGGAGTTCCCGCGCTCAAAGGCGAGGAACTGAAAACGCTGCATAAGAATGTTCCCGAGTGGAGCATTGTGAACGAGCACCATCTCAAACGAAGTTTCACTTTTCCTGATTTCAAGCAGGCGCTGGCTTTCGTGAATCGCGTGGGAGCGCTAGCCGAGGAGCAGGGACATCATCCCGATATTCTGCTGGCCTGGGGCAAATCCGAGATTACGCTGTGGACGCACAAGATCGACGGCCTGACGGAGAGCGATTTTATTATGGCTGCGAAGATCGACCGCGCGAACAACGCGTAGGGACTTCACTTCGGCGTTTCGAGGTGAAGTTTCCGGAGGGCGATTCTTACGCTTCTTGGACTTTCCGCATCGCCAATGCCCAAAGTGCTGTCGGTATCAGCATAACAATTCCGGTCCAGCTCGCAACGGAGCGAGCGGCGATTCCTGCGTCCAGCAATCGTCCACACAGGTACGCGCCCGTTGCGATGGTCAGCATTGCGAATCCAAGGTCGGCGGAAAAGACGCGCCCGCGGAAACGATCGTCGGTGTGAAGTTGCAACAGCGTGGTTGAGAAAACCCATACCGTCGATCCTCCAGCATGAGCCAGCATGGCGCAGGCACTGGCTGTCCAAACGGTACGGCAAAGGCCGAGTGTTCCGTATCCCACTGCGATGGTGAAATAGCCAAAGAGAATGCCAAGCTTCAAACGATGGTCGCTGCGTCCCGCCCATCGCGCCGAAACCAGCGGGCCGATGAGCGCGCCGAGGCCGCGTCCTCCGAGCAGGATGCTCATGCTCAGCATGGCTGCGCGCGCTACGTCGATGTGAGTCCAGTGCCAGGCAAATTCGTGCGCGGCCAGCACGGTGAAGAGCACCCAACTGGGACCAATCATAAGTTCTCCGGCCTTCGCGAACACTGTCGGAAGCAGCGTGCGATGGCTGCGCACGTAGCGGATGCCCTCGAGCACCGGCGAAAAATCCACGAGATCGCGCGGGCGCAACGGATCGGCAAACTCCGCGTGCGGCTCCTGAAAGCGCATTCCTGCGATGAGAACTGCCGAGGCGAGAAAAGAAACGGCATTTAAAACGAAGACCGCATTGCGGCCGAAGAAAGCTGCCACTAAGCCTCCGACCGAAGCGCCAATCAGCAGATTCACCGACCACGTTGCGGATGCGAGGGTGTTGGCGATGAGCACTTCGCCTTCGGATGTGATGTTGGGAATCACGGAATTCCGCGCGGGCTCGAAGAAAGCTGCCATCACGGTTTCGGCCAGCAGCAAGGGATAGACCAGCCACACCGTCGACCGCGAACGCACCAGCAGCATAGCGAGAACGACAAAGATGCGGACGATATCGGCGGCGATCATGACATGCTTGCGCCGCAACCGGTCGTTTACCACGCCAGCCGTCGGACCGACAAAAGTTTGCGGCAAGACCTGCAGCACGAGCGCTAGTGCGACTGAACTGGCGTGCCCGGTCAACTGAAGCAATAGCGTGTAAATGGAGAGCGTGTAGAACCAGTCGCCGATCTCGCTGACGATCTGCGCCAGCCACAGTCGCCGGAAATTTCGATTTCCGCGCACCAGCCGCAGGTACGACGCAAGAGAAATCGCAGGGATGCTTTGTTCCGGTTGAGGTTCCATCGAACAGGTTAGGTTAGCTGCTGAAGAAAGTTTTGGAAACTATCGAACCGCAGAAGTGCAGAGAATTCGTCCTATGATTGCGTCACGATCATTCGCTCACGCACCGGGGCGCAGCTTATGTTTTAAGTCGTCGGCAATTTGTTTGCCGTGGAAGCGGCCGTTCTCAATGAAAATTTCGTTGGTACGCGATCCGGCGACGATCACACCTGCCACGTAAATGCCGGGCACGTTGCTTTCGAGCGAGATGGGATCGCAGACTGGACGGCATTGATCGGCGGAAAGTTCGATCCCCATGCTGCGAAGAAAATCGTAATCCGGATGATAGCCGATCAAGGCCAGCACGAAATCGTTCTTTAGCCGAAGCGGACCACGCGGCGTCACAATAACCACATGGTCGATGCCGATTTCCTGCACGGAACTATTGAAGTAGGCTTCGATCTCTCCATTCTTGATGCGATTTTCGAGATCGGGCTTAATCCAGTACTTCACATGATGATGAAGTTGCGAGCCGCGGTAGACAAGGGTGACGCGCGCGCCATGACGCCATAAGTCCAGGGCAGCAATTGCCGCGGAATTCTTGCCGCCAATCACCAGCACATCGCTGTCATAGTAAGGATGCGGCTCGTTGTAGTAATGCGAAACTTTAGGCAGCTCCTCGCCCGGCAGGCAGAGCTGATTGGCCAGGTCGTAATATCCGGTGGAGACAATCACTTTACGGGTGTTGTAGTCATGCGGACGTCCGGCGCGGTCGGTGGCCGTGATGCTGAAATTTCCATCTTCGCCCATGACGGTCTTCACCCACTCATACTGGCGAACATCTAAATGGTGGTGCTCGGAAACTTTGCGGTAATACTCCAGAGCTTCCTCGCGGCTGGGCTTTTGGTGAGCCGTGGTGAAAGGAACATCGCCAATCTCGAGCAGTTCGGGAGTGGTGAAAAATAACATGCCGGCGGGATAGTGAAACAGAGAGTTCACCAGGCATCCCTTGTCGACAACAATAACCTTCAGGCCAACTTTTTGCGCCTCGATGGCACAAGCCAGGCCGGTCGGGCCGGCCCCGATCACGAGGACGTCGGTGCGCGTCTCTGGGTCAGGACGCA
>DATJUD010000169.1:0-34890 GCA_035502695.1 Acidobacteriaceae bacterium
CACGCACCACTTCGACATCCCGAATCGCGAGCGAGGGCAGCTGATCCCAGTACACCCAGCCACCGAAGGGGTCGTTCAGCGGAACATGTCCCGACAATACCAGGGTGCGACTGGCCGCTGTCGAGCCTAAGCCACGCAATGAGACGCCTTGCGAGGTCGGATTTGCCACCAACGTACTGGAGCGACGATAAAACTGCAGGCCTGTCACCTGCCGTATCTGATCGCCAAACGTAAGATTTGCGGTCTGCTGCAAAGCCTTCTGCGAAACCACTCGAACCGTATCGGCGGATTCATTCAGAGCCAGCGCCGTGCGGTCGGCGGTAACGACCACGCGTTCAGAATTCGTCGCGAGGGCCAGGGTGATAGTGCGCGGCTGACTGGGAAGGAGGCGCTCCGTCTGCGGAGCATACCCTGGAATTTTGAGCACCAGTGTGGCCGGTCCAGACAACTTTGTTGAAACCTGAAAGTCTCCGCGCTCACCGGTAACCAGCAGCAATGTGTGGTCTGCAATTTCCAGCTGGATCGTTGCGCCCACAACTGGCTGGGCAGTGGGTCCGACGATTGTTCCTGAATAGAAGGAGAGGGCGGGGTGGGTAGACGCGGCCACGCATCCCAAACCGAGAATCATTGCAACCAACAGCAGTTTCGCCTTTAGCACGGCATCCTTTTGGAATGGAATTTTTCGTACTGTCGCCTGCTCCACAATCCGGTGGATCGAACCGCCAAACACGCTGGTTCAGACGCGCCGATCAAACTAAATATTATGTTACAGATGCACTTTTAGCGTTCGGGATGCTAGGGCAGATGATTTCTTCAACATTGCCGGCATGCAACCACGGGCACCCGACTGCTCTTCTCTCATTCTAGAATCGGATTACGGCAAAACTATGGCGTTCGACCTGGGCAGGGTTCAAAAAGATATTCGCAAGTTGAGACGCTTTTTGAAGCACGCGCCGAAACATACGATGCCGAAAAAGGTGCATTCCCTGCGAACGGCCATCCGCCGATTTGAGGCAGCCATGCAGGCACTGGCGCTCGATTCCAATGCGAATGAGCGGCGTCTCCTGCGCAAGTTGGCAAAGTTGCGCAAGCGAGCTGGAAAGGTGCGTGACCTGGATGTGCTGACCGGGTATGTCGCCGATCTGAATATGAGCGGCGAGGAGGAATGCCTGGTCCAGTTGCTGGAATACCTGGGATCTGAACATGCCCGCCGAAATCAGCAGCTTCATTCCTCCGCTGTTAGGCATGGCGAGTCTCTGCGCCGTCGATTGAAGCGAACGGCCCGCCACCTGAAAACATCCCCAGAAAATGTCACGGCCTACCAGACCGCCCCAGGATATACGATGCTGACCGAATTGCGACTTCAGCGCGAACTGACGGAGCCGATTCGATTGACGAGAAATAATCTGCATCCCTACCGCCTGCAGGTAAAAGAACTACGCTACATGTTGCAGATGGAAAAGGACCCAGCGGATCTAGAACTGATTGAAACTCTGGGCCAGGTTAAGGACGCGATTGGCGAATGGCATGATTGGGAAGAATTGCTGACGATTGCGCGCGACCATTTGGCACATGGCTCAAAGTGCAAACTGATTCCGTTAATTCAGACGACAACTCAGCAAAAACTGAAGCATGCGCTGGCGGTAACAAACGCGGGCAGGCGGCAGATGCAACGTTCGCCTGCCGAATCAAAACGGGAAGCCTGAAAACTCGCCCATGTTTCTGCGACGCGCAATTGCATGATTTGCGCGGAAACCTCGGCACTTACCTGATAATTTCATTGCAGGATGCCTGCGCCCCCCGATCGAACCTACAAACATCTGGATACGCTGACGCTGATCTTTGTCGTCGTTCTGTTGATTTCCAACCTCGTGGCGCAAAAGATTTGCAAAATCGGCCCGCTGACCCTGAGCGGCGCTGAACTTTTATTTCCAATCACTTACATTTTTGGCGACGTTTTTACGGAGGTCTATGGATATGCCGCATCGCGTCGCGCCATCTGGATTGGATTTTTTGCCTCGGCATTACTGTCCATCATGGGAGCGATCGTAGTCGCTCTGCCTCCCGCTCCGGGATGGCATAACCAGGCTGCGTTCGCTTCGGTCTTCGGATTTATTCCGCGGCTGGTGGTCGCAAGCCTGATTGCGTATTGGGCCGGCGAGTTCACCAACTCCTTCACCCTGGCGAAAATGAAATTGCTGACGGGAGGCCGCTGGTTGTGGACTCGAACTGTCGGCTCCACCATTACTGGGCAGGCGGTCGATACAACAACCGTAGTGCTGATCGCGTTCTGGGGAAAAGCCGCGAATAAAACACTGGTGGCATTGATCTTTTCCGCGTACATAACAAAGGTAGTCTATGAGATTGTCGCCACACCGTTGACCTATGCGGTTGTCGGTTGGCTAAAGAAGTCGGAAGGTTCAGACGCCTTCGATGCTCATTCCAGCTTCAATCCATTTCGATGGGCCTCGCGCCAATGATGACCACGTGAGAAGATTGATTCAAATGATTGCATCCGCAGCACTTTCTACCGCATCTGTCACATCGACCTGTAGCTTTGAAGATTTTATGGGCCGCCGCGTTTCCGAGAACTAATAAAGTTTCTGAAACGTATCCTTGAGTATCCTGAATGAACGGACCCTGCAAAGAACATGCCTTGCGGTCGAGCACGTGGCAGACCGGAAAAATCTGACGATTTAGATACGAAGAAAAATTTGTTGAGCGGGTGACGCTAGGTGGACGCCGAATTGAAGCCGAATAAAGTCAGCGTGTTTTTGACAGTCGCAGTTGCAACGGCAAGTATTTTAGCCTGTGTCGTTGGTTGCAGCTCGAGTGCCGAGCAAAAAACTCCACAGAAACCGATGGCCATGCCGGTCAAAGTGGAATCTGTGTCGGTACAGCCTGTGCCGGTCAGCGACAATTATGTCGCGACAATCAAGTCTCGCCGCTCTGCGACCATCATGCCCCAGGTGAGCGGCAATTTGACGCAGATTTTTGTGCATTCCGGCGATCACGTGAAGGCAGGGCAACGCTTGATGGAAATTGATCCGCGCCAGCAGCAAGCCGTTGTCGCCCAGCAGGAAGCGACCGAGCAGCAAGCCCTCGCTGTCTACCAATACAACCAGAAGGATATTGTTCGTCAGCGGTCCTTGTACACCTCCGGCATTACCAGCAAACAGGCGTTTCAACAGGCCGAGCAGACCTTTAATACCTCTAAGGCTACGTATGAGGCGGACGTGGCCGCCCGCAAATCAGCCCAGCAGCAGCTTGCTTATTACCATATCGTTGCGCCGTTCGCCGGCGTGGTGGGAGATGTTCCCGTTCACATCGGCGACTATGTTTCGCCAAGCACCACCTTGACCACGGTGGACGATAACACCCAGCTGGAGGCCTACATCTACGTTCCGGCCGACCGCGCCTCCCAGGTGCATATTGGATTGCCGGTGGAAATTACGACGGCAGACGGAACCCCGATTACAAAGGCAAAGGTCTACTTTGTCTCGCCGCAGGTCGACAACACGCTGCAAGCCATTCTTGTGAAAGCCAAAATCGACACCAAGCCAGGTGTGCTGCGCAACGATCAACTGGTGCGCGCCGTTGTTACGTGGAGCACCGCTCCGTCGGCCACCGTTCCCGTGCTTGCCGTGATGCAGATCGGCGGCCAGCAATTTGTCTATGTCGCCGAAAATAAGGACGGTCACTACATTGCTGTGCAGAAGGCGGTGCAATTAGGCAGCACCGTCGGCAACTCCTATCAAGTGAAAAGCGGATTGCAGGCGGGGGATAAAGTGATCGTTTCTGGAACGCAGCTTCTGGTCAGCGGCGCACCAGTCCAACCCATGTCATAAGAATTCCAGGCGTATTTTCGGACCCAACCGTTTCAAGCAGCGCAGCCATAACGTATGCGTTCGATTTTGTGAGGCAGAGGTAGCTCAACGTGTTTGTTGATTTCTTTATCCATCGGCCAGTCTTCGCCACCGTTTGCGCACTCCTCATTATTCTGGCCGGCGCGGTCGTCATCCCAAGCCTGCCTATCTCGCTTTATCCGCAACTGGCGCCGCCGCAGGTCACCGTGAGCGCGACCTATGTGGGCGCCAGCGCGCAGGAGGTCGAATCGGCCGTCACGATTCCGCTGGAAGAAGCCATCAACGGTGTTGAAGGCATGGACTACATGACCTCCAGCAGCGGCAACGACGGAAGCTCCACCATTACCATCACCTTCAAGACGGGTTATGACCTGAATATTGGCGCGGTAGACGTGCAGAACCGTGTTGCCAGCGCTCAGGGACAATTGCCGACAACCGTTAACAACTACGGCGTCACCATTAACAAAGCAAATAGCAATTTTGTTTTCGCTGTCGGCTTTTATTCCGACAACGGCCAGTATTCCAATCAGTTCATCAGTAATTACGTCGATGTTTACGTTTCCGACGCGATTAAGAGAATCCAGGGTGTCGGCAGCACCATAATCTTCGGTGAGCGCAAATATGCCATGCGCCTGTGGCTTGACCCGGTGAAGATGGCAGCCCGCGGACTCACGGCTTCCGATGCTTTAGCGGCCTTGCAACAGCAGAATGTTGAAATCGCGGCCGGACAACTGGGCGCGCCTCCCATCGACCCCAAACAGCAATACCAAATCGCCGTCAACGTCATCGGCAGGCTGACCAGCGTCGCGCAGTTCGACAACATAGTTCTGAAGAATTCGCCCAACGGCATTGTCTTGCTGAAAGACGTCGGACACGCAGAACTGGGAGCCCAAACCTACTCGACAGATCTGAAATTTAACGGTTACAGCGCCGTTGGTATGGGCGTTCAACAATTGAGCAACGCCAATGCGCTGGCCGTCGACAAAGCTGCCAAGGCGGAATTGGCGAGGCTGGCCAAGTCCTTCCCTCCCGGGCTGCATTATGCCATTGCGTTTGACACCACCACGGTTGTCGGCGACTCCATTCGAGAAGTTTTGATCACGCTGGCCGAAGCCATCGTGATCGTCATCGTTGTCATCTTCTTTTTCCTGCAGGATTGGCGCGCCACGATTATCCCTGCGGTGACGATTCCTGTTTCGCTGGTCGGTACGTTTGCTTTTATCCGGATATTTGGCTTTTCCATCAACTCCTTAACGCTATTTGGAATTACGCTCGCCACAGGTCTGGTTGTCGACGACGCGATTGTGGTGATCGAGAATGTGCAGCGACACATTACTGAAGAAGCTGCAGATTCTTATCAGGCGACTTCCGATGCGATGGGAGAAGTAACCAGTGCGGTCATCGCGACCTCAATCGTCTTGATCGCGGTCTTCGTTCCGGTATCGTTCTTCCCCGGCACCACGGGGATTCTGTACCGTCAGTTCGCGCTGACGATTGCATTTTCCATCGCGATTTCCGCGTTCAACGCGCTGACACTTTCTCCTGCGTTGTCGGCCATTTTGCTGCGGCGAGAGAGGACGCACCACGGACTGCTTGCGGCTGTTGAGCGTGGCATCAAAGGGATGTCCACCGGCTATGCCCGCAGCATTCACGTGGTGCTGCGTTGGCGCTACCTTTTGATCCTGCTGTTTGTAGCCGGACTGGCTGCGACTGTGTACATGTACCAGCATGTGCCCACATCGTTTGTGCCGCAGGAAGATCAAGGCTACATCATTCTGCAGATCCAGGCGCCTCCGGGAGCATCGCTGTCCTACACCGACAGATTGGCAAGTCAGGCTCAGGCGATCGTCACTCGCGAACCCGAAGTTGACAGCTCGTTTGCGGTGACTGGCTTCAGTTTTGCCGGCAGCGCCGCGAACTACGGTCTTATATTTGTGAGTCTCAAACCGTTTTCACAACGGAAGGGCGCCGACCATTCCGCAGCTGCCCTGGTGTCTCACCTGCGCGGAAAACTGTTCGCCATCCAGGGCGGTCTGGTCATTCCATTTGAGCCGCCTGCAATTCAGGGCATCGGCAGTTTTGGTGGATTTCAGTTTGAGCTGCAGGACACCGGGCAAAACACCCTCACCGACCTGGCCCGCGTCGCTAATGAGATCGTCGCCAGCAGCCGACAGAGTCATCAGCTGACGGGACTGTTCACTCCCTTTACCGCCAACGATCCGTTGGTTCAGGTTAGCATTGATCGCGAGAAAGCCCAGGTGTTGAATGTGCCGATGACTCAGATCAGCGACGCACTGCAGATATACATGGGCTCTGCATACGTAAACAACTTTATCTTTAACAACCGCTCCTATCAGGTGTACCTGCAGGCCGATCAGAATTTCCGGCGCAACGCACAAGACCTGAGATCGTTTTATGTGCGTTCCGGCGGCGGCCAGATGGTTCCACTCGACAGCCTTGTGACGCTGGTCGACACTTCTGGACCCCAGGTGATCAGCCACTACGATCTCTTCCGGTCGGCGGAAATCGATGGGTCCTCCGCGCCTGGCATCAGCAGCGGTCAGGGTTTGACGGCCATGGAGCAGTTGGCCGAGAAACACATGCTGCGTGGCATGCAATACTCGTGGACTGGATTGGCGCTGCAGGAAATTGAAGCCGGCAACAAGGCGGCGATCATCTTCGGGCTTGGAATTTTGGTGGTCTACCTGACCCTGGCGGCGCTGTACGAAAGCTTTGCGCTGCCATTCATTATCCTGTTGTCAGTTCCCATGGCTGTGCTAGGTGCGCTGGCTGCCGTCTCGATGCGTGGCCTCTCCGACGATGTGTATTGCCAGATTGGTCTGGTGATGTTGATCGGCCTGGCGGCGAAGAATGCAATTTTGATCGTGGAGTTTGCCGAGCAGTTGCGCAAGCAGGGACGATCCATCGCCGATGCAGCCATGGAGGCTGCCGAACTACGCTTGCGACCGATCCTGATGACGTCGTTCGCGTTTATTCTCGGCATTCTTCCGTTGGCGTTCGCCAGTGGAGCGGGCCAGGCTGGCCGCCATTCGATCGGGACCACAATCATTGGCGGAATGTTGGTTTCGACGATTCTGAATCTTTTCTTTATCCCGGTGCTCTACGTGCTGACGAAGACAATCCTGGAGAAGTTCGGTGGCGGCCCAACTCCCGCAGTGCAACCCGTCGTCGAATCTCCGAGCCACTGATCTTTGCTGATTTCATCGGGAAGGTGCCGCTCGCGTCCGGCGCGACGGCGCTCTCTGCAGGTTACCGCGACAGAAATTCCATTACTGCGGCTAACACCTTGCCAGCGGATTCCTGCGGACTTTCCTGGCCTGTCAAACATTCCACATCCGGGGAAAGCGGAATCTCGTAGGGATCGTCGATGCCGGTGAATCCGTGAATCATGCCGATGCGCGCTTTATGGTAAAGACCCTTGGGATCTCGCTGCTCACATACCGCCAGCGGCGCATTGACATAGACCTCAATGAAATTGCCGATGATGGCCCGCGCCTCGTCCCGTCCGCTTCGATAGGGAGAAATCGCGGCCACCAGAACGATCTTTCCATGGTGAGTGAGCATTTTGGCAACATGAGCGATGCGCCGGATATTTTCTTTCCGGTCGGCTTCTGAAAACCCCAGGTCTTTGCACAGATGCGTCCGCACGACATCTCCGTCCAGTACTTCCACAGCCAAGTCGCGGGTTGCCAATTCCATTTGAACATAGCGGCAAATGGTGGTTTTGCCGGCGCCGCTAAGCCCGGTAAACCATACGGTCAGGCCGGACTTCGGCTTGCCATGGGCGATCGCTTGCTCCCTACCCACACGCTTTCCTTTCCCCATAGAGTAGGTTTCCAAAATCAATCCTGATAAGAGTGGGACGACCTGGGAATGTACTGATACGGCAGGTACTGGTTTCGTATTCCCGTTGCAGACAACGTTGCGTTCGAGCCTCTCGATCAAGCCGGAGGAACTTTTAGGCTCATTTGCCACGAAGGGCTTTCCACAAGCTGTCTGCGCTGGGATGCACAATAAAATCTTAACCTGTGCCACCCGTATCTGAAATGCATTTCTGTTATGAGCGTAAGCATCGGCGCACGATCTCGCCCTGTTCGACGGGGCAGCGGTCAATTAAGTTTCCAACGTCATCCCATAGCTCCTCGACATCTCACCCCGCCACGCATCCATGGGGTCTGCGGCACCCACCATCGATTCGCCATGCAGAGCCTCACGGATCGCCGAGAATTATGCAGTCGTCCCAAGTGAAGCCTGCGCAGAGTACTACGTGACCGCGTATCATCGCAGGTAAGATAGTAGACACATCGAAATGAGTAGAAGCCGCGAAAGCAAGCACGCTGAGCGCAATAATTATGTTCTGGTGGTGTTCGACAGCTGCCGCTACGACTCGTTGATGAAGGCGCGACCGCGTACGATGCGCAAACTGGGTCCGGTGGAGCGCAAGTGGTCTTACGCCTCCTGGACCGCGCCGTCGCACTTCAATCTGTTGATGGGACTGATGCCCCACAGCAGTCCGAAGCACATTTTCGCGTCCGAGTATTACAAGACCGAATTCCTGAAATATAACCAGCGGCTCGGTTGCGATGACCTGAAGTTTCAGTCGCTGGTGCCGCAGCTCTATCTGCCCCCCTTCCTGAAAAACACGCTGGGATACGCTACCCACGCCCGCGTCTCACTGCCCGTGCTGAATCCGAAAACGCCGATCAATCTTGGCTTCGACAGCTTTCGGTTGATGGATAAACACAATGACATGCGGGCCATGGTTCGCGAAATGCATTTTTCTGAGGAGCGGCCTTCGTTTTGGGTGCTGAACGTTGGCGAGACGCACTATCCCTATGCGCTGCCCGGAGAGGCAGAAGAAGACTGGCCCAGAATTCATGGAGTGCATGGCGTGTTCAAACACCTGCAGGATCCCGTAGTCGGCGGAAAGCTGAAGGGCACGCGATTCTTCAATCAGAAAAAGATGAATGACCTGCGCCATCGCCAGATTGCAGCCGTCAAGTATCTCGATGGGGTCGTGGAAGAGCTGTTCGATCTGGTTCCGAAAAATACGTACATCACCATCACCTCCGACCACGGAGAATTATTTGGCGAGGATGGCTATTTTGGCCACGGTCCGGTGCAGCATCCGAAGGTGCTGGAGGTTCCGTTCCTCGAGGGCAAGCTGCGGTGAAACGCTCCCTCCATTCCTTTCCGCGCATCTCCGCCGCCGGTGTTGCGTCGACGCTGGCGATGGCCGCTTGCTGGTTCTTCTATGCGCAGCACCATCCACACGCGGTTCAGTTTGCCTATATTGGGCCGGGGTCAGGCTTCGCGTTCATCAGTTCGTTCCTGACGCTGATCGTGGGATTTTTTGCCAGCCTGCTTTCATTCCTTACCTGGCCGTTTCGCATGGCCTGGCGAACGTTGCGCCGTCACAAGGGCTTTCGTGATGCCAAGGTAAAGAAAATTATTTTCCTCGGCCTCGATGGGCTCGATCCCGAATTGACGGAGCGCTACATTGCCGAAGGCAAGCTGCCGAACCTGAAGAAGCTGGCCGAAACAGGTAGCTACCATCGACTGCGGACGACGTTTCCTTCGCTGTCGCCGGTCGCGTGGTCCACGTTTGCTACAGGAGTTAGCCCTGCGAAACACAATATTTTCGATTTTCTGGATCGCAGCCTGAAAACATATTTGCCGCAACTGTCGTCCGCGCGCATCGAGCGGCCACGAAAAGTTCTGCGCCTCGGTCGCCTGCGAATTCCCACCTCCAGCCCGACCGTCGAGTTGCTGCGCAAAAGCAAACCCTTCTGGAAAATTCTTGGCGAGCATGGCATCGATTGCACGATCTTGCGGCTGCCCATTACGTTTCCGCCGGAAAAATTCGACGGAAAAATGCTGTCTGCCATGTCGACTCCAGATTTGAAGGGAACGCAGGGAAGCTTTTCGCAATTCACCACACGCGTTGAGAAAACCACTTATGAAAATGGCAGCCGCTATCCGTTGCGCGCGATGGAAAGAGGATTTGAAGGCATCATTGAGGGTCCGCAGGATACGTTTCTGGCCGAGGAACCAACCCTGCGCATTCCCTTCCTGTTGCTTCGCAAAGGAAACACACTGGAGCTGCGGGTGCAAGATCATCGCGTGCAATTGCAGCCTGGCGCGTACACGAATTGGCTGCAGCTTTCATTCCGCACCGCTGTCGGCGCAAAGGCCTATGGCATTGTGCGGTTCATGTTGACGGAACTCGACGCAGAAACCAGTCTGTACATGTCCCCCATTCAAATCGATCCGGGACGGCCCGCGCTACCAATCAGCCATCCTTCGTACTACGCCAAGTATCTGGCCGATCTGCTGGGCTCCTACGCTACCTGCGGCATGGCAGAGGATACCTGGGCGCTGAATGAAGGCGTCATCGACGAGCGAGCATTTCTCGATCAGGCATACAGCATTTTCGAAGAGCGCAAAGGAATGTTTCTGAGCGCGTTGAAGAATACCCGCCGCGGCGTGGTCGCCTGCGTGTTCGACACCAGCGATCGCGTGCAGCATATGTTCTTCGGCCACATGAACAGGGGCGATCAATACAAACAGGCGATTGAAGACATGTATCAGCGCATGGACACGCTAGTGGGCGAGACGCTGCCGTTTGTCGACGCTGATACGGCGCTCTACGTACTTTCGGACCACGGCTTCTGCGCGTTTCGACGCGGCGTCAATCTCAACTCCTGGCTGCATCAGAATGGCTATTTGACGCTGAAGCCGGATGCCGAGGCGGGCTCATTTTTCGAAGGGGTGGATTGGAGTAAGACACGCGCCTATGCGCTGGGCCTGAGCGGAATGTATATGAACATCCGAGGGCGTGAGGCGCAAGGAATTGTTACGCCAGGAAAAGAAGCGGAAGCGCTGCGGCGAGAGATTATCGCGAAGCTGGCCGCATTGCGCGAAGACACCGGCGAGGTACCGATCCGGACTGTCTACGCGACCTCTGACCTGTATCAGGGACCGTATCTGCAAGCGGCACCTGATATGCTGGTCGGCTATCACCAGGGATATCGCGTGTCGTGGGATTGTGCCGTCGGCAAAGTGACGGAGCATGTTCTTGAAGACAACACCAAGGCGTGGAGCGGCGATCATTGTGTCGATCCGGTGCTGGTTCCGGGAGTGTTGTTCACCAATCGTCCGGTCAAAAATGCCGACCCCGGCATTGAAGATCTGGCGCCTACCGCACTACATCTGTTCGGCGTTGAAGTGCCGCAGTGGGTGGAAGGAAAATCGCTGGCGCTATGAAGTGGAATCTGTGGAAGCACGGCGGCATCGCACGGAGCGGCATCCTTGCGGTCGGTATTTGTTTTCTGCTGGCGGGATGCAGCCGGCCAAAGGCAGCCAACAATCAGAGAATCATCATTCTTGGGCCCGATGGCATGGACCCGCAGTTCCTTGAAAGCCATTGGGATTCCCTGCCCAACCTGAATCGGCTGCGACAAATGGGCGGCTTTCGGCCGCTGCGAACCACCATCCCACCGCAAACTCCGACAGCCTGGTCCACCATGAGCACGGGCCTCGATCCTGGCGGCACTGGGATCTTCGATTTCATTCTGCGCGATCCGAAGACCATGACGCTGCTTTCCTCGATGGCAGATGTGGAACCGCCTCGTCATACGCTGTCGATTGGGCCGTACGTTCTGCCTCTTTCCCCAGGGCATGAAGAGCGTTTTCTGGAAGCAAAGACGTTCTGGCAGATTCTAGACAAGGCGGGCGTTCCATCCATCATTCTGCGCATGCCGAACAATTTTCCGCCGCTTCCGACGAAAAGCCTGACGCTCTCCGGCCTGGGCACACCGGACCTGCGCGGAGGATATGGGACCTTCACTTACTTCACGGACGATCCGATGGCTGAGGCACATGAGGTGCCTGGCGGCATCATCGTGCCAGTTACCGTGGACAACAACAATCAGGTTTCGCTGATTGTGGGCGGCCCGGAAAACACGCTGCGCAAGGACCATGCGCGTTCCACGGTCACCATCCAGGTACAACGCGATCCTGAACATCCGGCGGCGTTGTTTCAAGTGGATGGACAGAAGTTCGTCCTTCGCGAAGGCGAGTGGTCGGGTTGGATTCATGTGCAGTTTCCAATCATTCCCGGCATCAAAACCGCAGCGGGAATGTTCCGCATCTACGCCAAGAAAATCAATCCTGAATTTGAGATTTATGTTTCACCCGTCAATGTCGATCCCCTGTCGCCAGTCTTGCCCATCTCGACACCACCCTCGTTCAGCCGGAAATTGGCCGAGGCGATTGGATCTTTTACCACCCTGGGCATCCCAGAGGACACAGCGGCGTGGCGCTCCGGGGTATTTACCCGCCAGGAGTTCGAAGAGCAAACCACCCTTGTCAACGATGACGAATTGCGCATGTTCAACTACGAACTCCACCACTTCAAGCGCGGCATTCTTTATCTGCACTACAGCGTCACGGATTCGAACTCGCATCTGCTTTGGGGCAAGTATGACGCCGACGTGCTGAAAACCTACCAACGATTCGATGCCGAGGTGGGATACGTGATGCGCACAGCACCGGACGCCACGTTAATTGTCATGTCCGACCATGGATTCAACCGCTTCGATCGCGCCGTCAATTTAAATACGTGGCTGTACAAAGAAGGCTTTCTTGCACTGGACAGTCCCGCAGACCTGGGGAAAGAGGATGGAACGCTGACGCACGTGGACTGGGCGCATACGCAGGCTTATGCGATCGGGTTGAACTCGCTGTACCTGAATCTAGCCGGCCGCGAAAAATATGGAATTGTCCCGCCGGCGATGAAAGACCAGGTGGCGGAGAAGATTATCGCGCGTCTGGAAGCTTTGAAGGACCCGCTGAACGGGAAGCCGGTGGTGTACAAGGTGTATCGGAGCGACCAGGTGTACCACGGGCCGGCGACGCACCTGGCTCCCGATATGATTGTCGGCTGGGAGCGGGGCTATCGAACTTCATGGGAAACGGCGCTTGGAGAAATTCCCACCACCGCGGTCGTCGACAACGATGACCAATGGCGCGCCGACCATTGCATCGCGCCCGACCTTGTTCCAGCGGTTTTTCTCACCAATAGAAAAATTAAAATCGACCACCCCTGGTTAGGAGACGTGACAGTCACATTGCTGCGTGCATTCGGCGTTCAACCCCCGAAAGATATGCACGGCCACTCGATATTTTGACAGGGAGGAAAGTATGGCAGGAACGTCCATCAAGTTGAAGAAGGAATTATGGGCGAAGGTGAAACGAGTGTCCCAGGCGGGCGGATACAGTTCTCCGGAGGAGTTCGTGGAACATTTGCTCGACAGAGAAATTGCCAAACTGGACGACGCACAGACCGATGAAGACATTGTTCGAAAGCTGAAGGGCCTGGGATATCTGGACTGATGCGACCTGCGACCTATCTGATCAGCCTGACCGTGCTCGGCATTTTGACGGGCGTCGCGATTCTTCCGGTATTTGGCAGGTTTTCGAATACTGAGGGGATCGCGATGGCGAAACGAAAAATCCGCGCGGCACTCTATGAATTTCGCCTGTTCGGCGATGACCCGCGGCTGGTGTTTCGCGCCCAAGGAGAATTGCTGCGGTGGAATGCTCGCTACATTGGACTGATCCTGAAGCCTGCTGCTGTCGTGATTCTCCCCATCATCGCCCTGACAATGTTGATGGACACGGTCTACGGACATCGTGCGCTGCAGGTTGGCGAAGATACGCTGGTCACCGCTCGCATGGCTAACAATGTAGACCTGAATACAATTTCTCCTGAGCTGCGCGGCACCAATATCACGGTGGAAACGCCGTCGGTGCGTTTGCCCGATCAACATGAGGTGGTATGGGGAGTTCGCGCAGCCGTGCCCGGAAATGACAACTTGTCGCTAAGTCTGCCGGGAGATGCAGCAGCAGATAACTCCGCGCAAAAAAGTGTAGACGTGGGAACCGGATTGCACATTCTTTCTGGTCGGCGAGTGTCGTCTTGGTGGGACTGGCTGATCCATCCCGGAGAAAAACTGTTGCCTCGCAGCAGCGCATTTCGCTGGATCGAAATTCAATATCCAGATGCCGAAGTGAACCTTTTTGGATTCGGAATTCCCTGGATCGTGTGGTTTATCATCGTCAGCTGGATCACAGTATTTGCGCTGCGAAAGCCCTTTGGCGTAATCATCTAATCAGCTCGCCCATATTTGAATTGGAGAAGTACATCGATGCAACTCGGCATTCGACGAGCGTTTGTCAGCGGTATTTGCACGCTTGCCGTGGCCGCACTTGTTTCCTGCAAATCGACCCCCAGGCACAACCCAGCTGCCGCCGCATTGAAGCCGATCAATGTCGTGCTGATCACGCTGGATACGGTGCGAGCCGATCACTTGCACTGCTATGGAAACGAGAGGATCAAAACTCCTAACATCGATGCCGTGGCCGCCGGCGGCGTGCTGTTTGAAAAGGCGGTCGCGCAAACGCCGTTGACGCAGCCGTCACATGCCAGCATGTTCACCGGCGAAAACCCTAACGTCCACAATGTTCGGGATACCGGCGGGTTTGCGCTGCAACCTTCGTCGGTCACCATGGCGACGATTCTTCAGCGGCATGGCTGGGACACGGCCGGGTTCATCAGCGCGAGTGTGTTGACACGGCTGTTCGGGTTCAATCAAGGTTTTGCTACCTACGACGATCAGCTCGACCATCGCAACAGCCGGGACCCCGTGTCCACGCGTGCGGCTAATGTGACCGCGGATCACGCGATCCATTGGCTACAGCAGCAGTCCGGCAAGCCATTTTTTCTGTGGGTACATTTCTACGACGCGCATTTCCCGTACGATCCACCGGCCGAGTTTCGCAAGCAATATCCTGAGGACCCCTACGATGCTGAGATCGCATTTGAGGATCAACAAGTGGGCCGCGTGCTGGATGCGGTCAAACAAAAATCTCCCGCGCAGAAGACACTGATTATTTTGCTTTCCGACCACGGCGAGGGACTCGGCGATCACGGCGAATACGACCACGGCGTGTTTCTCTATGACTCCACCGTGCGCATCGCC
This sequence comes from Acidobacteriaceae bacterium, assembly GCA_035502695.1. Lineage (GTDB taxonomy): Bacteria > Acidobacteriota > Terriglobia > Terriglobales > Acidobacteriaceae > JAKAAZ01. The sequence continues at coordinate 14,933 of DATJUD010000169.1, forward strand.
TGGATCATGGCAGGCCCTGGAGTGCCAGCAGGCGTGCAAGTGAAACAGCAGGCGCGCGAGATCGACCTGTTGCCGACTGTTCTTGATTTAATGGGTGGACACGCTTCGCCCGCGGTTCAGGGAACGAGCCTTGTACCGGCATTTTCCGGCAAAGCGGTGCCTTCGAACTATTCGTATGAAGAGACGCTGTATCCAAAAATCAATATGGGATGGTCAGAGCTGCGCGGGATTCACACCGCCCACTGGATGTACGTTCGCGCGCCACGGCCGGAACTATATGACCTCGATGAAGACCCCGGCGAACTGAACAACGTCATCGATGCGCACCCGAAAGAATATCGTGAACTCGACGCGCAACTGAAAAAAGCGAGCCGCCTGGGAGACTCCGATACTGAGACAGTGGCGTTCAAGCAGATGGACGAGCAGACCATGAATCAACTGAAGTCTCTGGGCTACACCGCTGGATTTTCTGGAACATCTTTTAAGCTGAACGGAAAGGGCGATGACCCCAAAGACCACCTGGCCACGCTCAAGGCTCTTCATCTTGTGGATACTTCCGGGTTGAACGCGGCGGATACGGAGCGAGACATTCAACTACTGCAAGACGCACTGAAGCAGGACCCTTCGAATCCCACGCTGTATGAAAGTCTGGTCGACAAATATGAGGCGGCAGGCCAGTATCCGCAGGCGATGCAGATCTGCCAGCAGGCGCTGCAGCATACGGCGCTGAACGGAATGATCCTGTCGCGACTGGCAAATTTATATTTGCGAACTGGCAATTTGAAAGAGGCCATCTCTTATTATCAACAGGCGGAGCAGCAAAATCCCCTCGACATCGAAAGTCAAAACGACCTGGCGACCGCGTATCTACAGAGCGGCCAACTTGCGAACGCCGAGCGTGTGTTTCATTGGGTGTTGACGATTCAACCCTACGCACCCGCATACAACGGACTCGGAATTATCGCCGACAAACGCAATGATATTGCCGGAGCGCGCGCCAACTTCGAAAAAGCAGTGCAACTCAGTCCCAACTATGTCGAAGGTCAGCTTAATCTGGGGATTATTTGCAACCAAGCCCACGATATTCCCTGCGCCAGGAGTGCGTTTCGCGCATTCGTCGCCAACGCGCCCAGAGATTATGGGCCGGAGTTAAACCAGGCAAAAGTGGCGCTGGCGCACATGGGCAATGGACCTTCGTAATGATTTGGAAATAATTTCCTATATGAAATATACTTCGGGAGCCGGAACGCTCTGCCAAGGATGGTTCATGAAATCTACATACCGATTTGTCCTGCCCACCCTCACTTCTCTATTTTGCTTTTCGCTTGCGCTCTCCGCTCAGAACAATTTTCAGCCCGGCCAGCTTGATCCCACGCGAAACGTGGCCTCGCCACAACCCGCGGATCAGGGGCACACCTCTTTGCCGGAGCAGTACATCTGGAGCGCCAATCATCGCTCCAAGGATCAGATCAAACAAAATGCGCCGATCTATTTTCGCGCCACCTTCCAGGTGAAGACCGTGCCGCAACACGCAACCCTGTATGTCGCAGGGCCAGAGGCTTCGACCGCTTACCTGGATGGAAAGCTGGTTGACAAGATCCAGGATAATCCGGCATCGCCGCTAAAAATGCCGGTCTTCATGACAGACGTTAGCGGCAAATTCCATGCCGGCAAGAATGTTCTGGCTCTGGAAATCACACCTCGCAGCGATGACGACCAGCTGGTTGTCAAAATTGTCCCTTCGACTGAGGGTGTCGAAGCACCGGCACTGCTGATCAGCGACTCGTCATGGAAGTCCACGTTCACTGCTGATTCGGGTTGGCAAAGCACTGGATTCAGCGATGCCTCCTGGACGCCGGTCGACGCGATGGGAGCCATCGAAAGCTCGCTGAATTTTATGCAGGCGAACGACGATGCCGGTCTCTATCGTTGGCCCGGATACCTTGGCGTCTCAAAATTTATGGACCGCACAACATTGCCGGTGCATAGCGTCGAACAGGTATTTACCGGACGCAGCCGTTATGAAAATCTAGACGCGCTGACGGGTTCCGGCGCCGCTGCAGAGGGAAAAGACTTCACCGTTCAGCTTGCCTCCGCGACCGTGCCGGAGCAGCAGGCACCCAGTCTGCTGTTGGATTTTGGGAAGGAAGTCAGCGGGCGCATCATGTTCGTTTCCGCGTCTGACCATCCCATGCACGTTACCGTGCAATATGGCGAGTCGCGAGGAGAAGCGCTCAATCAGCCGTATCTAGGCGTCGATCCACTCACCATTCTTCCGCACGGAACGGCCTACGGTCCCAAATCCGCATTTCGATTTGCGAAAGTGCGGTTTGTCGGCGGCGGACCCACGTTGCGCTTTCGAACGATCGCGCTCGATGACATCTACTATCCGGTGAAATATCAGGGCAGCTTCGAATCGTCCGATCCGCTGCTCAATCAGATTTGGGAAGTTGGCGCCTACACCGAGCATCTCTGCATGCAAGAGGATATTTGGGACGCGACCAAGCGTGACCGCGCAAGATGGGCGGGTGATCTCGACGTTAGCGGACGCGGCATCAATGATATTTTCGGTGATCATTTCTTGATGCAGGATACGATGACGAACCTTCTGCCCCCCGCTCCCATCCAGTCGCACGTCAACGACATCTCTGGCTATTCCGCGTGGTGGATCAATGTACTGACCCAGTATTACCTGCACACCGGATCGAAGGAATATCTGCAGAGCGTGCATGCTCGGCTGGTGCAGCTGCTGAACTATATGGATACCGATGTCGACGCGAAGAATTTATTTGCCGACTCCACCCACACCTGGGACTTTGTCGATTGGTCGCCGGATCTGGACGGAAATACGGCAGAAGCCCGACGCGCCACGCAGTTTGAGTTCTATCTTGCCTATCGCGATGCTGCCTTCCTGCTAAGGCAACTTGGCGACACCGCCAATGCTGACCACTTTGAACAGCGCGCTGCCCTGCTAAAGGATGCATCGCAGAAATATCTGCTCGACACGTCCAACGACACCTTCGGGCCGCGGTGGCAGACGAATGCCGCCGCGATATTCACAGGCGTGGCCGACCCGTCGCAGTACACGCCTATCTGGGACCACGTGCTCTCCAGCGCTGCGAACACGAAATACACTGCGCTCGTGATGACGCCGTATTACAACTACTACATCATTTCCGCCATGGCGCAGACCGGCCACCGGCCGGAAGCGCTGGCATGGATTCGGCAATACTGGGGCGGAATGATTGCCGAGGGAGCAACCAGTTTTTGGGAAGCCTACTATCCCAGCTGGCCGAAAAATAACTTTCATGCGTCGCTGCAGGCTGACGACGGCACAGGATATTTTGTGAGCCTGGCGCACGGATGGTCGACCGGACCCACGCCTTGGTTGATGGAGCAGATATTGGGAATTCAGCCGACAGCCGGCGGATTCTCCAAGGTGACGATTCGGCCAGACCTTGCCGGATTGTCGTGGGCGAAAGGGACGGAGCCGACACCGCATGGATTGCTGAAGGTCGATCTGCACGCCAGTCCGACGCTGCAGACTGTTATCGATCTTCCGGCGGATGAAGAAGCCACGGTGCTGATTCCCGTGCAACATGCGGGACAGGGTGTCCTTGTGAACGGCAAAGCCGCTACGGATGTGAAGTCTGTGGAAGACGGAACTCGCGCCGCAGTCGTTTTGAGTACGCCAGGACATTACGTCTTGTACGCGCAATAGACGATCCGGAATGCGGTGCGAATTTTTCGGAAGGCTTTTTGCTATTCGATGATCCGTACCGTGCCGGCCCCAACCAGTTCTTCGACGCGCTCGATGAAGGCCTTATCTGCGGCCACGCCGAGCCCCTCTGGCTCCAGCACCACCAGGTAATCGTCGCGCTGCTCAAAGTCCAGCAAAATTTTTCCGGTGCCTGGAGTCGCGACCATCATCGCGTGCAGCTGCGTCAGCGCGGGCTCGCCCACGCGGTCCAAGGCGATGCGAATGCGCATGCTGCTGGGCAGCTTCAGCTTCACATCTTCGAGAGCCGTAATGTTGGAGATGGCCAGCTTGGGCGCCGAATCTTCCTCTCCGCGCAACACGCCGCGCACCAGCACGGGCACATCGATCTTTAAATTTTCTGCCATGCGCTTGTACGCTTCAGGAAAACAGATCAGGTCGATCTTTCCCGTCAGGTCTTCCAGCGACCCTTGCGCGTACAGATCGCCTTTACGCGACTTGGCGACCCGTACTCCGGTAAGAATTCCAGCAATCGAAATTTCATTTTCATTCTGTGCGTCACGCCGTCCTGTGTTCGGCGCGGGCGTCATTTCCAAAGCAGTCTGGGTGTCAACTACGCCCTTCAAGTTGCGCAATTTCTCTGCGTACTTACCCAGCGGGTGCCCCGACACGTAAAAGCCGAGCACATCTTTCTCATGCTGCAGGCGCTGTACTTCATCCCAGTCGGGAATATTCGGCAACTCATCCGGTTGCGAAGCGCCGCCAGCCGCGGGCATGTCATTGAATAATCCGAATAACCCATGCTGACCTGCCGCGGTATCGCGCTGCGCCTTCTGGGCACGTTCGATCGCTTTATCGATGGCTGCCATTAGCGCCGCGCGTGCCCCGAAGCAATCGAGCGCGCCGCTCTTGATCAGCGATTCCAGCACGCGTTTATTCATCACGCGCAGATCGATGCGTTCGCAGAAATCCCAGAATGAGGTGAACGTTTTACCTTCCTGCACCAGTTGGCCGCGCACCTGCAAGATGGAGGAAATCGCATTCTGTCCGACATTTTTTACGCCTGCGAGCCCGAATCGAATCGCCTCGCCATGCGGCGTGAAATCGGCATCGCTGGTGCGAACGTCGGGCGGCTCGACAGAAATTCCCATCTCGCGGCATTCTTTGATGTACTTCACCACGTTTTCCGGCTTGCTGACTTCGGAAGTCAGAAGCGCGGCCATAAATTCCTTGGCGTAGTGGGTCTTCAAATAGGCCGTATGATACGCAAGCAACGCATAAGCCGCGGAGTGCGACTTGTTGAAGCCGTATCCGGCGAAGCGCTCCATCAGCTCGAAAATATGTTCGATGGTTTTCTGCGGAAATTTCTTGTCGAGCGCGCCCTGCACAAAGCGATTCCGCTGCCGCGCCATTTCTGCCGGATCTTTTTTGCCCATTGCTCGACGCAGCAGGTCGGCTTCGCCCAGTGAATAGCCGGCCAGCACGTTTGAAATCTGCATTACCTGTTCCTGATACACGATGACGCCGAGGGTTTCTTTCAGCAGATCTTCCAGTTCCGGCAATTCATACTCAACTTGTTTTCGGCCCCACTTACGCTCGATGAAATCATCAATCATCTGCATGGGTCCGGGGCGATAGAGTGCATTTAGAGCCGTCAGGTCGGCGATGGAATCCGGCTTGTAGCGGCGCAAAATATCGCGCATCCCGGGAGATTCAAACTGAAATACGCCGGAGGTGAGGGCGCGATGAAAGACCTGCTCGTAGGTCAGTTTGTCGTCGAGAGGAATGGTTTCCATATCGATTTCGATCCCGAGATTGACTCGGACCAGGCGCAGCGCCTCGTGAATTACAGTGAGGGCAGTCAGGCCGAGAAAATCCATTTTCAGTAGGCCGATTTTTTCGACTGCCTTCATGTCGTACGCAGTAACGATTTCGTCGTTCTTGCCGCGGCTTAACGGAACCAGGTTGGTCAGCGGCTCAGGGGCGATGACCACCCCGGCCGCATGGATGCCTGCGCCACGCGCCAAGCCTTCCAGTCTGCGGGCGATGTCGATCAGTTCGCGAATCTGCTGATCATTTTCGTAAGCCTGCTGCAGCGGCTCCGATTCTGTCAATGCCTGATCGATCGTTATGCCGATGGTGGCCGGAATCAGCTTGGCAATCTTATCCACCTCCCCGTAGGGCATGGCCAGAGCGCGACCCACATCCTTAATGGACGCCTTGGCCGCCATGGTGTTGAAGGTGATGATCTGCGCGACCTGCTCGCGTCCGTACTTGCGCGTGACGTAATCGATCACTTCGCTGCGCCGGTTCATGCAGAAGTCGATATCGATATCCGGCATGGACACGCGCTCCGGATTCAGAAAGCGCTCGAACAATAGACTTGCCTGCAAGGGATCGACATCCGTGATGTTCATGGCATACGCGACCAGCGAACCGGTTGCCGAGCCACGCCCCGGGCCCACGGGAATGTCCTGTTCTTTTGCATACCGGATAAAGTCCCACACAATAAGGAAATATCCGGAAAACTTCATCTGCTGGATACAGTCAATCTCGCGCTGCAGCCGCTGCTCATACTCTTCTGTTGTGTGGCGAAGATGGCCGCTGTCCCGCAAATGACGGATGGAGGTATCCAATCGACGCCGAAAGCCCTCGCGGCAGATCTTTTCAAAATAGCTGTCAATGGTGAATCCGGGCGGTACATCGAACTGCGGAAATGGATTTTCCACCTTGTTCAGTTTGACGTGACACCGTTCGGCAAACTGCATGGTGCGCGCCACAACCTCCGGCGTATGCGAGAAGACCTGCAGCATTTCCTCCGCAGATTTGACGAAGAACTGGTCGCCATCAAAACGAAAACGTTTCTCGTCGTGAATCGTGCTGCCGGTCTGCACACAGAGCAGAACATCGTGGGCATGGTGATCGTCGTGGCCAATGTAATGGCTGTCATTGGTCGCGATCAGAGGGATGTTGAGATCCTTTTCCAGGCGAAAAAGATTCGCGTGAATCTTCTTTTCCAGCTCCAGACCTTGGTCCTGAATTTCCAGGAAGAAATTTCCTCGCCCGAAAATGTCCTCGTATTGCTTGGCGGTGGTTCGTGCGGCATCGTAGTTATCGCTCGTCAGATGCTCACAGAGCTCGCCTGCCAGGCATCCGGAAAATCCGATCAGTCCCTTCGCATGCTCGGCGAGAAATTTCTTGCTGACGCGCGGTTTGCGATAGAACCCATGCAGCGAAGCTTCCGACGTGATGCGGACCAGGTTACGATACCCCTCATCGTTTTCCGCAATCACCAGCAGATGATGATATACGTCACCCTGCGGATCGGCACGATGGTCTTCCTTCTGGCAGATGTAGAGTTCGCAGCCTAAAATAGGGTTGATATTGTATTTTTTCGCCGCGTCAAAGAAGTGCATCGCGCCATAAATATTGCCGTGGTCAGTCATGGCGACCGCCTTCTGTCCCATGCCGTCGACATGCTTCAGCAGCTTGTCGACGTCGCAGGCCCCGTCCAGCAGCGAGTAGTCCGTATGAAGATGTAAGTGCGTAAATTCTGCCATGCCCGTACTTCAATTCTATTCGGCGCACCGGCATGGAGGAAACGCTCATCCAATGTGAAAGAGAAATGGATGAGGAAATCGGGGACGAAACTTTTCTGGAGCGGCTCGTATCCTGTTTCTCTGCTTCTCGTTTGGCATCTGCGCATCGTTTCTTGTAGAAGCCAGCAATGCTCTTCCGTACGAAGGTTTTTATCGCGATAGCCAAAGTGAACGACTGCAATCCCAGGAGCCCCACCCACAATGGATGAGCCGATCGCGAACCAGACAAATTCCGCGGCAGAGGCAGCGCCGCAGCGAACCGGCATTTCGCTGGCGTGGCGGGCCTTGCGGCACCGCAATTTCCGCTTATTCTTCGGCGGTCAAAGCATCTCGCTCATCGGTACATGGATGACGCGCATCGCGACGGCCTGGCTGGTCTATCGGTTAACCGGTTCAGCATGGCTGCTTGGCATCGTCGGATTTTGCGGACAAATTCCCACCTTTCTGCTGGCGCCTTTTGCAGGCGTGTGGGTCGATCGGCTGAATCGCCGCCATGTTCTGGTGGTGACCCAGTCGCTCGCCATGCTGCAGTCCCTGGCTCTTGCCGCGCTGACATTGACGCACGTCATCACCATTACAGAAATTCTTTGCCTCAGCATCTTCCAGGGCTTGATTAACGCTTTTGACATGCCGGGGCGCCAGGCCTTTATGGTGCAGATGATTGAGGATCGTCAGGACCTGGGCAATGCCATCGCGCTGAACTCTTCCATGGTGAACATGGCGCGGCTGGTGGGGCCGTCGCTGGCTGGACTGGTAATTGCCGGCTTTGGCGAAGGCTATTGCTTCCTGATTGATGGCATCAGTTACATTGCAGTGATCATTTCCCTGCTGCTGATGCAGCTGCCGAAGTTTGTCGCTGCCTCCAAGATTGTGCCGATGGTGGAACAGTTGAAGGAAGGCTGGGCGTACGTTTCCCAGTTCACTCCGGTACGAACCATTCTGCTGCTGTTCGCGGTCGTCAGCCTAATGGGAATGCCGTTCACGGTGCTGATGCCGATCTTCGCCGCGAAGGTTTTGCATGGCGGCGCGCACACGCTTGGCTTTCTGATGGGAGCCGTAGGAACGGGTGCGCTGATCGCGGCGATTTCGTTGGCCATGCGCAAGTCGGTGCTGGGGCTGGGACGCATCATCGCTATCTCAGCCGCAATCTTTGGAGCGGGGCTGATTGCATTCGGCGCAAGTCACTTCCTGTGGTTCTCCTTGCTGCTGATGCTGATCACGGGATACGGAATGATGCAGGGCATGGCGGCCAGCAACACGATTATCCAAACCATCGTTCCAGAGGACAAGCGTGGCCGCGTGATGAGCTACTACACCATGGCTTTCGTTGGCATGGCGCCGTTTGGCAGCCTGCTGGCCGGCGGCCTGGCACATTGGGTGGGCGCGCCGGTCACGCTGATGATCACCGGCGCGTTCTGCATCGCGGGTGCAGGATGGTTTGCGACGCAACTGCCGAAAATCCGTGTGCATATTCGGCCGATTTATCGCGATCTGGGAATTCTTCCTGCTGAGGTAGTCGCGGCGATGGCCGACGGAAGCGGAGATTGAACATCTCCCCGACGGCGACGCACGTCACGCACGCAGGGTGTCCGGTTTTCCAGCTTTAACGAGCGACCTTATTTTCCGGATTTCTTCTTCGTCTTCGACTTGGCAGATGCCGCCTTGGAAGCGGATCGGCTAACCGTTTTTACTACTGGCTTTTTGGCAACCGCAACTTTTTTAGGCGCAGCTTTCGGCTTCAAAGCTGCCTTCTTCGCGATCGGACGATGCGCAGTCTTGGCCGACGCGGTAGCCTTGCCGCGAGCGCCTGAAGCGGACTTCTTCGCTGCGGTATGAGCAGCCTTGCTGGCCTTGCCGTGCGCCTTGGCGACAACCGCCGCCTTCTGCGCCTTGCCCTTTGTCTGGGTCGACTTTCCGCTGGCCTTGGCTGCTTTCGCGACTACCTTGCCAGTAGCCTTCGCTTTATCCAGCCTGCCTTTGGCGACCGGCTTCACGACGGCTTTCGCGGCCGGCTTCTCTGCTTTCTTCGCGACTTCCGGCTTGGCGGCGGCCTTCCCTGCGGCGGCTTTCTCGGTTCCCTTTGCTGCAGCGGATTTTACCTTTCCGCCCGCCATTCCATTCTGTTCAGCCAGCGCCCCAATTGAGCTCGCTTCACTGGCGGCCGCCAGGCTCAAATCGCCATCCTGAGCTGCGGGTGCGGTCTTAGACTTTCTGCCCTTCGCCTTCTTTGGCTCAGTGACGCGCTTCACGGCACGACTGCGTCGCACAATTACCGGTGGCGGAGGAGCGGGCGGGGAATAAGGCTCGGCGAATTTGCGAATCGTCTCTTCCGTCGGCAATTCGCCATCCATAAACGCAAACGTCAGCTTGTCCAGCAATTCGTCATAGCCCTCGACATCCGGAAGAATGCGCATATCCTGCAAAATTGCATTGGGAATTTTCTGACGCGCTTCCGGCCACTTGGTGAAGAAGTTCTCAAACTTGTGCTGCACGGCCGCGGTCTTATTGGTGAAGAACAGCCACAGCACTGCTTCCGGCTTGACGCTGTGCAGCAGCTTCCACAGCTGCGAGGGCTTGGCGGCATCCTTCGCTGTCATCTTCTGCAGCACGTGCTTCGCTTCTGAATCCAGGGCGTTCGCTTCCGCAATTAAATCGCTGCGCACGAACATCTTTTTCAGCGCCGATAAATGAGCCGGAGAAAGTTTGGCCGTCAACAGGCGGAATTGCGCCGCCGACGGATCCGGATGCAATCCTGCCATTAACAACTGCACAAACTTTTCATGCAGGCGTTCCAACCCCTGCACATCGACTGAGCGGCTGCTCCAGTGCGGCGACAGATGTTCCAGCCAGCCCTCGGCCTCCAGCGCCTTCAGCACCTGCTGCGGTTCTTCTTCGTATCCAATCTCTTCCAGTTCATACCCGCGCTGAACTGCGGTGATGGCGCTGATCACGCCCTCTGCCTTGGCGTTGTCATAGCGGGCTTTCGTCCGCTCCTCCATATCCCAGCCGGTTCGCGACATCAGCCGCACCGCCCGTACCAGGCGGATCGGATCTTCCAGGAATCCGTAATTGCTGACCAGGCGCAATTGTCGCGCGGAAATGTCAGCCGTCCCGTTCAGCGGATCGAGCAAGAGCCCCCAAGATCCCTCATTCAACGACAGCGCCATGGCGTTCGCGGTAAAGTCGCGGCGTCGCAGGTCATCCAGAATGCCTGCGGGAGAATATTCCGGCTTCGCCGGCTTGGAAAAAGTCTCCGTCCTGGCGGAGGAGATTTCCAAACGTGCTTGCTTGCCGAATCGCAGATAGAGAGTATGCGATGGCTCATGCTCGCCGGTAATGGTGAAGCCGGCACGCTCCAGGTCTTTCCTGAACTTCAATGGGTTCGCCTGAACAGTAATGTCCAGATCGCGAACAGATGCACCACTTACAATGTCTCGAACGGCGCCCCCGGTAAGAAATACCGTAATTTGTCGGGCGCGGGCCACGTCGGTCATGGCGTTGAGTGCTTGTTTTTCGTTCGGAGAAAGCTTGGATTCAAGCAATTGGATATAATCGGGCATGCCCAGTTTTACGCCTCGGTCAGCAGCCTCTCACTCGTGCCGCTAAGACCCGTCTTTTCAATTAGATGTAGGCGACATTGTCGCGCACACAATGTTCTACGATACCATATCGGCGACTGTTTTTCCAGCACTTGCACAATAACCGCTGCGCTCGGTTGCGCGTCATGCGACAATCCTGGCTAAGTTGAGATCATGCGGTTTCGCTGGTCGCCCTCGTACGTTGTCTTGGAGAGCACGGAGTGGCAAGTTCAGGCTCGAGTCGAAAGAAAGTGATCGTGCGAAAGTTCAGCCGCGAGTGGAACTCGGGCTACGTCGACCCGCAGGGCTTCGCGCACGATGGCCGCCTGGAATTGCTCGACAGCACAGGAAAAGTGCTCGCCATGACGTTGCAAGATGTGAAAATGATGTGTTTCGTGCGGGAGTTTCCCAGCGGCGACAGCACCGATCCTGAACGGCTGGTGCGACGGAATTTTACTTCTCGCCCGCGCACTCCTGGCCTGTGGATTCGTATGCGAATGCGCGATGGCGACGAACTGGAAGGTCTGGCGAGCAACGATCTGTCGTTTCTGGAGCCGGAAGGCATCCAGTTCACTCCGCCGGACATGCGGTCCAACACACAGCGCATTTTCGTTCCCCGTTCCGCTCTGCAATCAGTCGAGATTGTCGCCGTCATTCATCCCAGCAACCGCCGCAAGGTGGATTTGAGTGAGCAGGAGCGGCTGTTCGCGAATTAAAAGAAAGCAGCCGAGTGAATGAAGAGATTGAAACGCAGTTCGCTACGGTGAGAATAAAAAACCTCATAGCCGGCGATCCCGACCGCCGTTCCCGTCACATGCGAAAACGTCGCAGAGAGCCCTGGATCTTAAATCATCCGCGAGTAAATCATGACCACGTTTTCACTAGTGGAGCTTCCGGCTCGATTGCCATCCGATACCGAAACGCCGTTTGCTTCCACCGCGCGATCGGGCCTTCAAAATAGCGCCAGGCAAGTGCCGAAACAACCAGCGAAATCGCCAGCGCCACCACCAAGGCCACGCTGTGTACCAGGTAATTCCGCACAGCCAAATAGATCGGATAATGCACCAAGTACAGGCAATAACTGATTCGTCCTAGCCAGCAGAGAATGGGATGGCGCAGTGCGCGCGACATACTGCCCATAGTCCCAGCCCCCGCGAGCGTAACCAGCAGCCAGAGTGACCACGCAGCCCACAACACGGTATAGTCTGTGGCATTGAATATCCGCAGATCGAAAACGTTCCGCTTGGTGAGCCCAGTGGCAAGATCGATCCAGATCGCTAAAGCAATCAGCCCGACGACACATGCATACAGCAAGCTTGCGCAGCGTTGAATTTTAGGTCGCCAAACGTGGCCATGATCTCGCCATAGAATGGCGATGAGGCAACCGGCCGCCAGCGAATCCATCTGTGCGATGAAAAGCTCCTGTCCGCCTTTCGGATCGGGATAGAAGAACCGAATCCATGGTGTCAAAACCAGGACCAGCCCCAAGATGGTAAAAAGTGCGGGCCGGCGCGCGCGTGTGAAGGTGACCAGGGGCGCCCAAAGAAGATAAAAGCATTCTTCCACGGACAGCGACCACAGCACAGCAAACCCCATCACCACCCAACCAGGGTGCGGAACCACTTTCGGATGTGTCAGCAACGGAGGAAGGAACGCCTGCATAAAGGTAACGTAAAGGAAAACAGTTTTCCAGGGCTGCGGCGTTCCAACGCTGGCGGATGCAACAAAATAAACCAGCAGCACCAGAAAATAAAGCGGAAATATCCGTAGCGTACGCCGCGCATAGAAGACTCTTAGCGCACCCGGAGAGTGAACCAATCGCAGTAAGATGGACGTAATCAGGAATCCGGACAGAACGAAGAACAGGTTGACGCCCATCCATCCCCATTGCGGCCCGAAGAAAATAAGGCTGGGATGATGGACATAGTGGCGCATTAGCACCAGTAGAATCGCGATTCCGCGCAGTCCATCGAGTTCGGGAATCCGCTGCGCCGTGTTACTCGTTACGGAACGAATCGTCAGTTCCTTTCTCCTGTGTCAGCCGGCACTAATGCGGTGTTTCCGGGTCAATCCGCAGAATAGCATCCGAACCATTGGGATGGTGTATTCCTGAGTTAACGCTGGGGCGAATACGTTCGAACGGGATTTGCGCGCGTCTCTCTGGCACGGACACTCGCTGACCCTGCTGGGCACGGCGCGGTGACGCTGCCCACCGTCTACGAAGTGGCGAATTTTGAAGGGAAATATTTTTGAACGGCGATAGCGGTGGACTGCGAGTTGGCTTATGGGGAGTGCTGGCGGGCCTGATGGTGCTGGGTGCGGCGCACAGTGTCGCTGCATAGGTTTCACAAATTGTTGATCCTCCCAAAATTCTGCACAAACGCTCAAAACTGTGTAACTTACGCGCGCTTGAACTGTCTAATATTCAATAAGACGCAGGAAAGGAGCCTCCGCATGCTGATCCGTAAACCGTCGGATATTTCGTCGTCCCAAATCACTTCAAAGTCGGACTACATGAATCGCCGCAAGTTCATGGCTGGCGCCGCCGCCGTTGGCGCGGCCGCATTGGGAGCCGACCTGCTGAAGAATGTTGCCTCTCCGCGCGAGGCTGTGCATGCGACTACAAAGCTGACGACAGTTCCAAGTCAATATTCCACCAAGGGAGTGACTCCAACTTCCTTTGAAGACATCACCACGTACAACAACTTCTATGAGTTCGGCACCGGAAAAAGCGATCCTTCCCACAATGCGTGGCGGCTGAAGACAAATCCTTGGACGGTCAAGGTTGACGGTGAAGTGAAAAGCAAAAAAGAATTCGACATCGATGCATTGATGAAAATTCATCCCCTGGAAGATCGAATCTATCGGCATCGCTGCGTCGAAGCGTGGAGCATGGTGATCCCCTGGGTAGGCTATTCTTTGTCAGAATTCATCAAGCAATGCGAGCCGCTCAGCAGCGCGAAGTACGTCCAGTTTTTGTCGATCGACAATCCGAGCGAAGAACCCGGAATTTTTCAAGTCAACCTTGACTGGCCCTATTCTGAGGGCTTGCGCATGGATGAAGCAATGCACCCGCTGACACTTTTCACGTTCGGTTTGTATGGCCAGACGCTGCCCAACCAGGACGGAGCGCCGGTCCGCATCGTGCTGCCGTGGAAATACGGCTACAAATCCGCAAAATCGCTGGTGCACATCCGCTTTGTGAAACACCAGCCCCGCACTACCTGGAATGAGGCATCTCCTTCGATGTACGGTTTTTATTCCAACGTGAATCCGGATGTCGATACCGTGCCCTGGAGCCAGAAGTACGAGCGCGTGATCGGCGCGCCTTTCTGGAAAGCCCGTCAGCCTACGGTATTGTTCAACGGCTACGGAGACCAGGTCGCCGATCTCTATAAAGGGATGAACCTGCGCACAAACTACTAAGCTTCCCCATGTCCAATCGCGTCCTTGTCATCTTGAAATTCGTTGCTTTCCCCGCCTGCCTGATTCCGTTCGGCGTACTGATCTATGAGGGGTTCACAAACACGCTCGGTCCAGATCCTGTGGCGACCATTACCCACACCACTGGATTCTGGACGCTTTACTTTTTGCTCATCTCACTCTCAATTACACCTGTCCGCCGTTTGAGCAGCCGCCTGGTATGGCTGATTCGCTTTCGTCGCATGCTGGGACTGTTCGCGTTTTTCTACGGCACGTTGCATCTGATGACGTGGGTTTGGCTCTACTCGAACTTTGACGTGCATGCCATGCTGCGTGACATTGCCAAACGACCCTTCATCACCATGGGGATGACGGGATGGACTTGCCTGCTGCTGCTGGCGGCAACCTCGACCGCCTGGTCAATTCGCAAACTGGGCGGCAAGCGCTGGACCAGGCTGCACCGGCTGGCATACGTCGCGGCAATTGCAGGAATCATTCACTACTGGTGGCTGGTCAAACCCGGCGTGCATACTCCGTGGAAAGTAACAGCGATTCTCGCGGTGCTATTGCTGGCGCGCGTCGCGTGGCAGATTAAAGAGGCAGCGCGTAAGCGAAAAGTCGCAGTCGCCGCCTAGCTCACCTGAACAGGTTCATTCGCCAGTGTGCTGGTCACAACACCGGTCCGCAGTTCGAGGACTCTCCGCACGGGTTCGTAGGTCATGCGGTGCAGCGGGCACGGTCCGTGTTCGGCGAGCGCACGCAGATGCTCTTCTGTACTGTATCCCTTGTGCGAGGCCAGTCCATATTGCGGATATTCCTCGTGATAGCGGCACATCCACGCATCGCGATAGACCTTCGCAACAATCGAAGCCGCGGCGATCGAAACACTGATGGAGTCACCGTAAATAATCGCTTTTTGCATACAAGGTGTATCCAGGCGCTCGGCATCGATCAGCAGAAAATCCGGCTGCGGAAGCAGTTGCGCAATGGCCGACAGCATCGCCAGATGCGACGCGCGGCGGATGTTGATGGCATCGACGGTAGCAGCATCGGCAAATCCAATCGCTACGGCAATGGCTTTGCGCCGGATGATAATGTCCAACCGTTCGCGTTCCTCCGGCAGCAACTGTTTTGAGTCGCGTATGCCGCGAATGCGAGTCTTCTCGGGAAGAATCACGGCCGCCGCAACAACCGGTCCAAACAACGAGCCGCGCCCTACCTCGTCCACGCCGGCTACCACCGTCGCTCCCATTTGCCGCGCCGCACGCTCGTACTTGTCTCCGCAGATCAACGCGCGCAGGCGTCGCATTTTTTCTGCCTGCTTCGAGAGCGGCTTTTGCTCGTCAGCGGAACGGGTCTGATTCTTCACTGGCATCTAGAGGGAGTTTATCGCCACCATCGCATGTGGAGAACGCGGAAAAATTCTGCATCTCTCGGGAAGATTGGCGAGCCGCGGCGGCTAATTTCCAGCTCCGCTCTTCCAAGCTGTGTTCGGCTCAATGGCATCCACCAGAGACATCACCTTCATACTGCTTTCGAGCTGCGCCAGGCTTGCCGGACTATGCACAACGATGGTCTGCGGCTCTCCCGGCAACAGGTCGATGTAGTTGTCAGAGAATTTTGCGTCGTAATCGCCGAAGGATAGATACACATCGCGCGCCAGCACCTTGGAAGATACACGCACTTCATATGCGCCGTCCGCTTGGGTCAAATGACTTGTAATTTCCGCGGCGGGAAGATGCACGTCCGGTGTCGGCACAAGATACATCAGGTTGCTGGAAACCTGCTTGCCATTCACTGTCAAATCCATCGCCGCCACGGTATCCGCGGGATCGGAATACGGCTGCGTGGGAAGCTGCAAATACACCTGGCTCGACAGCGCCGGAATCGTAATGTTCTCCGTCTCAGTGTGCAGCACAGTTCCGTCAAACTTCATTACACGCACTCGAAGACTTGCAGAAGTCGGCGTCGTTTCGTCTGAAACCACCGACACATTCAAGATTCCAGACTTCAGTCGCGAGGACACCAGCAGCGGGCTATAGAAGCGTCGCGCATAGTATTGGAGCGCCTTCCATCGACCGTAATAGTCGATGCTTGATGGCGAAACTACGGGCCAGCAATCATTGAGCTGCCAGAAGATGGAACCCATGGTGCGCGGCCTGTCGCGGCGAAGATGCTCGGCCACCAGCTTGATAAATTCCGCCTGCACCACCTGGCTGGCGTACACAAGCGAACTGAAATCTTTTGGCTGACCATAATATTGCCGAATGTAATCCAGCATGGTCGCATAGCCGGCCGGATCTTTCTGATGCGTGGTCATCACCGGCGTGGAGGTGCTGGAGCGATCCTCCGGCAGCGTGAAGGCATCAATAGTGCGCATCTCCGGCATCGATTGAAATCCGTACTCGCTGACAAAGCGGTAGTGGCGGTCTTCTTCGCTGCTGAACGGCACGCGCGGCAGCAGATCGATTGAGGTCCATACGCTGTAATCATGCGTGTCGCCGAACTCCTCGTTGCCACCGACATCGTCGCCATCCTCCAGCACGCGGTAGTTCATGGCCTTGGTTTCTTCATAATCGCCGCTTGGACTGCTGGGCCAATAGGCTGCGCCCGGATCGAACCGCGCGACCAGCGTCGGAATGATCCCGCTGAACACGGTCAGATAGTCCTGCCACATTTGCAGACGCGCAATCTGGCTGATATGCAGACTGTCCTGCAGAAAATTATTTTCCTGCTCGTTATTGCCGCACCACAAAACAATGCTGGGATGGTTTCGCAGCCGCTTCAGCTGATCTTCCACTTCCTTCGCAACATTCTGCTTGAAGAAATAGGTTCCTGGCTGCCATGGATTTCCAAACATAAAATCCTGCCAGACCATAATCCCCATCTCGTCGCATAACTCATAAAACTCCTGGGTTTCGTAGTAGCCGCCGCCCCAGATGCGAATCATGTTCATGTTGGCGTCTTTGGCGGACTGCAGGATGTCGCGGATTTGCGCGACCGGCACGCGACTGGGAAAGCTGTCGAACGGCACCACATTGGCGCCCTTTGCGAAGATGGGGATGCCATTCACTACGAATTCAAATGATCGCCCCCATGGGTCCGGATCGCGACGCAACTCCACCGAGCGAAGTCCGGTGCGCATGTCGGATGTGTCCTGCGTTTGGCCTCGTATCGCAACGGCTGCATGAAACGCGTAGAGTGGCTGGCTGCCGTATCCCGCCGGATACCAAAGCTCTGGATGATCGATCGTGATCGGCAGTTCCACATGGTTGATCCCTGGATGCAGCTCTGTCGTTTGCGCGGCGGTCAATTCTTTTCCGTTCAGGCCATAGTGAACGGTGACCGTAGCCGGCGAATCGACGGACGCCGTCACTTCCACTTGAGCCAGAACATGGGCGGACTGTTTGGTCACATCTAATTGGCGAATGTCCAGATCCGAAATGCGCGCATCATCCCACGCCTCCAACCGCGCGGGTCGCCATACACCGCTGGTCACAAATCGCGGCGACCAATCCCATCCGTACTGATAGGCCGCCTTACGGATATACCACCGTGCCTGCGTATGGGTCCGCGGCTGCCACGGATCCTGATCGGCAATTTTTTCGGCTCCTTGGATGGGCGACGTGAAAACGATGCGCAGCAGGTTGTCGCCAACTTTCAAATACGGTTTCGCATTCAGCCGATACGTTCGAAACATGTTGTCGGAAGTCAGCAGCAGGTTTCCGTTCAAATACACCTGCGCGCAGGTGTCGAGGCCGTCGAAAACCAGTTCAATGTTGGTGCGACTCAGAAGCTTCTCGCTCACCGGGATCGTCGTCCGATATTCCCAGTTGGCGTTCTCTATCCATTGCAGCTTGTTCTCATTGTCTCGATAGAAAGGCTCCGGGATGAGCTTATTGCGCAGCAAATCCAGCTGCACATCGCCGGGAACTGTGGCGGGCAGCCAATGGTCATGCGCAATGCCCTGCAGGTTCGTGACTTGCCGAAACTGCCACCTCTGGTTCAGCAAAATCGATTGCTTCGCCGCTGCCCAGCTGCACGTGGGGCATACTCCGGCAAAACAGGAAATCATCGCAGCGAACAGCACAAGCCGCACGGCCCGAGACAGCTTCATCATTTCACTCCCATCCATTCTCTTGCTATCGACAATTTATACTGAAACGAACGAATCGTTTCGATTCCCAGTAAACCTTAAGTCAATGGGAAACCCGAGAGCCTGCGGCTACACTAAGTTTTGACTCGTGCTGCACCTGTTTCGCTGAACCTTCCGACGGAGAAGTTTCGATGGCAATCGCAACGGACGTACGGCAAGACCTGACTGAGACATATCTGATCTCACCGGAGCAGATTGAACAGTATCTGGAAAACGGATACATCAAGCTGAAGCATGTACTCTCCGCCGAAACACTCGCCTACTATGGCCGCGAAATCACTCGCAAAGTGAAAGAACTGAACTCCGAGCACTTGCCCTTGGAAGAGCGCGATTTATACCATCGCGCATTTCTCCAGGTAGAAAATCTTTGGGAGAGCAGCGAACTGGTTCGAGAATTCATTTCCTCGCCGAAGCTGGGACGCATCGCCGCGCAGTTGATGGGTTGCACCGGCGTGCGCATCTACCACGATCAGGCGCTTTACAAAGAGGCGGGAGGAGGAATTACTCCCTGGCACGCCGACCAATACTATTGGCCCGTCAATACCGACAAAACCATCACCGCCTGGATTCCGCTGCAGGAAACTCCGCTGGAAATGGGGCCGCTTGCCTTCTGCCCGAAAAGCCATCGCGTCACCTACGGTCGTGATTTGGAAATCGGACAGGAGAGCGAAGACCGCATCGGCGAGGCTCTGAAAGACCACGGAACCGATGAAGGAAAGTTTGACCTTGGAGAAGTAAGCTTTCACTCCGGATGGACCTTCCATCGCGCGGGCCAAAACACTACGCCGATTCCGCGCGAGGTGATGACCATTATTTATATGGACGAAGATATGCGCCTCACCAAGCCCGTCAATCCGTATCAGCAAGCTGATCGCGACAGATATTGTCCCGGCATCGAGGTGGGCGACTTGATCCACACTCCCATGAACCCGCTGGTGTGGAGCAGTCGCAGCTAGTCCAAAACAAAACTTACGCGATTACTGGGAATCCCTCAATGTATGGAGCAATTCCATTCGGGCGATACTGTACCAATGCTGGCAAGTTGGCGACTAGGTTCGGATCTGTAATGTTCGCTTCATACCATTTTGAAACGCCCTCGGTCATCTTGCGACAAAACATCACAGCGTCCAAGAAAAAGGAGGGTGCGATGTTATGCCCTGCGATCGTGAAGCCGTGTGCGGCAAACCCGCCCGGCATATTCGACGGGCTGGGAACGGTAAAGATAATTCGCTTCGCGGGCATAGTCATACCGGGGTGTCCAGCAATCCCCTGATGAATAATGCCGCAACGAAGCCTGTATATATCCGCAGGTAGAAGATTGAGATAGCCAGGTATTCGCAACCATGTGTCATAGAATTTCATGTACTTCTCTCGATTAGTTTTACCATCGGGATCGAGAAGCGCAGCGCAAATATCAGGTAGCGCAAGAGAGGTCGAAACTGCCAGATAAAACAGTCGGGCTTCCAACGAACGTTCAATTTCTT